>NZ_JBIWAP010000026.1:0-139828 GCF_044760075.1 Kitasatospora sp. NPDC098663 | reverse complement strand
TGACTTTTGGCACGCTGTTGAGTTCTCAAGGAACGGACACTTCCTTCGGACCGCCTTCCAGCGGGCCCTCCGGGCGCTTCGTTCTTTCGTGTTTCAAGCTTATCAGATGTTTTCCGCTCCGTTTTCCGGAGTTTCATTCATCGGAATTCGCTTTCCGCTTGCCCCCGCTCTCTCGCGGCGACTCCGGAACTGTACGGGGACAGGACCGCCACATGCAAATCGCCCCTGCCCAGGGTCCCGGGCAGGGGCGATCAGTGCGACGCGGACCAGGTCAGCGGACCTCGGTGATCTCCGGACCGCGGGCGAACGGGTCGAGGGCCGCGCTGCCGAAACGGTTGTCGCCCTCCCCGGCCGCCGCAGCCGCACCGCCGCCGTCGGCGACCATCTGGGCGTCCTCGGGCAGCTTCAGCACGATCGGGTCGCGGGGCGCCATCGGGCTCTCGCCCCGGACGACGACCGTCTGCTGGAAGACCTGCTCCAGGATCCCGGCCATTTCCGGCTGCACGGCGGCCTGGCCCGAGATCACACCGCGCAGGAACCAGCGCGGGCCGTCGCAACCGACGAAGCGCACCAGCTGTACGCCCTGGGTGCCGTCCGGCAGCTGCACCGGGACCTGCGCACGGAGGTGCCAGCCGAGCGGGCCCTCCTCCTCCTCGATGAGGCCGCCCTGCGCGGTGATGCCGTTGGCGATCTCCTCCCGGACCTCCCCCCAGATGCCCTCCGACTTGGGAGCGGCGAAGGCCTGCAGCTGGATGGCGCTGTTGCCGAGGACGAGGGTCGCGGCGACGATCGCGTCACCGGCGACCTCCACCCGCAGCTCCATGCCCTCGACACCGGGGACCAGCAGACCCCCGAGGTCCACTCGCCCCTCCTCGGGGTTCTCCAGCTCGGAGTGGTCCCACGGACCGTCCGGCCGCGGGGCCGGCGGCAGGCCGACCTTGTCGGACGGGTCCAGCTCGGTCACGTTCTCGCTCTCGGCGGAACCTTCGACGTCATCGGCCGTCTCGTCGGCGCTGATGGCGTCGTCGGCGAGCTGCTCGACAGCGTCCTCGCTCTTCTGGCGACGACGGAACACGGTCACTGTCCTTCCCGGTCCAAGACCGATGCGAATACCTGCTCGGCTTCCTGCGAGGCCGCGGGAATGCTAGACCGCGGCGTGGCCGCCGGTCGACCCGAACCCGCCCTCGGCACGTGCCGACCCAGGCAGCTCGGCCACCTCGTGGAAGCGGGCCTTCTCGACCTGCTGGATCACCAGCTGGGCGATCCGGTCCCCTCGGCGGAAGCTGACCCCCTCGCGCGGGTCCAGATTGACGACGATCACCTTGATCTCTCCACGGTACCCGGCATCGACCGTCCCCGGGGCGTTCACGAGAGCAACTCCGCAACGAGCTGCCAGCCCGGACCGGGGGTGGACGAAGGCCGCGTAGCCGTCCGGGAGGGCGATCGCGATGCCGGTGGGCAGGACGGCCCGCTCACCGGGGGCCAGCTCGGCGTCCACGGTGGTGCGCAGATCGGCTCCCGCGTCGCCGGGCTGCGCGTAGGCGGGCAGCGGCAACTCGGGGTCGATGCGCCTGATCAGGACGTCCAGCGGCGGGCGGGGGGTGTTGCTCAAGGGTTCACCTCAAAGGCTCGTGCGCGCTTCATCAGATCCGGGTCGTCGAGGACCTTCTCGATGTCCTCGGGACGACCGTGCGTGGTGAAGTGTTCCAGCTTCACCTGGATGAAGAGCGCCTGCGCACGCACCGCGACCGGTCCGTCGGGGCCGCCGATGCGCGCCTCGGCGGCGCTGTAGATCTTGCGGCCGTGGACGCCGGTGACCCAGGCGCGCAGGTGCAGCACCGAGTCGACCGGGACGGGGCAGAGGAAGTCGGTCTCCAGCCGGCCGGTGACGGCGGGGGCGTGCAGCAGCCAGTTGAGCGTGCCGAGGGTCTCGTCCATGGCGGTGGTCAGCACTCCGCCGTGGGCCAGGCCCGGGCCGCCCTGGTGGACGTCCCGGACGGCGAACTCGGCGGTGACGTCGAGTCCCTCGCCGGCGACCGCGTCGATCCGCAGCCCGCCGGGGTGTTGCGGTCCGCAGCCGAAGCAGTGCTCGTAGTGGGAGCCGAGCCGGGTGCCGGGGGCGGGCGCCTCGGGGGCGCGCGGCGGCAGTACGGCGTCCGGCGGCGGGGTGGTCGGGGACGGCGGCAGCGCGGGCGCCGGCCGGTCGGCGGGGGCGGTGGGGGTGGTCGAACCGGTCACGGGGCCCCAGCCTACCCAGGGGTAGGCGCGCGGCCGGTGGGGGTGGCGTCCCGGCACCGACGTCAGGACGCCCACAATGGGGGCATGTACGACGAACGCCTCACGGTGCCGCGCTCCTGGTGGCTGCTCCCGGTCGCGACCGGGCTCACGCTCGCCCTGATCCTGCTGCGGGTCAGCGGTCTGGCCGCGCTGGTCGGGCTGGTGGTCGGCATCGCCGCCGGCGCGGTCGCGATCAGCAGCTACGGCTCGGTCCGGATCCGCGTGGTGCAGGGCTCACTGGTGGCCGGGCCGGCCCGGATCCCGGTGGACGCCCTGGGCGCCGCGCACCCGCTGAGCCCCGCCGAGGCGGTGGCCTGGCGCGGGCCGAAGGCCAACCCGCGCGCCTTCATGCTGCTGCGCAGCTACGTCCCGACGGCGCTGCGGATCGAGGTGACCGACCCGTCCGACCCGACGCCCTACCTCTACCTGTCGACCCGCTCGCCGATGAAGCTGGCGGAGGCGCTGGAGGAGGCCCGTCGCGGCGCCCGCACCTAGGGCGCCGGATCCTGCCGGCCAGCACCTGGCGGAGGGCCCGCGCACGCCCGGGGGCAGCCCCGAAACGCGCACAGGCCCGAAAAACGGAGAGGGACGGTTCCGCTGATGCGGGACCGTCCCTACGACTTTGTGCCGGCCGACGTGCTCATGGCCGACTCCGTCCTCCCGGTGCCGTCCGTCAGGACGGCTCCCGGACCTGCCGTCCGGCCCCGCTGCCCGGGGCCGGAAGGGGCGCTGTGCCGGCCCCGCGGAAGCCGCGGGTGCCGGGCCCTGTCCGCCGCGGTGCTCAGGCGCCGCAGTCCCGGCAGATCGGGTTGCCGTTCTTCTCGCTGTACAGCTGACTGCGGTGGTGCACCAGGAAGCAGCTCATGCAGGTGAACTCGTCGGCCTGCTTCGGCAGCACCCGGACCGCGAGCTCCTCGTTCGAGAGGTCTGCGCCCGGGAGCTCCATGCCCTCGGCCGCGTCGAACTCGTCGACGTCGACAGAGCCGCCGCCCTTGTCGTTCCGCCGAGCCTTGAGTTCCTCGATGCTGTCTTCGTTGAGCTCGTCGTCGGTCTTGCGTGGGGTGTCGTAGTCCGTTGCCATTGTTCGCTCTCCCCCTCCGGGTTTGTGCGGTGTGTGCGGTATCTCCAGCGCACGTAACGCATGGGGGGTCGGTCTTGTGCCCGACCCGAGGCGGAGATTTTGCCTTACTTCAAGCCCTGTTACTCAATCGACACTCAGCCAGGGGTCCGTTGGGGTGATCCACCAGGCTGTGGGAGGCCTCACGCTGGGCCATCGCCAGCCTCCTCCAGCATCCGCTCGGCGGCCACTCACAGTGAGCACGGGCCGCACTGATGCTCGTCCGTTCCCTTGCCCACCTGGGGTACCGACCAATCATCCGGCCGGGTGCGGACCCGAAATCCGGTCACGGACTGCGATCGGCACCCCCGTTCGGGTGATCACTCTCCGAGGTCGGGTGAAACCACGGAGCGACACGATGTGAGCTTGGTCACGTTCAGAATCTTCCAGGGCAAACCACGGAAAATCCACCCACTTCGGCTGCTCCGCCGAACACCCTAGTCGGCGCTCCGGCGCGCGGCCCGACGGGCCAGGATCGCGGCCTGGCGCTCCTCGAACTTGCGTGCCTGACCGTCCAGCCCGTCCAGGAAGACGCCGAGCTCGTTCTGCGCCATCAGACCCTCCGGGCCGAGGCCGCCGATCTCCATCACGCGCAGGTGGCGCAGCACCGGCTGCAGCACGTCGTCGTGGTGGATGCGCAGGTTGTAGACCCCGCCGAGGGCGATCTGCGCGGCGGCCCGCTCGAAGCCGGGGATGCCGTGGCCGGGCATCCGGAAGTCGGTGACCACGTCGGCCACGGCCCGCATGGCCTGGTCGGGGGCGATCTCCAGGGCGGCCTTCAGCAGGTTCCGGTAGAAGACCATGTGGAGGTTCTCGTCGTTGGCGATCTTCGCCAGCAGCTGGTCGCAGAGCGGGTCGCCGGCGTACTTGCCGGTGTTGCGGTGCGAGATGCGGGTGGCGAGCTCCTGGAAGGCCACGTACGCGACCGACTGCAGCATGCTGTGCGCGTTGTCGGACTCGAAGCCCTCGGACATGTGGCTCATCCGGGCCCGCTCCAGCTCCACCGGGTCGACGGCCCGGGTGGCGAGCAGGAAGTCGCGAATGGCTATCCCGTGCCGGCCCTCCTCGGCGGTCCAGCGGTGCACCCAGGTGCCCCAGGCGCCCTCGCGGCCGAACATGCTGGCGATCTCGTGGTGGTAGCTGGGGAGGTTGTCCTCGGTCAGCAGGTTCACCACCAGCGACACCCGGCCGAGCGGTGTCACCTGGGACTGCTCGACGGCCCAGGCGTCGCCGCCCAGCACGCCGTCGAAGTCACGGCCCTGGCTCCACGGCACGAACTCGTGCGGCATCCACTCCTTGGCCACGCCGAGGTGGCGGTTGAGCTCCTTCTCCACGACCTCTTCGAGGGCCAGGATCAGCCGGGCGTCGGTCCAGCCGGTCGATCCGAGGGAGGCGCTGCTCTGCACAGGGGCGATGGTCACGGTCTTGCTCCTGGGGGACGGCACGCGCGGGACGGGCGCGTTGGGCGGGCACGTCTGCGACGCACTTACGGTTCCGTAGGTTACGACACCGTAAGTTGCCCGGGCAGGAAATGACAAGCCGCCCCCGCCAGGCCTTATGTCGTCTTGACGGGCCTGACGGGGGCGGCGGTGAACGGTCGCTTACGGAGCGCGGCGGCGGGGAGGGCGCGGCGGGCCCGGGAGGAGCCCGGCGGGCGGGGTCAGGGGTTGGGGATCCGGACCCGCATGGTGAGGCCGCCACCGGCGCGCGCAGTGGCCTCGATGGTGCCACCGTGGGCGCGCACCACCGAGCGGACGATGGACAGGCCGAGCCCGACCCCCTTGTCGCTGCGGGTGCGGTCGGCGCCCTTGACCCGGCGGAACGGCTCGAAGATGTGCTCCAGCTCGTAGCCGGGCACCACCGGGCCGGTGTTGGACACCACCAGCTCGCCGCCGCCGGGCACCTCGGCAGTGGCCAGCTCGACCCAGCCGCCGGCGGTGTTGTACCGGACGGCGTTCTGCAGCAGGTTGAGCGCCAGCCGCTCCAGCAGCACGCCGTTGCCCGCGACCACGGCCGGAGCGAGCTTGGAGCGCAGCTCGACCTCGCGCCGGTCCGCCTCGGCCCTGGTCTGCTCCAGGGCGCGGGTGGCCACCTCGGAGAGTTCCACCGGGCGGCGGTCGGTCAGCTCGTTCTCGCTGCGGGCGAGCAGCAGCAGGCCCTCCACCAGCTGTTCGCTGCGCTCGTTGGTGGCCAGCAGGGTCTTGCCGAGCTGCTGGAGGTCGGGCGAGGCGGCCGGGTCGGAGAGCTGGACCTCCAGCAGGGTGCGGTTGATCGCCAGCGGGGTGCGCAGTTCGTGCGAGGCGTTGGCGACGAAGCGGCGCTGGGAGTCGAAGGACCGGTCCAGCCGGTCCAGCATGTCGTCGAAGGTGTCGGCGAGTTCCTTGAGCTCGTCGTCCGGCCCGTCCAGCTCGATCCGCCGGTGCAGGTCGGAGGAGGCGACGTCGCGGGCGGTGCGGGTGATCCGGCCGAGCGGGCGCAGCACCCGGCCGGCCAGCGCGTAGCCGGCCGCGAAGGCGATCACGGCGAGGCAGACCAGCATCGTGAGCGACTTGCGCAGCAGGGTGTTGAGCGCCGAGTTGGAGCGCAGCAGGTAGTCGCCGGCCTGCTCCTGGTTGAACTGCGCGCTGTTCATCGGGACGCCGTTGACCCGCAGGCTGCCGTCGAACTGGAACGTGCGCGGCGCCAGGTTGTTCACGGCGTCCTGGAAGAACACGTACATCAGCAGCAGCAGGACCACGCCGGCCATCAGGAACATGCCGCCGTAGAGCAGGGTGAGCCGCATCCGGATGGTCGGCCGGAAGGGCAGCCAGGCGAGCATGCCGTCGCCGGGGGTGTAGCGGCCGGACTGGGGCGCGCGCGGGGGGTGCTGGGGCTTGGGCGGTACGGCGCGCGGGCCGCCGGCGGGCGCGCCGGAGGGCCCGCCGGCCGGGGGCGGGGTGGTCATGATGGTCCTCTCGGGGCGTCCGCCGGGGCGGGCGCGGGGTGGGGGTGGTCCGACCGGGTCCGGCGGCCGGATCCGGTGCGGTCCGCTCGGATCCGGTCAGGTGGTCCGGCGGGTCCGGTCAGATCCGGTAGTCAGATCCGGTAGCCGGAGCCCGGGACGGTGACGATCACCGGCGGGTCACCGAGCTTGCGGCGCAGCGTCATCACGGTGACGCGCACGACGTTGGTGAACGGGTCGGTGTGCTCGTCCCAGGCCTTCTCCAGCAGTTGCTCGGCGGAGACGACGGCGCCGCCGGCCCGCATCAGCACCTCCAGGACGGCGAACTCCTTGGGGGCGAGCTGGACGGTGCGGCCCTCGCGGATCACCTCGCGGCGGCCCGGGTCGAGCGAGATGCCGGCCCGCTCCAGCACCGGGGGCAGCGGAACGGTCGCGCGGCGGCCCAGCGCCCTTACCCGGGCGACGAGTTCGCTGAAGGCGAACGGCTTCGGAAGGTAGTCGTCCGCGCCGATCTCCAGGCCCTCGACCCGGTCGCTGATGTCGCCGGAGGCGGTCAGCATGATCACCCGGGTGGCCAGTCCCTGTTCGACCACCTTGCGGCAGACGTCGTCACCGTGGACCAGTGGGAGGTCGCGGTCCAGGACCACGACGTCGTAGTCGTTGACCGCGATGCGCTGGAGCGCGGCCTCCCCGTCGTACACCACGTCGACGGCCATCGCCTCGCGGCGCAGGCCGGTGGCGACAGCCTCGGCGAGCAGCTGCTCGTCCTCGACGACGAGAACCCGCACGATCGTTGTCCCTTCTCCAGGCCGGCCCCGGAAGCGGACGCGCGGCTCCGACGGTGCCTCCATCCTGCCTGGTCCGCCGGTAAAGCAGCGATAAGCTGCCGCTCAGGCACGGAGCGTTGGCGGCGGGTGGTGACCGTTCGTGCCGGGACCAGTCCGGTTGGACTGTGACACAGGCAACTTTCTCGGGCCGGAAGGTTTCCCCATCCCCCCGGCGGGGAGGACAGCTTCACACCCGCGATCTGGCTCTTGGCCGATCGCACCCACCCGCCGTGCGTTCATCCGCGCCGGCCCTGGGGCTGGGACGTCACCGGGAGCGGCCGAAGGCCGTCTCCGCGCTCGACCGGAGATTCACGACCTGCCGGACGGGGCGCTGCCGCTGGCCACACCTCCTCGGGGCGGAGAACGTACGACCGTGCACGTCCGACACAGTAAGGGGGCCCGTATGGACGCCTTCAAGGCCGGAATCCTGCAGCGCATAGCCAACGCCGAGCAGGATCTGCACCGCGCGATCGAGGCCGGGGACGAGTTCCTCGCCGAGGTGGAGCAGTCCGAGCTGGACGACCTCCGCCGGCTCGCCGCCGAGCACGGCGTGGACACCGTGCTGGAGCGCCACCGCACCGCCGCCTGATCCACCCGACCTTCCGACCCGACGCCGGACCTCCGGCACCAGCGGCCCTGCGGGGGTCGTGCGAAAAACCCAGGCCCTGGCATCCCCCGTATGCCAGGGCTCTTCGCTGTCCAGGGCCGTCCAGGGGCCCAGGGCGTGTCCTCAGTCGGCCCAGGCGCGCAGCGCGGCCAGCCGCTCCTGCAGCGGCTGGTACACGCCCGGCGCGGCGGCCACGGTCAGCTCGCCGTCCGGGCCGTGCCCGGGGCGTCCGCCGACCAGGGCCCCGGCCTCGGCCGCGATCAGGCAGCCGGCCGCGCGGTCCCAGGGGGCGAGGCCGCGCTCGTAGTAGCCGTCCAGCCGCCCGGCGGCGACGTCGCACAGGTCCACCGCGGCGGCCCCGCCCCGGCGGATGTCCCGCACCTCGGGCATCAGGGACAGCAGCACCTCGGCCTGGCGGGTCCGCACCGACTGGACGTAGTTGAAGCCGGTGCCGATCAGCGCCTGGCCCCACGGCGGGGCCGGGCGGGTGGAGAGCGGCCGGCCGTCGAGCCGGGCGCCGCGCCCGAGGACGGCGTGGAACAGCTCGCCGCGGGCCGGCGCGTACACCACGCCGACGACCGCCCGGCCGTCCAGCTCGGCGGCCACGCTGACCGCCCAGGAGGGCAGCCCGTACAGGTAGTTGACCGTGCCGTCGAGCGGGTCGACGACCCAGCGCACCCCGCTGGTGCCGGGCCGCTCGGCGCCCTCCTCGCCGAGGTAGCCGTCCTCGGGGCGGCGCTCTGTGATCAGTTCCAGGACGAGCTTCTCGGAGGCGAGGTCCATCTCGGTCACCACGTCGACCGGGCTGCTCTTGGTGCCGGCCACGCCGAGGTCGGCGGGCCGGCCGTCGCGCAGCAGGGCGCCGGCCTGCCGGGCCGCGTCCAGGGCGACCTCCAGCAGGTCGTCGAGGAGCCGGTCGTCGGGCAGGGCGGGAGTGGGCACGGGTCTCTCCTCCGGGAAAGCGGGACGGGCGGTCAGCGCTCGGCGGCGGCCGGGCGGGGGGCTCGCGGGTTGGGGCAGCAGGCCACCGCGCACACGTCGTGGCTGGGGCCGAGCGCGCCGAGGGCGCAGCGGGTCACCGGCTCGCCGCGCTCGGCGGCGGCCCGCTCCAGGACGAGTTCGCGCACCGCGGCGGTGAACCGCGGGTCGGCGCCGACGGTGGCGGCGCGGGCCACCGGCAGGCCGAGTTCGGCGGCCTTGGCGACGGCCTCGGTGTCGAGGTCGTACTTGACCTCCATGTGGTCGGAGACGAAGCCGATCGGGACCATCACCACGGCGGGCGCGCCGTCGGCGTGCTGGGCCTCCAGGTGGTCGCAGATGTCGGGTTCCAGCCACGGCGTGTGCGGAGCGCCGCTGCGGCTCTGGAACACCAGCTCCCAAGGCCGGTCCGCGACGCCGGTGCGTTCGGCGACGGCCCCGGCGATCAGCCGGGCGACGTCCAGGTGCTGGGCGACGTACGCGCCGCCGGGGCGGCCGCGGGCCGGGTCGTCCGGGGCGCCGGAGGCCTCGGCCATGGCGTCCGGGATGGAGTGGGTGGTGAACGCCAGCCGGGCGCCGGCCCGGACGTCCTCGGGCAGCCGCGCCAGGGCGGCCAGGGTGGCGTCGACCATCGGCTCGACGAAACCGGGGTGGTTGTAGAAGTGCCGCAGCTTGTCGACCCGCAGCTCGGGCAGGCCCTCCGCGGCGAGGGCGGCCAGCGCGTCGGCCAGGTTCTCCCGGTACTGGCGGCAGCCCGAGAAGCCGGCGTAGGCGCTGGTGGCGAGGACGGCGACGCGGCGGTGGCCGTCGGCGGCCAGTTCGCGCAGGGTGTCCACCAGGTAGGGCGCCCAGTTCCGGTTGCCCCAGTAGACCGGCAGGTCCAGGCCGTGCTCGGCGAAGTCCTTGCGCAGCGCGGCGAGCAGTTCGCGGTTCTGCTCGTTGATCGGGCTGACCCCGCCGAACAGGAAGTAGTGCTTGCCGACCTCCTTCAGCCGCTCCTTGGGGATGCCGCGGCCCCGGGTCACGTTCTCCAGGAACGGGACGACGTCCTCGGGGGCCTCGGGCCCGCCGAAGGAGAGCAGCAGCAGGGCGTCGTACGGCTGCGGCGCTGCCGGGGCGGCGCCGGACGGTGAGGGTTTGCGCGCGTCGGACATGGCACCGATCCTGCCATTGAGGGGCCGGAGCGCCCCGTCGGGGCCGCGAGGGTGTCCGGAAAATACTGTTTGCCAAGGTACGTAAGCTGTGTTGACCAGCCTCGTTCCTTACCCCCGCGGAGCTCCCGTGCTGTCCAGCTACCGCCAGATATTCGCCTCCCCCGGCAGTCTGGCCTTCTCCACCACCGGCTTCGTCTCCCGGCTGCCGATCTCCATGACCGGCATCGGCATCGTGACCATGCTCTCCCAGCTCAGAGGCTCCTACGGGGTGGCGGGCCTGGTGTCGGCGACCCTGGCGATCTCCGCCGCGCTGCTCGGCCCGCAGGTCTCCCGGCTGGTGGACCGGCACGGGCAGCGCCGAATAATCGTCCCGGCCATGGCGCTCACCATCGTCGCCGTGGTCGGCCTGCTGCTGTGCGCCCGGCTCAAGGCGCCGGACTGGACGCTCTTCGTCTTCGCGGCCGGGATGGGCGTCATGCCGAGCACCGGCGCGATGGTCCGCGCCCGCTGGGCCCACCTGTACCGCGACGACGCCCCCAAGCTGCACACCGCGTACTCCTTCGAGGCCGTCGTCGACGAGGTCTGCTTCATCGTCGGCCCGATCCTCTCCATCGGCCTGGCCACCTCCGTCTTCCCCGAGGCCGGCGTCCTGCTCGCCGGAGTCTTCCTCGCCGTCGGCGTCCTGCTGTTCGCCGGGCAGCGCGCCACCGAACCACCGGTCCACCCGGGCGCCCGGCACGTCGGCGGCTCGGTGATCCTCAACCGCGGCCTCCAGGTGCTGATCCTCACCTTCGTCGCCACCGGCGCGATCTTCGGCTCGGTCGAGGTCGTCACCGTCGCCTACTCCGAGACCCAGGGGCACAAGTCCCTCGCCAGCGTGATCCTCGCGCTGTGGGCGCTCGGCTCCTGCCTGGCCGGCGTGGTGTTCGGCACCCTCAAGCTCACCGGCTCGATGGCGGGCCGCTTCTTCGCCGGCGTCCTGTTCATGGCGCTCAGCATGGCGCCGCTGCTGCTGGTCGCCGAGTCGGTGCACGGAGTCGGCGGCCTGATCGCGGTCGGCGGCGCGCTGCTGATCGCGGGCATCGCCATCTCCCCCACCCTGATCACCGCGATGGCCCTGGTCGAACGGCTCGTCCCGGCCGCCCAGCTGACCGAGGGCATGACCTGGACGACCACCGGGCTCGCCCTCGGCGTCGCCGTCGGCTCCTCCGCCGGCGGCTGGGTGGTGGACGCCGCCGGCTCCGCCGCGGGCTACTGGGTGCCGCTGACCGCCGGGGTCTTCGGCGTGGTCACCGCGCTCGCCGGCCTCGGCCGCCTGCGCGCCGGGCTCGCCTCCGAGCAGGCCGCCGACGAGCCCGCAGAAGCGGCCGGACAGACCGTAGACCTCGGACGGTGAACTGACTAATCTCTCCCTACCCGCGGGCCTACCCGCGGGTAGGGCGGCCCCCACCGCCCCGGACCGCGCCGACCCCGGTCGGCCACGGAGCAGGAGGCGGCGCCATGCCCCAGGCCACTACCGCGACCCCCACCCGGTGGACCAACTGGGCCGGGAACCAGAGCGCCCGGCCCGCCCGGGCCGCCACCCCCGGCACCGCGGAGGAACTGGCCAAGGAGATCCTGCGCGCCGCCGAACAGGGCCGCACCGTCAAGGCCGTCGGCTCCGGCCACTCCTTCACCTCGATCGCCTCCGCCGGCGACGGCGTCCTGCTCCGCCCGCACGCGCTCACCGCCGTCCGCGAGATCGACCGCGAGGCCGGCACCATCACCGTCGAGTCCGGCCTCCCGCTCGCCCGGCTCAACCGGATCCTCGCCGCCGAGGGCCTCTCCCTCACCAACATGGGCGACATCGAGGTGCAGACCGTGGCCGGCGCCACCAGCACCGGCACCCACGGCACCGGCCGCGACTCCGGCTCGCTCGCCGCCCAGATCCGCGCCCTGGAGATCGTCCTCGCCGACGGCAGCGTCCGGCGCTGCTCCCCCACCGAGCACCCCCGGCTCTTCCAGGGCGCCCGGCTCGGCCTCGGCGCCCTCGGCGTGATCACCGCCCTGACCTTCGCCGTCGAACCGGCCTTCCTGCTCACCGCGCACGAGCAGCCGATGGCCTTCGACGAGGTGCTGGAACGGCTGGACGACCTCACCGCGGTCAACGAGCACTTCGAGTTCTACTGGTTCCCGCACACCGACCGCTGCGCCACCAAGCGCAACAACCGCAGCCAGGGCCCGGCCGCCCCGCTGCCCCGGTTCAAGGAGTGGCTGGAGGACGACTTCCTCTCCAACACCGTCTGGGAGGGCGCCTGCCGGGTCGGCCGGCGCTTCCCCGCCAGCATTCCCGCCATCGCCTCGCTGGCCAGCCGCGCCTGGTCCGACCGCAGCTACACCGACACGGCGCACCGGGTGTTCACCAGCCCGCGCAAGGTGCGCTTCGTGGAGATGGAGTACGCGGTGCCGCGCGCGGCCGTCGCCGGAGTGCTGCGCGAGCTGAAGGCCCTGGTCGAGCGCTCCGACTGGAAGGTCGGCTTCCCGGTGGAGGTGCGCTTCGCCCCCGCCGACGACCTCTGGCTCTCCACCGCCTCCGGCCGGGACAGCGCCTACATCGCCGTCCACCTCTACCGGGGCACCGCCGACCAGGGCTACTTCACCGGCGTCGAACAGCTGATGTGCGCCCACCAGGGCCGCCCGCACTGGGGCAAGCTGCACACCCGGGACGCCGAGTACCTGTCCGGCGCCTACCCGCACTTCGGCGACTTCACCGCCCTGCGCGACGAGGTCGACCCGCAGCGCGTGTTCGGCAACGACTACCTGCGCCGGGTCCTCGGCGCCTGATCACGGGGTGGCGCCCCGGGTCGGCGCCCCGGGCTGCGACGGGGCCACGGAGGCGGGGGCGTTGCTCGGCACCGGCGGCTGCGGGCTCGCCCCGCCGCCGGTACCGGAGGGCTTCCCGCCGTCCGCGGTCGGCGACGAACCGGCCGACGGCGTCGCGCTCGGACCCGCCGAGGGCGAGGCCGTACCGCCGCCGTGCTCACCGGCCCCACCGCTCGGGCCCGCGCCCGGGCCGGTGCTCGGTTCCCGGCTCGGCCGCGTCGTCGGCGGGGCCGAGGCGCCGCCGGACGGCGAGGGCTCCGAGCCGCGCCCGCCGCCGGTGGAGGGCCGCTCCGCCGGCGGCGTCTCCCGCGGGGCGGAGGACTTCGGGCTCACCACGCCGCCGAAGGAGGTGCCGTTGCCCGACTCGCCCTTCACCGTCGCCGACACCGGCTGACCGGTGGCCAGTTCGAACGCCAGGATCGGCACCATCGCCACCACGAACACCAGCCCCGACACCGCCGCGTAGGTCTTCCAGGTCCACCGCCGACGCGCCCGGACCACCTGCGGCTCGTTCCACTCCGAGGAGATCGCCGAAGGCGCGGGCTCCACCGGATGCTCCGACACCTGGCGCAGCCCGTTCACGGCATGGCCGGGCCCCCGGTCCACCACCGCCTCGCGCAGCTGCTCGCCGGTGCGCCGGAAGATGTGCTGGAACACCGCACCGCCGGTGGTGGCCCCGACACTGACCACCGCCGCACCCAGGATCGTTCCGTACACGCCGAGTTCGGAGGCGAGCAGCGCCCCCACCACCGTGGCCAGCGCACTCGCCGCGACCTGAGCCACACTCAGATCGATCCGCTTGCGCTCCTTCTTGCCGCCCTCCTCGGCGGGGCTCCGCTCCGGCATCAACATCCCTCGGTCCGTACGACTGTTCCTCGAACAAGTCACTCCATCTTGCCCAAAGAAGGACACAAGGGGCGAAAATGCGGTTCTCCGGCTCCGATATATGTGAAGATGATCACCGTTCACTCGCCGGTGGTCCGCCGTTGGGGGCATGCGCTCTTGAGATTCCCGTGAATCGCGGGAGACTTGAGCGGCGAGCCGCCCCTTCGGATGCCACGAATGGAGTACTGTTCGTAAAGCCTGAGCCTTGGGTCGACTTGTCGACTGCGCCCACACCGGCAGATTGACGAAGAGCCACGGAACAGGCACGCACGGCGACGCCCGTCCCGGACCGTCGCGAACACTCCGCGTGCGAGGACGGCCGGGGCACCCAGGCGCGACGTCGACGGATGGCGTGGCAAAAAGGCAACCGTGCCACAGCGGCGTGACCGGGCGTATGCCCGACACGCCGGGGAACTCAGCAAGGTTGTGGCCAGTCGCGATTGGGCAGGCCACACTCAGTACGGGAGCAGCGACGCAGGTGACGTCGGCAGGCACCACCCGGGAGGTAACCGTGCCCGAACTGCGGGTTGTGGCCGTCAGCAACGACGGCACACGGCTGGTGCTCAAGGCTGCCGACAGCACGGAGTACACCCTTCCCATCGACGAGCGGCTACGCGCCGCCATCCGTGGGGATCGTCCGCGCCTCGGCCAGATCGAGATCGAGGTCGAGAGCCATCTGCGGCCCCGGGACATCCAGGCCCGGATACGAGCCGGCGCCTCCGCCGAGGAGGTCGCCCAGGCCGCCGGCATCTCCGTCGACCGGGTCCGCCGCTTCGAGGGTCCGGTCCTCGCCGAGCGCGCCTTCATGGCCGAACGCGCCCGCAAGACCGCCATCCGCCGCAACGGCGAATCCACCGGGCCCCAGCTCGGCGAGGCCGTCGCCGAGCGGCTCGCGCTGCGCGGCGCCGAGAAGGACACCGAACGCTGGGACTCCTGGCGGCGCGACGACGGCACCTGGGAGGTCATCCTCGCCTACCGTGCCGACGACGAGGGCCGCAGCGCCTCCTGGACGTACGACCCGCCCCGGCGCCTGGTCCAGCCCAACGACGACGAGGCCCGCGCGCTGATCGGCGAGAACGTCGAGCGCGAGGAGGAGTCGGTCTTCCCGTTCATCCCGCGGATCGCCCGGCTCCCCCAGGACCGGCCGCCCCGCCCGATGATCGACCGGCCCTCCGCCGACCGCATCATGTCCGCCCGTGAGGTCCGCGAGTCCCGCGAGGCCACCGCCGAGTCCAGGGACTCCCTGACCAGCCTGCTCGACGTGGTCCCCGCCTTCCGCGGCGACCTCGCCGTCGGCCCCGCCCCGATCGAACCGGTGCCCGCAGAGGTCGCCGAGGAGAGCGAGGAGGCGGCCGCGGCCGCCGCACCGGCGGTCGGCGCGGGCTCGGCCTACGCCGACATCCTGATGCCGCGGGCCGTCGCCCCGCACCGCGAGCGCCTGGTCGGCACCACCGACCGCCAGGCCGAGGCGGACGGCGTCCGGCCCGGCCGCCGGGCCACCGTGCCCAGCTGGGACGAGATCGTCTTCGGCAGCCGGCGCAAGAAGCAGGAGTAACAGCCCATGCGTCAGGGGCGGGAGGCTCGGCCTCCCGCCCCTGACGCACGCCCCGGCTCAGCCCGGCTGGTCGGTCACCGCCACCGGGCGGGCCTCGTCGCTCGACCACTCGCTCCACGACCCCGGGTACAGCGTCGCCGGCAGGCCCGCCACCTCCAGCGCCAGGATCTGGTGCGCCGCCGTCACCCCCGAGCCGCAGTACACCGCCGTCTCCCGCTCACCCGCGCCCAGCGCGCGGAACCGCTCCGCCAGTTCCTCGGCCGGCCTGAACCGCCCGTCGGCCGCCACGTTCTCGGCCGTCGGCGCCGACACCGCACCCGGGATGTGCCCGGCGCGCGGGTCCACCGGCTCGCTCTCGCCCCGGTAGCGGTCCCCCGCCCGGGCGTCCAGCAGCAGCGCACCGCGCGCCCAGGCCGCCGCACCGTCCGCGTCCACCACGGGCAACTGCCCCGGGACCGGTTTGAAATCACCCTCCGCCGGCGCCGGGACCTCCGCCGTCACCGGCAGCCCGGCCGCCGACCAGGCCGCGTACCCGCCGTCCAGCACCCGGACGTCCCGGTGCCCGGCCCACCGCAGCAGCCACCAGGCGCGGGCCGCCGCCAGCGAGGCCGCGCCGTCGTACACCACCACCGGGCGGTCGGAGTCCACCCCCAGGCGGCGCATCGCCGCGCCGAACTCCTCCGGCTCCGGCAGCGGGTGGCGGCCGCCCCGGCCGGGGGCGCCCGGCGGGGCCGCGAGGTCACGGTCCAGATCGACGAAGCGGGCGCCGGGCAGGTGCCCGGCCCGGTATTCCTCGACAGCGGTCGGGCCGGACTGCGCGGCACCGACCAGCCGGTAGCGCACGTCCAACAGCACCGGCGGGCGCGCGGAGGCGAGCGCCCGCGCCAGCCCGGCCGCGGAGATCAGCGGGGAACCGTCGTTGTAGGTGGTCATGGCGGCCATTGTCGCGCAGCGCCGCGGCCCCGCCGCTCTTTGTGCGCTCTTTGCCGGAATTTCCGCGCGGCCCGAGGGTTCGACGCGCGCCAGAGTGGAAGCATCACCCTCGCGCGCGAGGATTTCCGTGCGCCGACCAGCCATTGCGCCAACCACCCATTGCGCCAACCACCCATGAGGAGGCCCGCATTGCCCGCGGTGGAACTCCGACTGGCCCAGGGCACCCCCTGCTGGGTCAGCCTGCTGACCGACGACCTGGCCGGCGCCCGCGCGTTCTACGCCGACCTGCTCGGCTGGACCTACACCCCGGGCCCCGGCCAACTCGGCGCCTACGTCCGCGCCGAACTCGACGGGGCACCGGTCGCCGGCCTCGGCGTCTCCACCGCCACCGGCTTCCCGGTGCAG
This sequence comes from Kitasatospora sp. NPDC098663, assembly GCF_044760075.1. Taxonomy (NCBI): domain Bacteria; kingdom Bacillati; phylum Actinomycetota; class Actinomycetes; order Kitasatosporales; family Streptomycetaceae; genus Kitasatospora; species Kitasatospora sp. NPDC098663. The sequence goes on along the minus strand of NZ_JBIWAP010000026.1, from coordinate 123,287 downwards.
TGGACCAGCTACTTCGCCGTCGACGACGCCGACCACACCGCCCAACTGGTGCGCGCCTGCGGCGGAACCGTGGCCGTCGGGCCGCTCCAGGCCGAGCGCGCCGGGCGGATGGCCATCGCCGCCGACGTCGCCGGCGCCGTCTTCGGACTCTGGCAGGGCGAGGAGCACACCGGCCGGGAGGCCGGGCCCGAACCCGGCGGACCGGCCTGGACCGAACTGCTCACCCCAGACACCGACGGCGCCGTCGCCTTCTACACCGCGGTACTCGACCGCCCCGTCCGGCACGCCGACGACGAGTCCGCGCTACTCGTGCACGGCCGGCCGGTCGCCGGTATCCGGCACCGCGCCGAACTACGCGGCCATCCGCCCCGCTGGCGGGTCCACTTCGCCGTCCGCGACGCCGACGCCACTACCCGGCACGCCGTCGGACTCGGCGGCCGCGTCCTGGTCGAACCGCACGAAACCGCCCGCGGCCGCGCCGCCCGGCTGTCCGACCCGCAGGGCGGGCACTTCTCGGTGCTGGAACTCCGTTAGCGCGCCCGGGACAGGACTCAGACCTGCTGCTCGAAGGGCAGCACGTCCGGCGAGAGCACCGAGGCGCGGGCCGTCGCCGCGGTCAGCCGGCGGCGGTGGTGCCGGCGGCAGAGCACCTCGTACCCGACCTCGTCCTCGTTCACCGAGATGTCGCCGACCACCACCTGGGCGCCCTCGACCACCATCACCCCGCCCACCGTCCGGGCGTTGTGCGTCGCCCGCGCACCGCACCAGCACAGCGCCTCGACCTGGAGCACCTCCACCCGGTCGGCCAGCTCGATCAGCCGCTGGGAGCCGGGGAACAGCCGGGTGCGGAAGTCCGTGGTGATCCCGAACGTGTAGGCGTCGATGTCGAGTTCGTCCACCACCCGGGCCAACTGGTCGACCTGCTCGGCGGCGAAGAACTGCGCCTCGTCGCAGATCAGGTAGTCCACCCGGCCGCCCGCCGAGAGCCGGTGCACCACGTACGCGTGGAAGTCGAAGTCGTCCGTCACCTCGACCGCGTCCGCCCGCAGGCCCAGCCGGCTGGAGATGGTCGCCGCACCGGCCCGGTCGTGGCGGGTCAGGATGAGGCCCTGCCGGCCGCGGGCGGAGTGGTTGTGGTCCATCTGCAGCGCCAGCGTCGACTTGCCGCAGTCCATCGTGCCCGAGAAGAACACCAGTTCAGCCATGGGTGGAGCAAAGGCCTTTCACATCAGGGGAGTTCGGGCACAGAAGAGTCAAGGACCGGGCTCAGCCGCGAACTTCGAGCAGCGGCACGAACTGCTCGACCGGGGTCATCGAACCGTGCAGACCGATCATCGCGGACTCGCCCGGCTCGTTGCGGGAGGCGGTGATCGCGATGTCGTCCCGCGCCGCGGCCACCACGTCGCCGATCCGCCCGTACACCCGCTCGTCCACGGCCGGACCGAACCAGCCCGCCGCGATCGCCTGGTCCCGGGTGGCCACCCACATCCGGTCGCCCAGCACCTCGCTCCAGACCGTGAACACGTCGGCCGCCGCACCGGGCACCGCGTACACGTGCCGGGCCCGGCCCTCGCCGCCCAGCAGGGCCACGCCGGCGCCCAGCTCCCAGTCCTCGTCGAAGTCGATCCGGTCCTCCGGCGCGATGTCGATCATGCCGTGGTCGGCGGTCACGTACATCGCCGAACGCGGCGGCAGCCGCTCGGCCAGCCGGCGGGCCAGCCGGTCCACCGCGTCCAGGGTCATCCGCCACTCGTCCGAGTCCACCCCGAAGCGGTGGCCCGCGCCGTCCAGCTCGCTGACGTACGTGTAGACCAGCGCCCGGTCGTGCTCGGCCAGCCAGGAGGCCGCCAGGTCCATCCGCTCCTCGCCCGTCGTCCGGCCCAGGAAGGTGCCGCCGGACAGCGCCACCCTGGTCAGCGGCGTCTGCGAGAACAGCGGGGAGGACACCTGCGCGGTCGCCACCCCGGCGGCGTCCGTCCGCTCGAAGACCGTCGGGTACGGCTGCCACACGTGCGGATCGGTGTGCGGCTGCCAACGCAACTGGTTCATCAGATAACCGGCGCCCGGCACCGCGACCGTGTACCCGGCCAGGCCGTGCAGCCCCGGCGGCGTACCGGTGCCGACCGAGGCCAGCGAAGTCGCCGTGGTCGACGGGAAACCAGCGGTCAGCGGGCGGCCCGAACCACCCATCGAGCTCCCGGCCAGCGAGGACAGGAACGGCGCGTACTCCGGGTGCCGCAGCAGCAGCTCCCAGCCCAGGCCGTCCACCAGGAACACCACCACCCGGTCCGCCGGGGCGATCGGCAGGGTCGCGGTGAAGCCCGGAACGCCCAGGCCCGCCGCCACCGAGGGCAACAGATCGCAGAGCGAACCGCTGCCGTACGGGGGCGCGGGAGCCGCGGCCGGGTCGAGGATCTCGAAGGCGTCGAAGCCGCCGGAGGGTGCGAAGGACATGAAACCGGATTCGTAGCAGTCGAAGGCAGCGGCGCTCAGACCCGCGGGCCGTTGCTGATCGTCGCGTCGGAGAGCGCGCGGGCGAACACCAGCGCCTGGGCCACCGTCTCCGGGCCGTCACCGGCCTCGCTCACCCGCAGTGAAAGGTCGTCAGCCGTCGCCGAACCGGTGTAGCCGTGGTCAGCCTCGCAGTTCGGATCCGAACAGCCCGCCGGCTCCAGGTCCAGCCGCTGCACCGCACCCCAGCCGATCGTCAGCACCACCTCGCGCGGCAGCGTCCCCGGCGTGTACGTCTCCGGGTTCGCGACCATCCGGCTCAGCACGACCGAACCGATCCGGTCCAGCCGGACACTCTCCGTCGACGTCGTCGCGAACGGCACCGCCGGGCTGCCCGCGTCCCCCGACTGCTCGTCGGTGTGGCTCACCACGAACCGCGTCGGGGTCAGCACCAGCACCGTCACGTGCCGACGCACCTCGTTGGCGTCGAAGGTCGTCTCCTGGTGCACCAGGTAGGAGCTGATCGGCTCCGGGCCCACCGCGGCCTCGACCGCCTCGGACACCAGGGCCGGGTAGTAACCGCTGCGCTCGATCGCCGAGCGCAGGTCCTGAGTGCTGGTGGTACCGGTCTTCGCCATAACTCCATCCTGGCATGGTCCGCCGACGAAGCGGGCGGCACGGCGCCGAGCTTCGGACAACAGCGCCCACAGGCAGGCGCAACCAAGGAAGGTTACAGGGTGCTCATCGCGCGCGGGCCCAGATCGCTACGGACGGGCAGCGGCGCGATCCGCACCCGCGCCCCCAGGATCGCCAGCCCGTACGGGGCGACGACCACCGGTTCGAGATCCACCGAGGCGATCTCCGGCACGTCGTCCACCAACTGCGACACCCGCAGCAGCAACTCCTCCAGCGCGTCGGTGTCCACCGCCTCCGCGCCCCGCCAACCGAACAGCAGGGGCGCCGCCCGCACCTCCCGGACCAGCCCGGCCACCTCCTGGTCGGTCGCCGGGACCAACCGGTGCGCCACATCGCCCAGCAGCTCGGCGGGCGCCCCCGCCAGGCCGAACGACAGGATCGCGCCGACCGCCGGATCCACCGTGGCCCCGATCACGGTGTCCACCCCGCGCGGCGCCATCCGCTGCACCACCAGCTCCGCCTGCGCCGCACCGCCCAGCAGCGCGTCCAGCTCGCGGTGCGCCCGGCGCAGCCCGGGCTCGCCGGTCAGGTCCAGCCGCACGCTGCCCAGGTCCGGGCGGTGGCGCAGATGCGGGGCGGTGGCCTTCAGCGCCACCGGGTAGCCGAGCGTCGCCGCGGCCCGCACGGCCGCCTCCTCGTCCGGGGCCGGCAGCGCCGGGAAGACGTCGATGCCGTAGCGGGCCAGCAGCTCCCGGGCCCCGGCGTCCGGCAGGGTGATCCGGGCGCCGCCCGGCTGCGTCCGCGCGGCGACCGCCGTCCGGGTGCTCAACGCCGCCTCGACCAGCGCGCGGGCGCCCGGCTCGTCGATCCGGTCCAGCTCGGGCACCCGGGCCGTCTCCTCCGCGACGGCCGTCCGGCGCCGCCACTGCGCGTAGTGCACCGCGTGCGCCAGCGCCCGCACCGCCCGCTCCGGCGCCGCGAACGCCGGCACGCCCCCCGGGCGCAGCCGGACCGGCAGGTCGGTCAACGCCAGATGGGCGAGCACCAGAGGCTTGCCCAACTCCCTTGCCCTTCGGCTGGCTTCGAGCAGTGCGTCGGCGATCTCCGGATCGTCCGAACCCATCTCCGGATCGTCCGGGCCGGTCAGCCGGCCACCCATGAAGGCGTGCGCGGACGTGCCGATCGGCGGGATCGCCACCGCGATCACCGCGTCCACCGCCGGATCGGCCAGCGCCACGTCCAGCGCGATCCGGAAGTTCTCGCCCGTCGCGGCCGTGGTCAGGTCCACCGGGGTGCGCGGCCGCAGGCCCGCGCTCAGGCAGGCGTCGTAGGTCAGCAGGCCCAGCGAGTCCGAGTTCCCGACCACCGCGACCCGGTCCCCGGGCGGCAACGGCTGCAGGGCCAGCAGCTCCCCGGTGTCGTACAGCTCGGTGATCGTCTCCACCCTGATCACGCCCGCCTGCTCGAACAGCGCGCCCACCGTCGCGTCGCGCAGCCCCGTCGCGGTCGCCGGCACCGCGTGGCCCGGCGGCAGGCTGCCGGTGTGCCGGGCGCCCTTCACCACCACGACCGGCTTCACCGCGGCCAGCCGGCGCGCGATCCGGGTGAACTTGCGCGGGTTGCCGAAGGACTCCAGGTAGAGCAGCACCACCTCGGTGGCCTCGTCCTCCGCCCAGTACTGCAGGAAGTCGTTCCCGGAGACGTCCGACCGGTTGCCCACCGAGGCGAAGGAGGACACCCCCAGGCCCCGGCGGTGCGCCGACTCCAGCAGGGCCACCCCGATCGCGCCGGACTGGCAGAAGATCCCGAACCCGCCCCGGCCCGGCAGCTGCGGAGCCAGCGAGGCGTTCAACGGGCGGTCCGGATCGGTGTTGATCAGGCCGAAGGCGTTCGGCCCGATCACCCGCATCCCCGCCGCCCGCGCTTGGCGCACCAGCGCGCGCTGGCGGTCCCGGCCCTCCGGACCGGTCTCCGCGTACCCGGCGGTCACCACCACCAGGCCCTGCACCCCGTGCGCGCCGCACTCGGCGACCGCCGCCGGGACGGCCCCCTCCGGAACGGCGATCACCGCGAGATCCACCGGCCCGGGAATGTCCAGAACCGAACGGTGCACCGGCACGCCGTCCAGCTCGGTGCCCGGCGGGGCGTTGCGGTTCACCGCGTACACCGGGCGCGTGTCGTCGGCACTGCCCAGCAGGTCCCGCAGGATCGCCCGGCCCACCGTCTGCGGATTGCGCGACACCCCGATCACCGCCACCGACCGCGGGGTCAGCAGCCGCTGCACCGACTTCGCCTCCGCCCGGTGCTCGCGCGCCCGCATCACCGCCAGCGAACGGTCCGTCTGCTCAAGATCGAACTCCAGGTGCACCACACCGTCGGTGAAGCTGCGGCGCTGCGTGTACCCGGCATCGGTGAAGACCTTCACCATCTTCCGGTTCTCCGGCAGCACCTCCGCCTGGAACCGGCGGATCCCGCGCTCCTGCGCCACCGCCGCGATGTGCTCCAGCAGCGCCGACGCCACCCCGCGGCCCTGATGGGCGTCCTGCACCAGGAACGCCACCTCGGCGTCCGTCCCGGCCTCGGACGGACGGCCCTGTGCGTCGATCCGGTCGTAGCGGACGGTCGCGATGAAACGGTCCCGGACCACCACCGCCAGCGCCACCCGGTCCACGAAGTCGTGGTGGGTGAAACGGCGGACGTCCTTCTCCGACAACCGGGGGTAGGGGGCGAAGAAACGGAAGTACTTGGACTGGTCCGACACCTGTGCGTAGAACTCCACCAGACGCTCCGCGTCCTCCGGCGTGATCGGCCGGATGCGGGCCGTGCCGCCGTCCCGCAGCAGGATGTCGGCCTCCCAGTGCTGGGGGTAATCAGGTCCGGATTCCCGCCGGTCACCGGGGTCCTGCTCGGGCTGCGCCACTGCGGAGTCGTCCACATTCGTCAGGTTATCCGGCAGTGAGCCGAATGGCGCCGGGTGCACACTGGCAGCAGGGTGGGCAGGGCCACCGGCTGGGCCTTATGCCCCGAAAAGAAACAATCACAAGTCCCGAACGCAGCGGCTCGCAGGGACCGCCTGCATGCAACACTGGTCTAGACAACATGGCCGCTTACCCGAGCACGGCCGTAACCAGCTTCACCGGAAAGGCACGTCTCATGGCTGAGCGCCGCGTCACCATCGGTTGGGCCGAGGGCCTGCACGCCCGTCCCGCCTCCGTCTTCGTCCGGGCCGTCACGGCCACCGGCGTGCCGATCACCATCGCCAAGCCCGGCGGCAACCCCGTCAACGCCGCCTCCATGCTCGGCCTGCTCGCCCTCGGCGCCCAGGGCGGCGACGAGGTCGTCCTCGCCTCCGACGCCGACAACGCCGACGACGCCCTCGACCGCCTCGCCAAGCTCGTCCAGGAAGGCCTCGACGAGCTCCCGGCCGCGGCCTGAGCCGACTCGACCGACGGAAGCGCCCGGCAGTCCTAACACTGCCGGGCGCTTCTGTACGCGGAATCGATCGCATCCACACCATCGAGCGAACTGGTGAGCGATCGCGCTCCTTCGGCGATCGATCGCACAAATGCTCGCCGCATGACGTTCTTCGACCTCGAACGACCCGAGCACGCCTACATGTTCGCCTTCCTCCAGGCGGACGGACACCTCACCGAGCAGTCCCGCAACCGCGGCCGGCTCTCCGTGGAACTCTCCGCGCGCGACGCGCCCATCCTGGAGGAGTTCCAGCGGCTCTGCCCGCACAACAGCAGCATCCGCTATCGGACGCGCAGCACGAACTTCAAGGCGGACCACACGTCGGTGATGTGGACCGTCTGCGCCCGGGAGTTCCGCGAGGAGTTGCAGGGCCTCGGCCTGCCGGTGGGGCGGAAGTCCGAGATCGTCGCGCCGCCGAGCGTGCCGTTCTCCGAGCGCGACTACCTGCGCGGCCTCATCGACGCCGACGGCTCGGTCGGCCTCACGTCCAGGGATCTGCCCTTCATCAGCCTGGCCACCAAGAGCGACGCGGCGGCCGTCTTCACTGCCCTCTATGCAGAACGCCTCTGCGGGGCCCGGCGCAAGCTCAACCGCAACAAACGCGACAACATCTACAACATCATCTTCCTCAACGAGGCCGCCGTGGCCCTGGCTACCGACCTCTACTACCCGGGCTGCCTGGCGCTGCCCCGCAAGCAGGCCGGTGCCGATCGGGTCAGCGGGTGGGTTCGTCCACCGACCATGGGATTCGCACCCCCTCGGCGCAGCTGGACCCCGGAGGAGGACGAGGTGATCCTCACGGCACCAAGCATGGAGACGGCCTCCGCGCACCTGGGACGAACGCTCAAGAGCTGCAAGATCCGTCACTGGCGACTTGTCGGCCCCAAACGTCCGAGAGTCTTTCCGCAGCGGTGACGGCGGCCCCCGGCTTCGCCGGGGGCCGCCTCGTTCGATCAACCCTTCACGCAGACGACCTGCATGAGGTGGGCGATCGGCTCGACGAGATCGGTCTGCTGCGCCATGACCTTCTCGATCGACTTGTACGCACCCGGGATCTCGTCCACGACACCACTGTCCTTGCGGCACTCCACGCCCTTGGTCTGCTCCACCAGGTCCTGCGTGGAGAACCGCTTCTTCGCCGCACTGCGGCTCATCTTGCGGCCGGCACCGTGCGAGGCCGAGTTGAACGACGCCTCGTTGCCCAGCCCGCGCACGATGTACGAACCGGTCGCCATGGAGCCCGGGATGATGCCGTAGTCGCCGGTCCGGGCGCGAATCGCGCCCTTGCGGGTCACCAGCAGGTCCTGGCCGTCGTACCGCTCCTCCGCCACGTAGTTGTGGTGGCAGCTGATCTCGTCCTCGAAGGTCACCTTCGTCTTCGGGAGCTCGCGGCGTACGACGTCCTTGAGGAGCGCCATCATGATCGAGCGGTTGTGCAGCGCGTATTCCTGCGCCCAGAACAGGTCCTGCCGGTAGGCCGCCATCTGCGGGGTCTCCGAGATGAACACCGCGAGGTCACGGTCGATCAGCCCCTGGTTGTGCGGCAGCGACCGGGCCACACCCATGTGGTACTCGGCCAGTTCCTTGCCGATTCCACGAGAACCGGAATGCAGCGTCAGCCAAACACTTTTCTTATCATCGACACATAGTTCAATGTGGTGATTCCCTCCCCCGAGCGTCCCCATCTGCTGCATCGCCCGCTCGCGGCGCCACTTGACCTCCCCGGCCACGCCGTCGAAGCGGTGCCAGAAGTCGTCCCAGCCCGCCGTCCGGAGGCCGTGCAGCTTGGTCGGGTCGACGGGGTCGGTGTGGAGGCCGCGGCCGACCGGGATGGCCTGCTCGATCTTGGAACGGAGGCGGGACAGGTCGTCGGGGAGGTCCTCGGCGGTGAGGGAGGTCTTCACCGCGCTCATTCCGCAGCCGATGTCGACGCCGACCGCCGCCGGGCAGACGGCGCCCTTCATGGCGATGACGGAACCGACGGTCGCGCCCTTGCCCAGGTGGACGTCGGGCATCACGGCGAGGCCGTGCAGCCAGGGCAGGGAGCTGATGTTGCGCAGCTGCTGCAGGGCCTGGCCCTCGACGGTGGCCGGGTCGGTCCACATCCGGATCGGGACCCGGATTCCGGGCACCTCGGTGTACGTCATGGTTGAACGACCTCCAGCGGTCAGGTGGTTCGGGCAAGGGGGTGCCGCGCGCAGAAGCCCGGTGCGGCTCGGGGAAGTTCGGGGGTGGGGCTCAGACGCCCTGGGCACAGAGGGAGGACGGCCTCGGGGAGCGTCGGCGTATGGCTCGCTCGACCCGCATGGTGACCGCCTCCCTTCGTTCGTCGTCGTTCGTCCGTGTGTGCCGGGGATATCTATCCACGGAACGCCGCTGGCCCGCAACGGATTTAACAACGCGACGGCCCGGCGGAGCGGGTGCTCCACCGGGCCGCACGGGAAACGCCGGGTCAGCTGACGACGGTGACCTCGCCGATGCCGAGGGCCCGCACGTCGTCGGCGATGACGGCGGCGTCGCCGACCAGCACGGTGACCAGGCGGTCCGGCGGGAAGGCGGCGACGACGGCCTCGGTGGCGGCGGCGGTGGGCAGTTCGGCGAGCTGCCGGTAGACCTCGGCCTGGTAGTCGTCCGCGAGGTACTGCTCGACCTGGTCGGCCAGGGTGCCGGCGACCGAGCCCGCGGTCTCGTACTTCAGCGGGGCGACGCCGACCAGGAACTGCACGGCCTCGTCGCGCTCGGCGTCGGTGAGGCCCTCGGCGGCGAGGGTGCGCAGGATGGTCCAGGTGTCGGCGAGCGCCGGGGCGGTGGAGGCGGTGTCCACCGAGCCGCTGATGGCGAGCAGCGAGCGACCGCTGCCGTCGGCGGCGGAGCGCAGCGGCTGGGCGAAGGAGCGGACGCCGTAGGTGTAGCCCTTCTCCTCGCGCAGGACGCGGTCGAGGCGGGAGGTGAGAGTGCCGCCGAGGCAGTAGGTGCCGAGGATCTGGGCGGCCCAGACGGGGTCGTGGCGGTCGGGGCCGATGCGGCCGATGAGGAGTTGGGTCTGGACGGAGCCGGGGCGGTCGACGATGACGACGCGGCCGCGGTCGTCGGCGGTGACCGGGGCGTGGGCGGAGGCTTCGGCGGTGTTGCCGGTCCAGGTGCCCAGGGTGCTCTCCAGGAGGGCGGGCAGGTCGGTGCCGGTGAGGTCGCCGACCACGACGACGGTGGCGGTGGCGGGGCGCACGTGGGCGTCGTAGAAGGCCTTGACGGCGGCCCGGTCGATGGCCTTGACCGTGTCGGCGGTGCCGCTGCGGGGCCGGGAGAGGCGGTCGGCGCCGTCGAAGAGCTCGGCGTAGAGGGCCTTGGCGGCGCGCCGGGCGGGGTTGGCCTGCTCGTGGACGATCTCGTCGAGGCGGTTGGCGACGAGGCGCTCGATCTCGTCCTCGGGGAGGGCGGGGGCGCGCAGGGCGTCGGCGAGCAGGGAGAGGCCGCGCTGCAGGCGGGAGGCGGGGACCTCCAGGGAGACGCGGATGCAGGGGTGGTCGGCGTGGGCGTCGAGGGTGGCGCCGGCGCGTTCGAGTTCGGCGGCGTACTCCTCGGCGGTGAGGGTGTCGGTGCCTTCGCTGAGCGCACGGGCGAGGATGGCGGCGATGCCGTCGAGGCCGTCGGGTTCGGCGGCGAGCGGGGCGTCGAGGAGGACCTCGACGGCGACGAGCTGCTGGCCGGGCCGGTGGCAGTGCAGGACGGTGATGCCGTTGCCGAGAGCGGCGCGCTCGGGGGCGGGGAAGGCCCAGGGGCCGGGGGTGCCGGGCTCGGGCTGGGGGTGGAACGTCATGGCGGGGACGTAGTCGGTGCTCATGCGGCGGCACCCTCCTCATCGGTGGCGGCGGGGGCGTCGGTGTCGTCGGCCGTGGTGGGCTCGTAGACGAGGACGGCCCGGTTGTCGGGGTGGAGCCGGGCCTTGGCGACGGCCTGGACCTCCTCGGCGGTGATGTCGAGGACCTTGGGGAGGGCGTCGTTGAGGAGCTTGGGGTCGCCGAACAGGACGGCGTAGCGGCAGAGTTCGTCGGCGCGGCCGGCGACGGTGGTGAGCCGGTCGAGCCATTCGCGCTCGATCTGGGCCTGGGCCCGTTCGAGTTCCTCGGGGGTGGGGCCTTCGGCGGCGAAGCGGGCGAGTTCGTCGTCGACGGCGGCGTCGATCTGCTCGATGGTGGCGTCGCCGGAGGTCTTGACGTCGAGCCAGCCGAGGCTGGGGGCGCCGGCGAGGCGGAGCAGGCCGAAGCCGGCGGCGACGGCGGTGCGGTCGCGGCGGACGAGCCGGTTGTAGAGGCGGCTGGACTCGCCGCTGCCGAGGATGGTGAGGGCCAGGTCGGCGGCGTCGGCGTCGCGGGTGCCGTCGTGCGGGAGGCGGTAGGCGGCCATCAGGGCGCGGGAGGGGACGTCCTCGTGGACGTGCTCGCGCAGTTCGCTGCCGATGGTGTCGGGGAGTTCGCCGGAGCGCGGCGGCTGCTTGCCGTCGTGGGCGGGGATGCTGCCGAAGTACTTCTCGACCCAGGCGATGGTCTGCTCGGGGTCGATGTCGCCGACGACGGTGAGGACGGCGTTGTTGGGCGCGTAGTAGGTGCGGAAGAACGCGCGGGCGTCGTCGAGGGTGGCGGCGTCGAGGTCGGCCATGGAGCCGATCGGGGTGTGGTGGTACGGGTGGCCGTCGGGGAACGAGAGCGCGGTGAGCTTCTCGAAGGCGGTGCCGTAGGGGACGTTGTCGTAGCGCTGGCGGCGCTCGTTCTTGACGACGTCGCGCTGGTTCTCCATGGACGTCTCGTCGAGGGCGGCGAGCAGCGAGCCCATGCGGTCGGCCTCCAGCCAGAGGGCGAGCTCCAGCTGGTGGGCGGGCATGGTCTCGAAGTAGTTGGTGCGCTCGAAGCTGGTGGTGCCGTTGAGCGAGCCGCCGGCGCCCTGGACGAGCTCGAAGTGCCCGTTGTTGGAGACGTTGGCGGAGCCCTGGAACATGAGGTGCTCGAAGAGGTGGGCGAGGCCGGTGCGGCCCTTGACCTCGTGGCGGGAGCCCACGTCGTACCAGAGGCAGACCGCGGCGACCGGGGTGAGGTGGTCCTCGGAGAGGACGACGCGCAGGCCGTTGGCCAGGCGGTGCTCGGTGATGGCGATGGCAGCGCCATGTCCTCCGGTGGAGGCGGATGCGGGGGCCGGGTTGGCCATGCGCTCGGGTCCTTCCCGTCGTCGATGTCGGGGTTCGTGTGGCGTCCCCCATTGTGGTGCAACGCGCGGGGGGCGTGTTCGTGTCCCGCGCAGACAGGGCGTTCGCCAGGGGCGGAAGAGGGGCGCTGGCCGGGAGTGTCGGCGCGAGGGTCCACAATGGGGGCGCCGAGCCCTGTTGACGGGGGTCGGCGGATGGACGTCAGAGACTGACCGAGACACAGCAAGCGAGACGTAAGGGAGCCCCGCCGCGATGGCCCGCCGCAGTTCGCAGACCCCGCCGCCCGGAGACTTCGAGGAGCGGATCCTCGATGTCGACGTCGTGGACGAGATGCAGGGCTCCTTCCTGGAGTACGCCTACTCGGTGATCTACTCGCGTGCGCTTCCGGACGCGCGGGACGGTCTGAAGCCGGTGCACCGCCGGATCCTGTACCAGGCCAACGAGATGGGCCTGCGGCCGGACCGCGCGCACGTGAAGTGCGCCCGTGTGGTGGGCGAGGTGATGGGCCGGCTGCACCCGCACGGCGACGCGTCGATCTACGACTCGGTCGTCCGGATGGCGCAGCCGTTCTCGATGCGGCTGCCGCTGATCGACGGGCACGGGAACTTCGGTTCGCTGGGCAACGACGACCCGCCGGCGGCGATGCGCTACACGGAGTCGCGGCTGACGGCGGCGTCGATGGCGATGGTGGAGTCGATCCACGAGGACACCGTCGACTTCGGTCCGAACTACGACGGCAGCGAGCAGGAGCCGTTGGCGCTGCCGGCGGCGTTCCCGAACCTGCTGGTGAACGGCGCGACGGGCATCGCGGTCGGCATGGCGACGAACATGCCGCCGCACAACCTGTCCGAGGTGGTGGCGGCGGCCCGGCACCTGATCAAGCACCCGACCGCGGACCTGGACACGCTGATGCGGTTCGTGCCCGGTCCGGACCTGCCGACGGGCGGGCGGATCGTGGGCCTGTCGGGGATCCGGGACGCGTACGAGTCGGGCCGCGGCACGTTCAAGATCCGGGCGACGACGACGGTGGAGGCGGTGACGGCGCGCCGCAAGGGCATCGTGGTGACCGAGCTGCCGTACAACGTCGGCCCGGAGAAGGTCATTTCGAAGATCAAGGACCTGGTCAACGCGAAGAAGCTGCAGGGCATCGCGGACGTCAAGGACCTGACCGACCGCGAGCACGGGCTGCGGCTGGTGATCGAGGTGAAGAACGGCTTCGTGCCGGAGGCGCTGCTGGAGCAGCTGTACAAGCTGACGCCGATGGAGGAGACCTTCGGCATCAACAACGTGGCGCTGGTGGACGGCCAGCCGCTGACGCTGGGGCTGAAGGAGCTGCTGGAGGTCTACGTCGACCACCGGTTCACCGTGGTGCGGCGGCGCAGTGACTTCCGCCGGCGCAAGCGGGAGGAGCGGCTGCACCTGGTCGATGGTCTGCTGGTCGCGCTGCTCGACATCGACGAGGTCATCGCGATCATCCGGTCGAGTGACAACGCGGGGCAGGCGAAGGAGCGCCTGATGGAGCGCTTCTCGCTGTCGGAGACGCAGACGGCGTACATCCTGGACACTCCGCTGCGGCGGCTGACCCGGTTCGACCGGGTGGAGCTGGAGCAGGAGAAGGCGAAGCTGAACGCGGAGATCGCGGAGCTGACCGAGATCCTGGACTCGGACTCCCGGCTGCGCAGTGTGGTGTCGTCCGAACTCGCCGCGGTGGCGAAGCAGTTCGGGACGGAGCGGCGCACGGTGCTGCTGGAGGCGGGAGCGGCGCCGTCGGCGGCGCTGTCGGTGCCGCTGGAGGTGGCGGACGACCCGTGCCGGGTGCTGCTGTCGTCGACGGGCCTGCTGGCGCGGACGGCGGACGGGGAGCCGTTCGAGCTGTCGGAGAAGCGGTCGAAGCACGATGTGATCGTGTCGGCGGTGCCGGCGACGGCGCGGGCGGATGTGGGTGTGGTGACGTCGGCGGGCCGGGTGCTGCGGCTGCCGGTGATCGATCTGCCGGCGCTGCCGCCGACGCCGTCGCCGACGCTGGCCGGCGGGGCGGCGGTGGGCGAGTTCCTGCGGTTGGAGGCCGGGGAGCGGGCGCTGGCGCTGACCACGCTGGACGAGTCCTCTCCGGGGCTGGCGCTGGGCACGGCGCAGGGCGTGGTGAAGCGGGTGGTGCCGGAATGGCCGGCGAACAAGGACGAGTTCGAGGTGATCGCCCTCAAGGAGGGTGACGAGCTGGTGGGCGCGGTCGAACTGCGCACCGGCGAGGAGGACTTGGTCTTCATCGCTTCGGACGCGCAGTTGCTGCGCTACCCGGCGGGGCAGGTGCGCCCGCAGGGCCGTCCGGCGGGCGGCATGGCGGGGATCAAGCTCTCCGACGGGGCGCGGGTGCTGTCGTTCACGGCGGTGGATCCGGCGGCGGACGCGGTGGTGGTCTCGGTGGCGGGGGCGTCGGGGACGCTGACCGGCGAGGAGCAGACGTCGTGGAAGGTGACGCCGTTCGAGCAGTACCCGCGCAAGGGCAGGGCGACGGGCGGCGTGCGCTGCCAGCGCTTCCTGCGCGGCGAGGACGGTCTGACGTTCGCCTGGGCGGGCGTGGCCCCGGCCCGGGCGGCGTCCGACAAGGGCGCACCGGTGGACCTGCCGGAGCGCGACCCGCGCCGTGACGGTTCGGGCACGCCGGTGACGGCGCCGATCGCGGTGGTGGCCGGCCCGGCGTAGGGCGCGGACGCAGTGGAGGAGGGGTGCCGGAGCCGTCCGGCGCCCCTCCTTCGTCGTTCCGGGGCGCGGCGGGTGCCGAGGGTAGCCTTGCCCGGGTGAGCACCTGTACGACGCTGTCGCGTGAACTGTCGGAGCCGCTGACCGCCACCGCCGCGGTGGCGACCACCTGGCTGCTGGTGGAGCAGAACGGGCCGTGGGGCGCGAAGGCTCTCGGGGAGAGCCATCTGGACCGGGCGACGGGGCGGGCGCTGGACGCGGCCGCGGCGGGCACCGGGGTGCGGGTGGCGCTGATCCGGCGGCCGGGGCGGCACGCGGACTGCCTGCCGACGGCGCGGCACGAGGTGGTCGTGGCGCACACGGTGCCGGGTCGCGGCTGGGTGCGCCGGGCGGAGGTGGCCGATCCGGCGGAGTTGCTGGAGCTGGACTTCGCGGCGCTGGGCGGCGGCGACCACGGCGGTTTCGGGGTGGAGCACGTCGGCGGCCCGTTGGCGCTGGTGTGCACCAACGGGCGGCGGGACCGCTGCTGCGCGCTGCTGGGCCGCCCGTTGGCGGCGGAGCTGGCGGCGGCCGGGCACAGCGAGGTGTGGGAGGTGACGCACCTGGGCGGGCACCGCTTCTCCCCCACGATGCTGGTGCTGCCGTACGGCTACGCGTACGGGCGGCTGACGGCGGAGGCGGCCAAGGAGGTGCTGGCGGCGACGGCGGCCGGGCACATGGTGCCGGCCTGGTCGCGGGGCTGTTCGGGCTGGGAGCGTCCGGGTCAGGCGGCCGAGCACGCGGTGCGGCTGGCGACCGGGGAGACCGGGGTGGGCGCGCTGACGCTGACCCAGCGGCCGGACGGCGCGGGCCGTTGGCTGGTCTCGGTGCTGCACGAGGACGGCCGGGCCTGGGAGGTGGACGTGATCGAGGCGGTGAGCGAGCCGGCGCGTCCGGAGAGCTGCGGCAAGGCGGCTGGGACGCCGTCGCGGATGGACGTGCTCTCGGTGCGGGGCCGGTAGCGGGACGGCAGCGCGCCGGCAGGGTCTTCAGCGGGTCGGGGGCGCGGGCGGCCCCGCGCCCGTGGGGGTGAGCGCGGGACCGGAGCGCGTGGGCGGCCCCGCGCCTGCTGTCCACGGAGGTGCGCGGGGCCGTCACGTCGGGGGTCGGCTCAGCCGGTGACGGCCTTGCCGACGAACTCGGTGGTGTAGGTGCGGGAGAGGTCGATGGTGCCCTCCTTGCCCTTGACGTCCGGGTGGAAGGCGGCGAGCACGGCGAGGACGGTCTTGGGGCCGTCGGCCGGCATCACGCCGTCGGTGGTGAACATCGGCAGGGTCGCCTTGATCGCGGCCGCGTACTGCTCGGCGCCGCCCTGCGCGTAGTCGGCGGGCATCTTCGCGGCGATCTCCTCGGGGCTGTGCGTGGACATCCACTTGAGGGTCTTGACGAAGGCGTTGGCGAGCTTCTGGGTGGTGTCCTTGTTCTTCTCCACCCAGTCGGTGTTCATGTAGAGCGAGGACGACGGGTAGAGGCCGCCGAGGGCCTCGCGGGAGCCCTCGGGGGTGCGCATGTCGTAGAGGATCTTGCCGAGGCCCTTGTCGAGGACGTTGGCGACGGTCGGGTCGGTGGTCATCCCACCGTCGATGCTGCCCTGTTGGAGCGCGGCGATGAAGGTCTGGCCGGCGCCGACCGCGATCGGGCTGAACTCGCTGACGGCCGTGCCGTTCTTGACGGCGAGGTACTTGGTGAGGAAGTCGGTGGAGGAACCGATGCTGGTGACGCCGAGCTTCTTGCCCTTGAAATCGGCGCCGGACCTGATGGCGTCGGCCTGCTTGGTGGAGACGAGTTCGACCTCGCCGGGGGCCTGGGAGAACTGCACCACGGACTCGACGATCTTGCCCTTGGCCTGGAGGTCGATGGTGTGGTCGTAGAAGCCCACGGCGCCCTGGACGTCGCCGGCGAGCAGCGCCGTGGTGGCGTTGACGCCGGCGGGCTCGCTCATCAGCTCGACGTTGACGCCGGCGTCGGCGAAGAAGCCGAGCCGCTGGGTGAGCATCGCGGGCAGGTAGATGACCTTGTCCAGGCCACCGACCATGATCTTGACCTTGGGTCCGTCGACCTGCCGGCCGGCCGGGGCGGCGGCGCCGTGGGTGGTCGTGGCGGCGTCGTTGGCGCAGGCGGAGAGCGGGAGGAGCAGGACGGCGGCGAGGGCGGCCGCGGCGGGTCTGCCGATCGGGTTCGGGCGCATGGGTGGGGGTGCCTCTCTCTGCGAGGGGGATCAGCGGCGCAGGGGGGTCAGCCGCGCGGGGGGGGTTCACGGCGCAGGGGGTTCACGGCGCAGGGGGTGGGATTCAGCGGCCGTCGCCCGCGTCGGCGGGCTTCCAGCGGAACAGCTTCTTCTCGGCGAAGGTCAGCAGCCCCTCGGTGAGCAGCGCCACGACGGCGAGGATGGTCATGGCGGCGTACACGCCGGCCGCGTTGAAGGTGCCCTGGGCGGCGGCGACGAGCAGGCCGAGCCCCTTGGTGGCGCCGATGTACTCGCCGACGATGGCCCCGATCAGGGCGAAGCCGAAGCTGACGTGCAGGCTGGTGAAGATCCAGGTGGTGGCGGCGGGGATGACCACCTGGAGGGTGACCTTGCGGCCGTCGGCGCCGAGGATGCGGGCGTTGGAGACGAGGTTTCGGTCCACCTCGCGGGCGCCCTGGAAGGCGTTGAAGAACACCGGGAAGAACACCAGGACGACGGCGGAGGCGACCTTGGAGGCCGGGCCGAGGCCGAACCAGATCAGGAAGATCGGGGCGAGCACGATCCGCGGGATGGCGTTGAGCACCTTGATGTAGGGCCCGAACACGTCGGCCAGGAAGCGGACCCGGCCGAGCGCGATGCCGAGCAGCACACCGCAGATGACGCCGATCACCCAGCCGGTGAGGGCCTCGTAGAGGGTGTAGCCGATCTGTTCGCCGAGCGAGCCCTGCGCGGTGCCGTGGGTGATCCACTGCCAGATCTGGTTCCAGATCTTCGACGGCTGCGAGAAGTTGAACGGGTCGATGACGTCGGTGCGGGCGCAGATCTCCCACAGTCCGAGGAAGGCGACCAGGACGGCGACCCGGGCCCCGTAGACGGTCAGCCTCCGGTTGCGGGCGGCCCGTTCGCGGGCCTCGGTACGGCTGGCGGGGGCGGCCGCCGGGGGCTTGTCGGTGACGGCCGACGCGGTCTCAAGCGGCACGACCCGCTCCTCTCTCCCGGGTGATGCGTACCTCTTCGCCGAGCGAGGCCCAGATCTCGCGGTACAGCTCGACGAACCTCGGTTCCAGCCGGACGGCCTCCACGGTGCGCGGTCGTGGCAGGTCGACGGTGAAGATCTCCTTGACGGTGGCCGGTCCGGCCGTCATGACGACGACCCGGTCGGCGAGCGCGATGGCCTCGTCCAGGTCGTGGGTGACGAAGACGACCGACGCGGCGTTCCCGGAGGACCTGGTCCCGGCCCACAGCTCCAGCAGCTGGTCGGACATCAGGGCGCGGGTCTGCACGTCCAGCGCCGAGAACGGCTCGTCCATCAGCAGGATGTCCGGGTCGTTGACGAAGGTCTGGGCGAGCGCGACGCGCTTGCGCATGCCGCCGGACAGCTGGTGCGGGTAGCGGTCCTCGAAGGCGGCGAGGCCGACGCGGCCCAGCCAGTCCCGGGCCCGTTCCCTGGCCTCGGCGGTGGGCACCCCGCGGAAGCGCGGCCCGGCCATCACGTTGGACAGGACGGTGCGCCAGGGGAAGACGGCGTCCTGCTGGAAGACGAAACCGACCTTGGGGTGGATCCCGCGGACCGGCTCGCCGTCCACCCGGACCTCGCCCTCGGTGGGCTCCTCCAGGCCGCTGACCAGCGTCAGCGTGGTGGACTTGCCGCAGCCGGTGGGCCCGACGACGGCGACGAACTCGCCTTGGGCGACGGTCAGATCGAGATCGCGGACGGCGGTGTGCAGGGCCCCGGACGGGGTGCGGAACCGTTTCGTCGCGCCAGTCAGCTCGATCGCCGGGGTTGTGCTCATTCGATCCTCCCGGGTCTGTGCTTGCCCCGGAAAGGTAGGAGCGGGCCCGGCCCGGGCGGGAGCCTTCTCGGCGTACTGCGGTTTCTCCGCATTGAGGGGTGTTCTGCTCCTTTTGCTTCCGCTACAACTGCGGGGACGCGGCTGACAGAAACACGCCGGAAACGTAGGGTGTCCCGACCCTGGCGTACCCGCCCCCACAGCCGCCGAGAGGAGGCCCGGATGAAGCTGCCCCGCTGGCCCCGCCGGGTCTTCGCGCAACTGCTGCTGAGCCAGACCGTCGTCACCGTCGGTGTCACCACCGTGACCGCCGGCCTGTTCCTGGCCCCGGTCAGCAGCGAGCTGGACCACGACGCGATGCAGCGGGCGCTGTCGATCGCCCAGGCCACCGCCACCGACGAGGCGATCGCCCGAGCGGCCGACGCCCGGGACTCGGCGACCGCGCAGCGCAACGCCGAGCAGATCCGGCTGGCCACCGGCGCGAGCTTCGTGGTGGTCACCGACCTGGACGGGATCCGGCTCTCGCACACCGACCCGGGGCGGATCGGCCACCGGGTCAGCACCGATCCGGAGCCGGCGCTCAGCGGGCTCAGCGTCACCGCGATGCAGCAGGGCACGCTGGGCCGCACCGCGCGCGGCAAGGTGCCGCTGCGGGTCGCGGACGGCCGGATCGTCGGCGAGGTGTCGGTCGGCATCAGCGACGACTCGATCCGCCGCCGGCTGCTGAAGATGCTCACCGGGATCCTGCTGTGCGCGGGCGCGGGCCTGGCCGCGGGGACGGTCGCCACGCTGGCGCTGGCCCGGCGGCTGAAGCGCCGCACCCACAACATCGCGCTGGCCGACATCTCGGCGCTGCTGGTCGAGCGGGAGGCGATGCTGCACGGCATCCGCGAGGGCATGGTGGCGCTGGACGAGCACGGTCGGATCCGGCTGGCCAACGACGAGGCGGTGCGGCTGCTCGGTCTGCCGGAGGACTGCACCGGGCGGCCGATCCACGCGGTGCTGCCGCCGGGCCGGCTGGCGGACGTGCTGACCGGGCGGATCACCGGCGCCGACCTGCCCGCGGTCCGGGACGACCGGGTGCTGGTGGTCAACCGGATGAGCACAGCCGAGGGCGGCGCGGTCGTGACGCTTCGCGACCGGACCGAACTGGAGTCGCTGGTCCGCGAGTTGGACACCACCCGAAGCCTGACCGAGGCACTGCGCGCCCAGGACCACGAGCACGCCAACCGGATGCACACCCTGCTGGGCCTGCTGGAGCTGGGCCGCCACGAGCAGGCGGTGGCGTTCATCTCGGAGCAGTCCGGTTCGCACGCGGTGGTCGCGGCGCGGATCGCCGAGCAGGTGCAGGATCCGCACGTCGCGGCGCTGCTGGCGGGCAAGACGGCGGTGGCGGGCGAACGCGGGGTGCGGCTGGCGCTGGCCCCGGCGGCGCACCTGCCGGACGCGGTGGTGGACGCGCGGGCGCTGGTGACGGTGCTCGGCAATCTGATCGACAACGCGGTGGACGCGCTCGCGGCGGGTGGGGGCGGGCGGCTGGAGGTGACGCTGGCGGCGGCCGGCTCCACGCTGCTGCTCCAGGTCGCGGACAGCGGCCCGGGCGTGCCGGAGGAGCTGCGCGAGCAGGTCTTCGAGGAGGGGTGGACCAGCAAGGACGCGCCCGCGCACCGTCCGCGCGGGCTGGGGCTGGCGATGGTGCGGCGGCTGGTCGAACGGACCGGCGGCCGGATCGTGCTCGACGCGGGACCGCTCGGCGGCGCCCGGTTCACGGTCGAGCTGCCCGAGGCCCTGCTCACCACTCAGCTCGTGGAGGCCTGATGATCGACGTACTCGTGGTGGACGACGACTTCCGGGTCGCGGACGTGCACGCCGCGTACGTGGCCAAGGTGCCGGGCTTCCGGGTGACCGGCACCGCGCACTCGGCCGGGGAGGCGCTGGCCGCGCTGGAGCGCCGCCCGGTGGACCTGCTGCTGCTCGACCACCACCTGCCGGACGAGACCGGCCTGGCGCTGGTGCGCCGGCTGCGGGATCGGCAGGTGGCCTGCGACGTGATGATGGTGACGGCCGCCCGGGACGTGTCGACGGTGCACGCCGCGATGCAGCACGGCGCGCTGCAGTACCTGGTCAAGCCGTTCACCTTCGCCGGCCTGCGGGACAAGCTGGTCGCGTACGCGCAGCTGCGGCACGCGCTGGCCGGCCCGGCGGCCCGGGAGGCCGGCCAGGACGAGGTGGACCGGCTGTTCGCCACCCTGCGCAGCGCCGCCGCCCCGGCCGGCCCGCTGCCGAAGGGGCACTCGGCGCCCACCACCGACCTGGTGCTGGGGGTGCTGCGCCAGGCGGGCCGCCCGCTGTCCGCGCAGGAGGTCGCGGACGCCACCGGGCTCAGCCGCTCGACGGCGCAGCGCTACCTCAAGCAGCTGGAGCGGGACAGCCGGCTGCGGCTGACCCTGCGCTACGGCGACACCGGCCGCCCCGAGCACCGCTACGGCCTGGCGGTCCGGGCCTGACACCGCGCCCGGACGTGGGGGAACCCCGGCGGCCCCAGGCCCGCCGGGGTTCCCCGGGGCGCGGCGCTCAGGCCGCGCCCGCACCGGTGAGGGCGCGTACCTCCAGCTCGGCGAAGCGGTCCGCGTCGGCCGGCTCGGGCGAGGTGATCGTCCCGATCCAGCCGGCCAGGAAGCCGAGCGGGATGGAGATGATGCCGGGGTTCTCCAGCGGGAACCAGTGGAAGTCGACGCCGGGGAAGAGCGCCACCTTGGTGCCGGAGACCACCGGGGAGAAGACGACCAGCACGATCGCCGGGACCAGTCCGCCGTACACCGACCAGACCGCGCCGCGGGTGGTGAACCGCGACCAGAACAGGCTGTACAGCAGGACGGGCAGGTTGCTGGAGGCCGCCACCGCGAAGGCCAGGCCGACCAGGAAGGCGACGTTCAGCTGCTGGGCGTAGAGGCTGATCGCGATCGCGGCCGCGCCGATCCCGACGGCCGCGAACCGTGCCACCCAGACCTCCTGGCGCTCGCTGGCCTCGCCCGTCGGCTCGGTCTCCGCCGCGGCCCCCGGCCGGGAGGCCGGGACGGCGGCGCGCCGCCGGAAGGGGCGCCGCCGCGGCCGGCCGCGCCAGGCGCCGGCCCAGATGTCGTGGGCGAAGGCCGCCGAGGAGGCCAGGGTGAGCCCGGCGACCACGGCGAGGATGGTGGCGAAGGCGATCGCCGAGATCAGCGCGAACAGCACCACCCCGCCGGTGCTGCCGTTGCCGCCGCCGAGCACCAGGGCGAGCAGCGGGACGGCGGTGTTCCCGGCCGAGTTGGCGTGCCGCACCTCCGCCGAGCCGACCAGCGCGGTCGCGCCCAGGCCGAGCGCGATGGCCATCAGGTAGAAGCCGCCGACCAGGCCGATCGCCCACATCGTGGAACGACGGGCGGCCCGCGCGGTGGGCACGGTGTAGAAGCGGGACAGGATGTGCGGCAGTCCGGCGGTGCCGAGCACCAGGGCGAGGCCCAGGCTGAAGAAGTCGAGCCGACTGGTGAAGGTGGCGCCGTACTTGAGGCCGGGTTCGAGGTAGCGCCGCCCGGCGCCGCTGTGCTGGGCGGCCTGGCGCATCAGCTCGCCGACGTCGCCGTGGAAGCGGACCATCAGCAGCACGGTGAGCAGCACCGAGCCGGCGATCAGCAGGAAGGCCTTGACGATCTGGATCCAGGTGGTAGCCCGCATCCCGCCGATCGTGACGTAGACGATCATCAGTCCGCCGACGGCGACGATGGTCCAGGTCCGGGCCTGGGCGCTGTTGGTGCCGAGCAGCAGGGCGACCAGCGAGCCCGCGCCGACCATCTGGGCGACCAGGTAGAGCAGGGTGACGACGACGCTGGCGCCACCGGCCGCGGCCCGGACCTTGCGGCGGCGCAGCCGCAGCGCGAGCACGTCGGCGAGGGTGTACCGGCCGGCGTTGCGGACCAGTTCGGCGACCAGCATCAGCACCACCAGCCAGGCGACCAGGAAGCCGATGCTGTAGAGCACGCCGTCGTAGCCGTACAGCGCGATCAGCCCGGCGACGCCGAGGAAGGAGGCGGCGGAGAGGTAGTCGCCGGAGAGCGCGAAGCCGTTCTGCAGCGGGGTGAAGTCGCGGCCGCCGGCGTAGAAGTCCTCGGTGGCGCTGCCCCGGCGGCCGACCCAGAGGGTGATCGCCAGGGTGACCAGGACGACGACGGCGAACAGCGCGATCGCGAGGTCGTGGTGGTCGCCGGTGGGGGCGACGGGGGGCGGGGTGGCGGTCGTCATCGTGGTCGTCGCCGCGGTCGTGATCGTGGTCGTCATCGCAGCTGGTCCTGGGTGTCCCAGCGCAGGCCCAGGGCGGCGCGGTCGCGCTTGGTCCGGGCGTTGCGGGCGTAGAGCCAGGTGAGCAGGAAGGTCGAGGCGAACTGCAGCAGGCCCAGCAGCCAGGCCACGTTGAGCGGGCCGGCCACCTGGCTGCGCATCAGGCCGGGGGCGGCGGCCTGCGCGGCGACGTACATCAGGAACCAGCCGAGGAAGGCTCCGCTGACCGGGAAGACGAACGAGCGGTAGCTGCGGCGGATGTCCTGGAAGGCGTCGCTGCGCTGGACGGCCCGGTACACCTCGGTGCTGTCGGTGGCGGGCACCAGGGGCCGGGGGGCGGCCGCCGGTTCGACGGCGGGCTGGGCGGGGGCGGCGGCCCGGACGGGCGCCCGCTCGGCCGGTACCGGCTGGACCGCGCGGCTGGGGGCCGACTGGGCCGGTACCGCCGGGTGGCCGGGCACGTCCGGCCGGTCGGAGGCGGTGGCGGCGGCCGGAGCGGCCCACCAGTCAAATCGCTGCCCCTGTCCGGGACTGCTCGTCTGCTGCTGTGGCACAACTGCTCCTGGACCGGCGGGCACTCTGACCCCAACCATGATGGCGGCCGCCGGACAGCCCCTCTGACCATTGCCGATACCTTCACTCGATGAGGTGATCGATCATCCGACAGACGCTCATCCGACTACTGCTGCGTACCGGTGATCCCGTGTCGAAAGGCGTACGAGACCGCCTGTGCCCGGTCCCGCACCGCGGTCTTGGCGAACAGGTTGTTGATGTGCGTCTTCACGGTGGCCTGGCTGACGAACAGCCGCTGGGCGATCTCGGCGTTGGAGAGCCCCTCGGCGATCAGCGCCAGCACCTCCGCCTCCCGGGCGGTCAGCCCGTCCGGGAGCTCCCCCGGCCGCCCGACCGGCTTCCCGGCCCCCGGCGCGGATCCGGTCGAAGGCCCGGAAAGCCTTTCCAGCAAACGGAGTTGGATCTGTGGCGAGAGCCCGGCCGCCCCCGCGCGGACGTCCGCGATCGCCCGGGCGATCTCCTCGCCGCCGGCGTCCTTGGTGAGGTAGCCGCGCGCCCCGGCCTGCAGAGCGGGGAACAGCGAGTCGTCGTCGGCGTAGGTGGTGAGCACCACCACCTCGGTCTGCGGGTGCGCGGCCCGGATCCGCCGGGTCGCCTCGACGCCGTCGACGCGCGGCATCCGCAGATCCATCAGCACCACGTCCGGGTGACACCGCTCCACCAGGGCGACGGCCTCCTCCCCGTCCGCCGCCGCGCCGACCACCTCGATGCCGGGCAGCAGCCCCAGCAGCATCACGATGCCCTCGCGCACCACCGTCTGGTCGTCCACCACCAGCACCCTGGTGACTTCCGCCTCGCTCATGCGACCGCCCCGCTCCGGTCGGCAGTCGCTTCGCGAAATCCGCACCTGCTGATGATGAGCCCGCCGCGCTCGCTCATGCCGGCACCTGCAGCAGCACGCGCCACCCTCCGTCCTCGGGGCCCGCCAGCAGGGTGCCGCCGAGCAGTTCCGCGCGTTCGCGCATCCCCAGCAGACCGTACCCGCTGCCGCTGGCCGCCAGCTCCCCGGACGGTTCGCCGCGCGGAGGGCGGGAGTTGCGCACCTCCAGTTCCACCGCCTCCGGCAGGTAGCGCAGTTCGACGGTGCACCGGGCGCCTGGCGCGTGCTTGCGGACGTTGGTCACCGCCTCCTGCGCGGTGCGCCGCACCGCGAGGGCGGCCTCGGCGGCGAGCGGCCGGGGCGTGCCGGTGACGGTGAGCGCGGCCCGCTCCCGCGCGGTCAGCTCCACCAGGAACTCGCCGACCGGGGTGAGCTCGCCGCGCAGCGCGGACAGCGCCTGCCGGGTCTCGACCAGCCCGTCCTGGGCCATCCGCCGGGCGGCGACGACCCGTTCACGGATCTGCCCGCGGTCGGTGCCGGCGTCCAGCATCAGCCGGGCCGCCTCCAGGTGGACGAGCTGCGCGGAGAGGCTGTGCGCGAGCACGTCGTGGATCTCCCGGGCGATCCTGGCCCGTTCGGCGAGCGCCGCGCTCTCCGCCTCGGCGGCCCGGGCGGCGCGCTCCTGGGTGAGCAGCTGGCGGGCGGTGCCCCGGGCCTCGACGTCCAGCCGCAGCAGGTAGCCGAGCAGGCTGAGCCCGCCGACGGTGGCGAAGACACTCACCCAGCTCGCCCAGCTGGCGGCGGTGTACGAGCCCAGCGCGGCCGCCGCGGTGAGCAGGCCGGGCGCGGCCGGCAGCCGGACCAACCCGATCACGGTCAGCCCGCACCAGATGAAGTCGGCCAGCAGGTAGGCCTGCCCCCAGTTGGCCAGCCAGGCGCTGCCGAGCAGGGCGACGGCCAGGCCCAGCGAGAGCGCCAGGCGCTGTTCCCGGGTGGCGCGGAGGTAGCCGGCGGCCAGGGCGGCGACCCCGAGCAGTCCGGCCGCCACGACCACCACCGCCCAGCCCGTGTACTTGCCGCCGGAGAACGTCCCCCAGCAGACGACGACCAGCAGGACGGTGCGGCCGAGCAGGGCGAGGGCCCGCCGCGGCCATCTCCCGGCCTCGCGCTCCAGCCCCTCGCGGGCCGGCCAGCGGGTCCAGTACCACTCGGCCACAGGTGCCTCCTCGACGTTCTCGGACAGCGGGCCCGGCAGGCCCCGGCAGGGCGGTCAGCGCGGTACGGCGGCCTGTCGCGGCAGGTCCAGGGCCCGTGCCCGCCAGTTCACCACGAACGAGCGGGTCAGCAGCAGGACCGCCAGCCCCAGCAGCAGCGCGCTGCCCGCCTGGTGGACGTGCAGTGCCGCGCCGATGCCGTACAGGGCGAGCCGGATGGCGATCATGCCGACCCAGGCGGCCACCGTGGCCTTGGTGCCCTTGGCCCAGACCGAGCCGTCCCCGGCCCGCCACAACCGCACGGTCCAGCCCCAGACGGAGCCCATCGCGACCACCGCCGCCAGGCCGCACCCGACCAGGGTCGCGGACAGCGCGGTGTGCTGGTGGTCGATGAGTTGCGGGTCGCGCAGCGCGAGCGCGCCGAGGATCAGCGGGAGCAGCCAGAAGCGGCGCTCGGTGTCCAGGCGCTGGGCGCGCATCTGGCGCTGGACCACGAGGACCATCACCGCGATGATCACGACGATGTTGACGAGGGCGGTCATCGGAGTTCTCCGTCCCGACAGGAGGCTTGTACTGACCTCTCCGACGCTACGGATCCGGCGCCCCCGGTTGATCGGCGCCGGGGTGGACCACAGGTGGAACCGGCAGCGCGAGGGCCCTCCACCCACGGGTGGAGGGCCCTCGCGCCGGAGGGATCCGAAGGCCCCGGACGCCCTCGCGCCGGAGGACTCCGAAGGCCTCAGGCGTCGATGCGGGAGCGGTCCAAGGTGGCCGCCGAGTCCACGATGAACTCCTTGCGCGGGGCGACGTCGTTGCCCATCAGCAGGTCGAAGATCCGCTCTGCCTGCTCCAGGTCGCCCAGGTTGATCCGGCGCAGCGTGCGGTGGCGCGGGTCCATGGTGGTCTCGGCCAGCTGGTCGGCGTCCATCTCGCCCAGGCCCTTGTACCGCTGCACCGGCTCCTTCCAGCGCTGCCCCTTGCGCTGGAACTCCAGCAGGGTGGAGCGCAGTTCGGCGTCGGAGTAGGTGTAGTGGTACTTCTCCTGGCCGCGCTTGGGGTTGGTGAGCTCGATCCGGTGCAGCGGCGGCACGGCGGCGAAGACCCGGCCCTGCTCGACCATCGGCCGCATGTAGCGGTGGAACAGCGTCAGCAGCAGGGTGCGGATGTGCGAGCCGTCGACGTCGGCGTCGGCCATGAAGATGACCCGGCCGTAGCGGGCCTGGTCGATGTCGAAGGTGCGGCCCGAACCGGCCCCTATCACCTGGATGATCGCGGCGCACTCGGTGTTCTTGAGCATGTCGCTCACCGAGGCCTTCTGCACGTTGAGGATCTTGCCGCGGATCGGCAGCAGCGCCTGGAACTCGGAGTTGCGGGCGAGCTTGGCGGTGCCGAGCGCGGAGTCTCCCTCGACGATGAAGAGCTCGCTGCGGTCGACGTCGTCACTGCGGCAGTCGGCCAGCTTGGCCGGCAGCGAGCTGGTCTCCAGCGCGGTCTTGCGGCGCTGGGCCTCCTTGTGCTGGCGGGCCGCGACCCGGGTGCGGGCGGCCGCGACGACCTTGTCCAGCACGGCCCGGGCCTGGAGCTTCTGGTCCTTCTTGGCCGAGGTGAGGAAGGCCTTGAGCTCCTTGGCGACGACGGCGGCGACGATCCGGTTGGCCGCCGAGGTGCCGAGCACCTCCTTGGTCTGGCCCTCGAACTGCGGCTCGGCGAGCCGGACGGTGACCACCGCGGTGAGGCCCTCGGTGGCGTCGTCCTTGGTGATGTCGTCCTCGGCGACGCGCAGCAGCTTGGCCGCGCGCAGCGCCTCGTTGACGGTCTTGGCCAGCGAGCGCTCGAAGCCGGTCATGTGGGTGCCGCCCTTGGGGGTGGCGATGATGTTGACGAAGGAGCGCAGGGTGGTGTCGTAACCGGCGCCCCAGCGCAGCGCGATGTCCACGCCGAGCTGCCGGGTGACCTCGGTGGGGGTCATGTGGCCGAGCTCGTCCAGGACGGGCACGGTCTCCTTGAAGGTGCCCTCGCCGCGCAGCCGCAGCACGTCGCAGACCGGCTTGTCGGGCGCCAGGAACTCGCAGAACTCGGCGATGCCGCCGTCGAAGCGGAAGACCGACTCCTCGACCTGCTCGCTCTCGGTGAGGCGCTCGTCACGCACGACGATGGTCAGGCCGGGGACGAGGAAGGCCGTCTGCCGGGCGCGGCTGTGCAGGTGCTCCAGGGAGAGCCGGGCGTCCTTGAGGAAGATCTGCCGGTCGGCCCAGTAGCGGATCCTGGTGCCGGTGCGGGCCTTGGGCACCTTGCGGGCCTTGGTCAGGCCGTTGGCGGGCTCGAAGGGCGCGTCCGGGCTGGCCTCGGTGAAGATGCCGGGGGTGCCGCGGCGGAAGCTGATCGCGTGGGTGTGCCCGCTGCGGTCGACCTCGACGTCCAGCCGGGCGGAGAGGGCGTTGACCACGGAGGCGCCGACGCCGTGCAGGCCGCCGGAGGCCGCGTAGGAGCCGCCGCCGAACTTGCCGCCGGCGTGCAGCTTGGTCATCACGACCTCGACGCCGGACAGCCCGGTCTTGGGCTCGACGTCGACCGGGATGCCGCGCCCGTTGTCGCGGACCTCGACCGAGGAGTCCGGGTGCAGCAGGACCTCGATGCGGTCGCAGTAACCGCCCAGCGCCTCGTCGACGGAGTTGTCGATGATCTCCCAGAGGCAGTGCATCAGGCCGCGACTGTCCGTCGAGCCGATGTACATGCCGGGGCGCTTGCGGACCGCCTCCAGTCCCTCCAGGACGAGCAGGTGCCGAGCGGTGTAGTTGGAACCGTCGTCGCCGGCCAGCAGTGCGGACGGCACGGTCGTTTCGGCACTCACGCGGCACTCTCCTCGGTGAAGTTCTGTCTCATCGGTCACATCGGGACGCATCCGGACCATCCGCCAGTGCAGCACGCCGCACCGACAGCCGTCGCCCGGTGTGCTCGCACCCCTCCGCTGGGTGCACAGCACGGCGGGCCGCCCTCGCGCAGCTTGTACGCGCTGCGCGAACAAGGACCGCTCCGGTGTCCGGACCCCGGGGCGCCATCTCCTCCCGGTACCACCGGTCCTGGCGGATCGTGGGGCCTGGCACAGGCTCCGGAACTGCCGTTATGCAGGCTACCGGGGCCCGGGACGGGGCTTATGCTCCAACCCGGCAGAGGATTATGCTACGCGGACCTCGCACCCGGTCCCGATCGGGCGTTCGAGGGACGGGCGGATCCTGGGATTCGGTACGCATGAACCACCGGCCCCCGGGGCACGTCCTCATCAACACAGCAGAATCCTCAGAGAAGAAAAGCCACGAGCGGGAACGTTTTCGGCCTGGTTGGATGTTGACCCTGGTACGACAGCTCGTCGAGCTAGAGAAGAGGCGACGTGACTACTGTTCTGACACCTGCGAGCCCGCTCACCGCGGCTGACCGCTGCGACCGCTGCGGCGCCCAGGCCTACCTGCGCGTCGTACTCGCCAGCGGCGGAGAGCTGCTCTTCTGCGCCCACCACGGCCGGAAGTTCGAGCCCGAGCTCAAGAAGATCGCCGTGGAGATACAGGACGAGAGCGGCCGTCTCAGCGGCACCACCAACGCCACGGCCGCCGAAGAAGAGCGCTGATCCAAGGCGCCACACCAGCAGTCGGCGTCGAGCTGTGTGTCCGGTCGCGCACTCCGCGCGACCGGTGAGCCGGGCGACAGGTCCCCTCGGGGGCCGGTCGCCCGGCTCTGCTGTTCCCGGAGACCGGCACGATCCGCATCCATAAGGCTTCAGAACGTGACCAGTTGGTCACCGGCGACAGCGTCGGCGGCCCTCACAGCACCGAGCGCACCGCGTCCGCGACGGACGCCACCCTGGTGTAGACGCCCGGGTGGGCCGCCTCGGCGCAGCCCGTCCCCCAGGAGACCAGGCCGACCAGTCGGCCGCCGACGACCAGCGGGCCGCCACTGTCGCCCTGGCAGGCGTCCTTGCCGCCCTTCTCCTCCCCCGCGCACACCATGCCCCGGGCGTCGAACTTGCCGTCCTGCCCGCCCGGGTAGGCCTGCGCACAGGTCTGGTCCGCGATGATCGGCACCTCCACGCCACGCAGCGTGGGCGAGTAGTCGCCGCGCCCGGTGGTGTCGCCCCAGCCGAAGACCCGCGCGGCGGTCCCGGCCGCGTACGGCTCGGTCTCGCCCTGGCCGACCAGGTCGATCACCGGCCGGGAGTCCTGGGGGTCGGCGAGGGTGAGCACGGCGACGTCGTTCAGGTTGGCGGTGAACGAGTAGTCGGGGTGGATCCAGACCGACCGGACGGGCACCTCGCGGCCGGCCGAGCTGCGCATGTCGTCCCGGCCGATGACGGCCTTGAGG
The DNA here is from genome assembly GCF_044760075.1 of Kitasatospora sp. NPDC098663. Lineage (NCBI taxonomy): Bacteria > Bacillati > Actinomycetota > Actinomycetes > Kitasatosporales > Streptomycetaceae > Kitasatospora > Kitasatospora sp. NPDC098663. The sequence goes on along the minus strand of NZ_JBIWAP010000026.1, from coordinate 93,538 downwards.
CCCGGCCGGTCCACCTTGGCGCCCCTGGACTCGTCGTAGAAGCAGTGCGCGGCCGTCACCACCTTGGTCGGTGTGACCAGCGCTCCCCCGCAGAACTGGCCGGAGCGGCCGCTGCCGAACTGCTGGCGGCTGGACAGCGCCACCACCCACGGGTGGTCGACGGTGGTCTCGGCGGTGCCGCCGACCACCCGGCGCTGCGCCCCGGCCGGACCGGCCGTACCGAGCGCGACCAGCGGGACGGGGACGGCGGCCAGCAGCGCCAGTACGGCGGCCCGTCGGCGGCGGCCCGCACGGGCGGCCGCCGGGCTCGCCGGGGGCGGGGCGGGGGTCGGCAGGGCAGCGCGGTCCGGGTTGGGCAGCACCGTGACTCCAGTCGGCTCGGCAGCAGGCAACCGCCACAGCGTAGGTGATCGACTACGCGGTGCGACCGCTTCCCGCCGCACCGCCACCCGGACGAGGGACAACGGCCACCCGGACGCTGACCCGCCCGGACAGCGGCGAAGGCCCGGAGCCGTGGGGCTCCGGGCCTTCGTCACACGCCTGCGGCCGTACCGGCCGGATCAGTCCAGGTAGTCGCGCAGCACCTGGGAACGCGACGGGTGGCGCAGCTTCGACATGGTCTTCGACTCGATCTGGCGGATGCGCTCACGGGTGACCCCGTACACCTTGCCGATCTCGTCGAGCGTCTTCGGCTGACCGTCCGTCAGGCCGAAGCGCATCGAGACCACGCCGGCCTCGCGCTCGGAGAGGGTGTCCAGAACCGAGTGCAGCTGCTCCTGGAGCAGGGTGAAGGAGACCGCGTCGGCCGGGACGACCGCCTCGGAGTCCTCGATCAGGTCACCGAACTCGCTGTCGCCGTCCTCGCCGAGCGGGGTGTGCAGCGAGATCGGCTCACGGCCGTACTTCTGGACCTCGATGACCTTCTCGGGGGTCATGTCGAGTTCCTTGGCCAGCTCCTCCGGGGTGGGCTCGCGGCCCAGGTCCTGGAGCATCTGGCGCTGGACGCGGGCCAGCTTGTTGATGACCTCGACCATGTGCACCGGGATGCGGATGGTGCGGGCCTGGTCGGCCATGGCGCGGGTGATCGCCTGGCGGATCCACCAGGTGGCGTAGGTGGAGAACTTGTAGCCCTTGGTGTAGTCGAACTTCTCGACCGCACGGATCAGACCGAGGTTGCCCTCCTGGATCAGGTCCAGGAAGAGCATGCCGCGGCCGGTGTAGCGCTTGGCCAGCGAGACCACCAGGCGGAGGTTGGCCTCCAGCAGGTGGTTCTTGGCGCGGCGGCCGTCCTCGGCGATGATCTCCAGCTCGCGCTTGAGCTTGGGGGCGAGCTTGTCGGCGGCCGAGAGCTTGTCCTCGGCGAACAGACCGGCCTCGATGCGCTTGGCGAGCTCGACCTCCTGCTCGGCGTTGAGCAGCGGGACCTTGCCGATCTGCTTCAGATAGTCCTTGACCGGGTCGGCGGTGGCACCGGCGACGGCGACCTGCTGGGCCGGCGCGTCGTCCTCGTCGTCGTCGGAGAGCACGAAGCCCTGCGACTCCTCCTCGGGCTCCGCCTCCTCGCCCGCCTTGTCGCCGGGCAGTGCGACGTCCTCGAGCAGCTCCTCCTCGCCGATGAGCTCCTCGTCGCCCTTGCCCGCCTTGGCGGCGGTCTTCTTGGCGGCGGTCTTCTTGGCCGGCGCGGCGGTCTTCTTGGCCGCGGCCTTCTTGGCCGGGGCGGCCTTCTTCGCGACCGCCTTCAGCTCGGAGGCGACCCCGGTCGTCTCCGAGGTGATCTCGGCGGACACCGTGGGGGCGGACGCCGTGGCGGCCGCCACGGCCGGGGCCGCGACGGGCGCACCGGGCGCGATGCGCACGGGCGGCTTGGTCGGGGCCGTGGGGGCGGCCGGGCTCCGGGTGGTGACAGCCTTGGTGGCGGTGCGCTTGGTGGGGCTCTTGGCAGCAACGCTCTTGCGCTTGGCGCCGGCCGGTTCGGCCGCGCTGACCATGAGATCCACCCCCTCCTCAATCAGCACCTGGTTGAGGCTGCGCATGACGTTCTTCCACTTGGTGACCGGGATCTGGTCCGCCTCGAACGCCTGGCGCACGTCGTCACCGGCGATCTGCCCCTGGGCCTTGCCCCGCTCGATGAGCGCCAGCAGAGCTGCGGACTCGGCGATCTCGGGGGGAAGCGAACGGGATGTGCTGGCCGACACGAACAACCTCTCGGACGATGAGTGGACTCGAACCCGTACCGGCCGCCCGAGCGGGCGGGGAAGGAAATCGCGCGTCGGGCGCGCGGTGTCGATTCCGACCGACTCGGGCTTGAGGACTGGGTTTGCAGGACGGCAGCAGCGCCGCGGACCAACACAGCATTGTGACATGTTGAAGTATTCCGGAGCTGCTCCCGCTCAGGAGACATCGCTGCTACTCGTCAAGTGTTACGCATGGCCTTCGTGTCGCGGGTCACACCACTCGGCGCCCGCGGCCACGGGGCCGGAATCCATCATCGCGCACTCGCGCCGAAACCTGTTGTCATGGACTGGGCATCACATGTCCGGGTCGGACCGCCGGCGTGCAGAAGCCCTCCGGCTGCGCCGCGCGGGTGCGGCCGGAGGGCCCTGGAGGAACGGAGGACGGACGGGACGCCCGCTCACCGGAACGGCCCGCTCAGTGCTCCCGAGGGGCGGGGACGGACGGCTCGATCTCGGGGTGGACGGTGAGCAGCGCCCGCATCGCGGCCTCCCCCGCGGTTCCGTCGCCGGTGCCCAGCGCGTCCACCAGCCGGGCGTGCAGGCTGACCGAGGACTCGGAGGCTCGCTCGCAGGAGATGGCCGGGCCGCCCGACACCTGCAGCGCGCCGGCGACGATCCCGGACAGGTGCTCCAGCATCCGGTTGCCGGCCATCTGGAGGATCAGACCGTGCAGCTCGGCGTCGGCCCGGGCGTAGGTGGAGAGGTCGGCCTGGGCGGCGGCGTGGCCCATGATCTCGACCAGCTCGACCAGCCGCTGCTGGACGTCCTCCCGGCCGTGGCCGGCGGCGAGCCGGGCGGCCAGCGGCTCGATCGCCCAGCGGAGCTCGAACAGCTCCCGGCGCTGCTCGTCCCGCTGCGGGCCGAAGGCGCGCCACTCGATGATGTCCGGGTCCAACAGGTTCCAGTCGGCGACCGGGCGGACCCGGGTGCCGACGTTCGGCCGGGCGCTGACCAGGCCCTTGGCCTCCAGGACGCGCAGCGACTCGCGGACGACTGTGCGGGACACCTCGAACCGCTGGCCGATCTCCTCGGGCACGAGCGGACGGTCGGCGCCCAGGTCGCCGGAGACGATCATCTGGCCGAGCTGCTGGACCAGCTGGCCGTGCAGACCGCGGCCGCGGCTGCTGGTGGTCTTGCGACCGACCCGGGCGAGATCGGACTCGGCGCCCTCCCAGCGGGGCGTCGGCGGAGTCGGCCGGTCGGCGTACGAGAAGCGGTCCAGATCGCCGGGGCCGTGAATGGGGCCGTCGGCGGAACGGGCGGGGGTCATGGTGGGGTGCGCAAGGGTACTCACAGCTCCTTTGTCGGCGATCGGCAGGCGCAGCTTGAGAATTCTCGTGAAAAGCACACGAAAGGGTGATCGACCGCGACTGGATAATTGACTTCTTATCAGGAAGAACCGCGCATTACGGTCACTGCTGGTCGATCTTGATGCTTCGGCGCGGCCGCCCCCTTCGGCGCCCGGCGTCAGAGCGCGCGCCGCCGGACCTGCACCAGGAGCGCCGCGAGCAGCAGGACGGCCGCGGGCGCCGCCACCGCCGCGAGCAGAGCCGGATCCGTCAGCGCCGCGTTCCCGGCCGCGGCCTCGTGCTCCCCTCGGTAAACCCAGCCGTAGGCCCATTCGACGCCGGACTGGAACGGCAGCAGTTCGGCCGCACGGGTCGGCCACGGCCTGCCGATCTCCCGCAGCAGCAGCGCCACACCGGACTCCAGCAGCGGCGGCAGCGCACACAACAGCAGCACCCCGACCGAGGCGCTGCGGGTCAGCGACGCCGTCAGCACCCCGGTCCAGCCCGCCACGACGGTCAGCAGGACGAAGGCCAGCAGGGCCGCCGGCACCCCGTGGCCGGCCGCCAGCGCCACCGGGGCGAACACGCCCGGCAGGTCGGCCAGGTCGGACAGCCCGGTGGCGGCCAGCGCCCTCGACACCTGGTCCGACAAGGCCGAGGGCTCCACCCAGGCGGCCACCGTCACCCCGCCCGGCAGCGCCAGCTGCACCGCCACCGCGTCGAGGAGCAGGGTCGCCAGCGCCAGCAGCCCTGCGACGGGACCGACCACCAGCAGCTTGGCCAGCAACAGCCGCACCCGCCGCGGGTACGACACCTGGGAGGCCGGCAGTCCCGGGTGCCGCACCTCGTGCCCGTACGAGAGCGCGCCCAGCACACCGGCCCCCAACGCGGCGAACGGCAGCGGGATCAGCGGTACGGCGGCGGTCAGCAGCCGCACCCCGGCCGGGGTGGCCAGCGGGCCGGCCGGGGCCTGGCTCGCCAGGACGGCGGCCGTGACGGCGTCGCACAGCAGCACGGCGGCGAGCAGCAGCCAGGTGGAACGCAGGCCGCGCAGGCGGCGCAGCTCGTAGGCCAGGACACGCACGGTTCACTCGCTCCGGTGGTCGTCGGGGGTGGCGGGGCTGACGGGAACGCCGGGGGCCGGGGTCGCGGCCCGGGCCCCGGCCGGGCGGCCGAGGCGGACGGTGTCGTCGGTCAGCAGGTCGGCGGCGCTCTCGCGGCCCCTGGTCGGGTCGGGCGCGGACTTCCCGGCGCCGGCAGCGGGGTCGGGGGTCGGGGCGAGGGCCGACGCGGATCCGGCCAGGGCGCCGGGGCCGTCACGGAACAGCCGCTCCACGACGACGGTCGGGGTGGGCTCGGCGGGCTCGGCCCGACGGGTGGTGGCACCGAGGGCGGAGAGGGCGGTCGCGGCCGAGGCGGCCGGCAGGGCGCGGGTGGGCAGCGCCGCCTCGTCCCGGTGGTGGGCGGCCGGCGGCCGGGCCTCCGAGCGGCGGGCGCCCCGGTGGCGCGGGACGGTGACGACCGGGACGTCGGCGGCCGGGTCCTGAGCGGGCTCGGGGCCGGGTTCAGGGCCGGGTTCAGGGCCGCGTTCGGGGCTCGGTTCGGAGGTGGTGGGGCCCGACTGGACACGGAGGTGGCCGGAGCGGCCCGAAGCGACCGGCAGGGCGACCCGGGGCGCCGGCTGCTCGACCACCCGGTCGGCCAGCTCGTGCAGCAGGATGCCGTGGCGATAGGCGAGTTCACCGATCTCGGTACGGTCGACGCCCGCCACGGCGAGGCCCGCGCCGCCGTCCCGCCGCACCTCGGCGCCCTGACCGACCAGCAGGTCGGCCAGCCGCGCCATCTGCGGCCCGCGGACGGCCACTTCGGGGCTGAGCCTGGTCCGGCGGAACTCCGCCACCGGCTGGTCCGCCACCAGCCGGCCGCGGTCCAGCGTGATGACCCGGTCGGCGAGCTGCGCGGCCTCCTGCGGGGTGCGGGTGGTCACCAGGACCGTCCCGCCGGCGACGCCGAACGAGTGCAGGAAGGAGTGGAACCACTCGACGTTGCGCGGGGACAGTCCCTCGGTCGGCGCGTCCAGCAGCAGCGTGCCGGGGTCGCCGAGCAAGGCCGCGGCCAGGGCCAGCCGGCGGTGCATGCCGGGCGAGAAGCTGCGCAGCCGCTGCCCGGCGACGGCGGCCAGCCGGGTCTGCTCCAGCAGTTCGTCGGCCCGCCGTGCGGAGGCGCCGACCGCTGCGGCCAGCATCCGCAGGTGGCCGTGAGCCTTGCGGCCCGGATGGCCCGCCACGGCGGCCGCGCCCGGCCCGGGGCCGGGCAGCAGCACGCCGACCTCGCGCTCGGGGCGGCGCAGCCGGCGGTAGGTGCGGCCGTCGAAGAGCGTGATGCCCTGGCCGCGTTCGAGTTCGAGCATCAGCCGCAGCGCGGTGGACTTGCCTGCGCCCTCGGCGCCGAGCAGCGCGGTCACCATGCCGGGCCTGGCGTCGAAGGTCAGATCGAGCACCGCGGGCGGCGCGCCCTTGCGGTAGACCTTGGTCAGTCCGGTGATCTGGATCATCGCTGCCTGCTCCCATGCCCTCGGCCGACCTGCCCGACGCGGGGCGCCCCCTGGTGTGTTGGCGCGTGCCAACACGGCCCCGCGCCAGCACATTAGGGGCCGGTGACGGAGATTCCGGGCATTACGGGAGCGGCGCGGGCCCGTCGGCCACCCACCTCACCCGATCAGGGGACAATCCGATCCTGCGATTCCCGGGTCGGGGGGAGCCGGCGGCGGGCCGGGGCCGGGTCAGGACTCCGGGCGCAGCATGGGCGGGTTGAGGACGGTCGCGCCGCCCGCGGTGAACAGCTGGGCGGGGCGGCCGCCCTGACGGGTCGTCGTGCCGCCGGAGGGCAGCAGGAAGCCGGGGGTGCCGGTGACCTTGCGGTGGAAGTTCCGCGGGTCCAGGACCACGCCCCAGACCGCTTCGTAGACCCGGCGCAGCTCGCCGACGGTGAACTCGGTGGGGCAGAAGGCGGTGGCGAGGGAGGAGTACTCGATCTTGGAGCGGGCGCGTTCCACGCCGTCGGCGAGGATCAGCCCGTGGTCGAAGGCGAGCGGGACGCCGTCGACCGGGCTCCGGCCGAGCAGTTCGCCGACCGGGGCCCAGCGGGCGCTGCTGGCGTCGCCGCCGGCCCGGGGGGTCGGCAGGTCGGGGGCGAGGACCAGGTAGGCGACGCTGACCACCCGCATCCGGGGGTCGCGCTGCGGGTGGCCGTAGGTGGCGAGCTGCTCCAGGTGGGCACCGGCCGCGCCGGGGCCGACCGCCTCGTGGCCCGGGGCGGAGTGCGCGCGCAGGCCGGTCTCCTCGGCCAGCTCCCGGGAGGCGGCCTCGGCCAGGCCCTCGTCCGGGCGGACGAAGCCGCCGGGCAGTGCCCAGTACCCCTGGAACGGCGGCTCACCGCGTCTGACCAGCAGGGCGCAGAGCGCGTGGTCGCGCACCGTCAGCACCACCAGGTCAACCGTGACAGCGAACGGGGGGAAGGCCGACGGATCGTAGCGCGACATGGCGACGATCATAGTCGTCTCTCTGACGATAAGCACAGGCCCGTACACGGACCGCGCACGGCCCGCCTGAGGTGTCGCCGGAGCCGGGCGGGCCCGGGCAGGGGTATCAGCGGGCGACCAGTTGCAGCTCCGCGGAGGCCTCCTCGACCATCGCCACGCCGATCCGGCTCACCCGGACCGAGAAGGGCTCGCCCGCGACCCGCAGGCCGGTCAGCTCCAGCTCGCCGAGCGGAGCGGTGCTGGCCGGGCGGACCAGGACCCGGCCGCCCGGCACGTCGGGGCGGACCCCGGCGAGCGCGAACACCGCGTGCGCGGCGCCGGCCGCCGAGACCGCCGCCGGGCGGCAGGCGGCCGGGTGCGGCACCGGCGGGCAGCCGGGGATGCGCTGCTCCCCCGCGTACATCTCCGGCAGCCGCCCCTCGTAGTGGGCGGCCGCGGCGAGCAGGCCCTCCAGCAGGGCGCCGGCCTCGTTCTCGTGGCCGGCTTCGGCCAGCCCGGCGATCGCCAGCGCGGTCTCGTGGACGCGTACCGCGCCGCCGCGGTGGCCCAGCGGGTTGAATCGGGGGGACTTGGCGCTGAGCGTGCGCAGGCCCCAGCCGCTGTCCAGCTCCGGCGCGGCCAGGCGCTGGGCCAGCAGCCGGGTCTGTTCCCGGTCCAGCAGGCTCTCGTGCCGACCGCCGTCGGCGGCGAGCCCGGTGTCCAGCAGGTGCACCAGGCAGGAGGCGACGGCCGGCAACGGCTGGCCGCCCGGCGCCAGCGCGGCGGCGGGGCGGCCGCCGGAGAGGTCGTCGATCCAGAACCGCTCGCGGAAGCGCCCGCGCAGTTCGGCGGCCCAGCCGCGCCACTCCCCGGCGCCGGGGCGGCCGAAGGCCTCCAGCAGTTCGGCGCCGTGCAGGGCGGCGCGGTGGGCCTGCGCCTGGACCTCGGCCCGGGCGGCCACCGGGTGGGCGGCGCGGTCCTCCGCCGGGCGGCTGAGGTCGGTGACGAAACCGTCGACCAGGCCCTCGCGGAGGGCGGTCAGGGCCCGCTCGGCGGCCGGGAGCAGGTCGGCGGTCTCCGTGCGGGGCAGGCCCCAGCGCCAGGCCTCGGCCAGCACGGTGACGAACAGCAGGGTGGCCTCGGTGGCGGTGCAGGTGGGCGGCAGCTCGGGGCCGCCGTGCCGAAGGACGCCCGGCAGCAGGCCCTCGGTGCGGCCCGGGGCGGCGGCGGGCTGCTGACGGCGGGCCAGCGCCCGCAGGGTGCCGGCGGCGAGCCGGGTGCCGAGCGGCAGGGTGAGCCGGGCGGCCCAGAGCGCGTCGGCCGGGGCGAGGCCGAAGCGCCAGGGCGCGCCGGAGGCCGGGTAGAGGTCGGTCGGGCGGTCCGGGTCGGCGAACAGCAGCCCGCCGAGGGCGTCCAGGGAGCGGGTGACCAGCAGGGCGGCCCGGGCATCGTCGCTGCGGACCTCCGGTTCGGCCCAGGGCAGCGGCACGCCCGTGCCCCGCCCGCCGGGCGGCCGCGGGCCGGGGGCGGTGCCCTCCAGTTCGGCGCGCAGCTCGACCGACCAGCGGGCGCCGGGTTGCACCTCCAGGTCCCACCGGAGCACCCCGGCCCCGGCCAGCACCGCGTGCGGGGAGGGCTTGGCGCTGACCACCGCGCTGTGCGCTGGGCCGGCCCAGCGCAGCCCGGCGGACTGCACCTGGCCCGGCAGGTCGGCCGGGCGGTGCCCGGCGGCGATCTCGGCGACCGGGCCGAGGTCGGTACCGAGGGCGATCTCCATCGGCAGCCGGGCGGGCCGGCCGCCGGTGTTGCGCACGATGACGGTCTCCACCCCGTCCGCGTGGCGCAGCCGCTCGACGGTGAGCGCCGGGTCCGGGTCGAGGTCGCCGGGGAGCCGGACGGCGCCGAGGAAGCGGGCCTGCGCGGTGCTGGTCAGGGCGCCCTGGAGCGGCAGCGGCTCCATGCCGCCCAGACGCAGTTCCATCCGGGCGAGCACCCGGACGCCGTTGCGGTAGAAGCCGTGCAGGCCGTGGCCGCGCAGCTGGCCGTCCGGTCCGGAAGCGGCCATCGCAGGGGCGTTGACGCAGAGCACCGCGTGGTGGACGGCGGGGGGCTGCGGCCTTGGCGGGGCCGCGAGCCGACTCGGGCCGACGGGCGCCCCCGTCGGTCCGGCCGTCTGGACCTGGTCGGGACGGCCGACCGGTCTCGGCGCGCCGACCACGCTCTCGGCCGGCATGGCCTGTGGTGGCCTCATGGCGGTCACCGGACTCTCCTCCCCTCGGCGGTCCGGTGGCCTGGTCAGGCCGGTGGGCCGCGAGCACGCTCGATCGCGTGCTGATGGTGCCGGGCCGGCGGGGTGCCCCGTCGGCGGGTGTGCCGTGTCTGGCCGTACCCGGTGCCGGGCCGTGCCATGCGGTGCGCGGTACCGGGCCGGTACCGGCGCGCCGCGCCTTCGCGTCGGGCCCGCCACGGCGCCCGGTACGTCGTCAGGTCCGGTGGCCCTGAGTGCCGGTGACGCCCGGCCCGTGGGCCTGCGGCGGCGGCCGGGCCAGGTGGCCCGGGCGGGCCCCGCAGGCTCCGGCGCCCCGGCGCTGTGGCCACCCCGCTCGGCGAACGGTCCGCCCGGAACCTGCCGCCGGACGGCCGTCGGCCGGTCGCCGGCCCCCCGGGGTGAACGCCGCGCACCGCCTCCAGGTCACGCCCGGCGACGGGTGCGGCCCGTCGAGCCCGGCCCGCCGGGCGGTCGTGCCGCAGCCGTCGAGCCGTCACGGTCGGGCCGTCACCGGGCTGCCACCAGGGCGGCGCGGTCTCGCCGTCGGGTGGTGGCGGCTGCGTCCCGGCCCGCGGCCTGCCGTGCAACCCGCCCCGGCCCGGCATCGTATGCCTGGTCGAGTGGGCGGTGGCCGTCGAACCGGTGCCCGACCGCGGTCAGGATACGGTGCGGGGGTCGCGGCGCCCGCACCCGGTGACCCCGTGAGCCGCGACCTGACCGCTGTGACCAGCAGAGACCGAGGAGTTGCATGTCCACCGTCAGCCGGCTGCCCGGGATTGTTACGACCGACCACGTCTTCCAGGCCCCTCTCGACCACGCCGACCCGCAGGGCGAGCAGATCGAGGTGTACGCCCGCGAGGTGGTGGCCGCCGGCCGCGAGCAGGCCGACCTGCCCTGGCTGGTCTTCCTCCAGGGCGGGCCCGGCGGCAAGGCCGCCCGCCCGCTCGGCCGCGACGCCTGGCTGGAACGCGCCCTCGACGACTACCGAGTGCTCCTGCTCGACCAGCGCGGCACCGGTCGCTCCACACCCGCGACCCGGCAGACCCTCGCCCGGCGCGGCGGTGCCCAGGAGCAGGCTGACTACCTGGCGCACTTCCGTGCGGACTCGATCGTGCGGGACGCCGAGCTGATCCGCCACCAGTTGCTCGGCGCGGACCGACGCTGGAGCGTGCTCGGCCAGAGCTTCGGCGGCTTCTGCACCCTCACCTACCTCTCCTTCGCCCCCGAGGGCCTGGCCGAGGCCTTCATCACCGGAGGCCTGTCCGGCCTCGGCAGCTCGGCGGACGACGTCTACCGCGCCGCCTACCCGCGGGTGGTCCACAAGAACGAGGACCACTACGCCAGGTTCCCGCAGGACGTCGAGGCGGTACGGCGGATCGCCGCGCACCTCGCCGCCGCCCCCGCGACGCTGCCCGACGGCGGACTGCTGACCGTCGAGGCGTTCCAGGCCCTCGGGCTGATGCTCGGCGGCGGCAGCGGCTCCGGCACCCTGCACTACCTGCTGGAGGAGGCCTGGGTGGACGGCGCGGCCGGCCCCGAGCTGTCCGACACCTTCCTGGCCGGTGTCCAGGCCAAGCTCTCCTTCGCGGAGGGCCCCCTGTACGCCGTGCTGCACGAGTCGATCTACGGCCAGCGCTCGGTGGACCAGGGCGGCACCGCCTGGTCGGCCGAGCGGGTCCGCAAGGAGTTCCCGCAGTTCGACGCCCGGGCGGCGCTGGACTCCGACGCACCGGTGCTGTTCACCGGGGAGATGATCTACCCCTGGATGTTCGACACCGACCCGGCGCTGCGTCCGCTGAAGGAGACCGCGGACCTGCTGGCCGCCCGCACCGACTGGCCCGACCTGTACGACCCGGCACGACTGGCCGCCAACACCGTCCCCGTCGTGGCGGCGGTCTACCACGACGACATGTACGTGGACACCGCCGACTCGCTGGCGACCGCCCGCGCGGTACGCGGTCTGCGGACCTGGATCACCAACGAGTGGGAGCACGACGGCGTTCGGGCGAGCGGCGGCAAGGTGCTCGACCGCCTGATCAAGCTGGCGCACGGCGAGGCCTAGCGAAGCCCGCCCGGGCCGGGCGGCGAGGCTCCGGACGGCCCCTGGAGGACGCCCGGAGAGGTCAGCGCGCATGGTGGGCTCCCCTCGCCGCCCGCCGGATGCCCCGGCACCGGTGGCGCCCGGCGGCCGACGGTGCGGCGGCGGCCCGGGACACCACCGCCCGACCGAGCCGCAGACCCCGGGCGGACCGCTGCCGGGGCACCGGAGCGCACCCGGGCACCGGCAGCAGGGCGAGCGGGCCCGGACCGTCCGGACGCGGCGCCGGCTCGTCGGGGCCGACCGGGCCTCGCTCGGCCGCCGCCGTGGCCTGAGCCGCCTCCGAGGCCTTCCGACGGGCGGGCCGGCGGCGGCGTGAGGCCCCTGCCGGCCCGGGCAGCCCCGACGGCCCACCGCGGCCCGCCTGGCCGCCACCCGGGCCCTCCGTGGGCGCCGGACCCGGTTCGCCGCCGGGCGCCGGCACGGGCCCGCCCGCCTCGCGCCGCCGACGCTGCGCCTCGACCGCCGCGAGCAGCGCGTCGGGCGTCATGCCGTCGTTCAACGACTCGTACAGCAGCTCGGCCAGCAGGTAGGACGGGTCGAGTCGGAGGACGCGGCCCAGCACGACGCGGGCCGTCGCAGTGTCCCCCGCCACCCAGGAGGCCCAGGCCAGCAGGGTGAGCGGGGCCACCGCGCAGCCCTCGTAGGGCGGCACGGCGCGCCGGGCGAGGAAGCGCCAGAGCCGCTCGGCGGGCGCGAGCTCGGCGGGCCGGGTGTACTCGACTCCGCGATCCCGGGTGAGGCGGTCCCGCAGGGCGACCAGCAGCCGGGCCGCCCGCTCCTCGTCGAGCTCCCGGGCCCCGGCCGCGAACTCGGCGAAGGCCTGGTCGAGCAAGTCGGCGCCCTGCTCCTGGACGACCGCGCCCCCGGAGCCGTCAGCACCGTTGGCGGCCTCGGCCGCCTCGGCCCGGGCGAGCGCCGCACGCTGGGTGTCCGCCCCCGGCGGGCCGATCGGGGCCAGCCCGCCGATGATCGCCTTCCGGCTGCCACGCGGCGCGAGACCGGCGAACGCCGCGGCGGCGGCCGCCGGGCCCGGACCGAGAGCACGGCGGATCGGGTTGCCCGCCGGATCGCAGCACCCGGCGCGGCGGCAGAGGAAGGACCACCAGTGGCCGTCCGAGACGCAGAGCGACTCCTTGACGGCCACCCCCCTGCGCCCGAAGGCCGTGCGGAGGTCGCCCGCCAGCGGCCGCAGACCGTCCACCACCGGAGGGGCGTGCGCCGTGGTCGGATCCTGGCAGAGGTAGAGGAGCACCTGGACCGGCCGCTCGCCGTGGCGCTCGGAGAGGGCGACCAGCAGGGCGGCCGTCTCCTCCGCCGCAGCCGGCCACTGTTCGGGCGACTCCGGGACGTCCGCCCGGATCACTCCGCCCTGGTGCAGGTCGGGGCCCTGGAGGCCGACCGCGACGATGCTGTCGTCCGGGTAGAACCCCAGGAGGTAGGGCAGCAGTTCGGCCATGTCGGCCGGGCCGCGCATGGTGACCGGCCGGTGGCCGGAGGACGGGCCGAGGGACAGGGTGACGCGCTCGTGGTTCATGACGCTCCCGTTGTTCATGACGCTCCGGTTGTCAGCGGCGTTCATGACCGGAAGCGTGACGCAATCCGAGAGACGCACCGGATTTTTCTCTTTTCCTGTGGATAACTCCGCCCTCGTTTTCCGCTTCCCTCATTCGGAGCACGCCGTGCCCACTCCTCCGGGTGATTAGTCGGCGGCCGTTCAGCTGAGGAGCTGATGAAATACATCCGGCCTCCACCTCTCCGCAGCCCCGGCATTCGCCCCATGTCAGCGGCTCGGGGTTACATGGACGCCATGCAGCAGCCCGAGAACCACACCACCGCCACCGCCGACCGCGCCGAGGTCCGGGCGCGGGCCGAGGCCGTCCTGCGCGAGCTCGCCGGGCCAGGTGCCGCCCTGCGCGAGGACCAGTGGACGGCCATCGAGGCCCTCGTGGTCGACCACCGCCGCGCCCTGGTCGTGCAGCGCACCGGCTGGGGGAAGTCCGCGGTCTACTTCATCTCCACCGCCCTGCTCCGGGCCCGGGGCGCCGGGCCGACGGTGATCGTCTCCCCGCTGCTCGCCCTGATGCGCAACCAGGTCGAGTCGGCGGCCCGGGCCGGCATCCACGCCCGGACCATCAACTCGGCCAACACCGACGAGTGGGACGAGATCCAGGCCGAGGTCTCCGCCGGGAAGGTCGACGTCCTGCTGGTCAGCCCCGAGCGGCTGAACAACCCCGACTTCCGCGACCAGGTGCTGCCCAAGCTCGCCGCCTCCACCGGCCTGCTCGTGGTCGACGAGGCCCACTGCATCTCGGACTGGGGCCACGACTTCCGCCCCGACTACCGCCGACTGCGCACAATGCTCGCCGAGCTCCCGCCCGGCGTCCCGGTGCTGGCCACCACCGCCACCGCCAACGCCCGGGTCACCGCGGACGTCGCCGAGCAACTCGGCACCGGCAGCACCGACGAGCACGCCCTGGTGCTGCGCGGGCCCCTCGACCGGGAGAGCCTCACCCTGGGCGTGCTGCCCCTGCCCGACCCGGCGCACCGGCTGGCCTGGCTCGCCGACCACCTCGACCGGCTGCCGGGCTCGGGCATCGTCTACACCCTGACGGTGGCCGCCACCGAGGAGGTGACGACCTTCCTGCGCGAGCGGGGCTTCCCGGTGGCCTCCTACTCCGGCCGCACCGAGGACGCCGAGCGCCGCACCGCCGAGGCCGACCTGCTGGCCAACCGGGTCAAGGCGCTGGTCGCCACCTCCGCGCTGGGCATGGGCTTCGACAAGCCCGACCTGGGCTTCGTCGTGCACCTCGGCTCGCCCAGCTCGCCGATCGCCTACTACCAGCAGGTCGGCCGGGCCGGGCGCGGCGTCGACCGGGCCGAGGTGCTGCTGCTGCCCGGGCGCGAGGACGAGGCGATCTGGCGCTACTTCGCCTCGCTGGCCTTCCCGCCGGAGGAGCAGGTCCGCCGCACCATCGACGCGCTGGCCGAGGCCGGCCGCCCGCTGTCCACCGCCGCGCTGGAGCCCCGGGTGGACCTGCGCCGCACCCGGCTGGAGACCATGCTCAAGGTGCTCGACGTGGACGGCGCCGTCCGCCGGGTCAAGGGCGGCTGGACGGCCACCGGGCAGAGCTGGGCGTACGACACCGCCCGGTACGCCAAGGTCGCGGCCTCCCGCGAGGCCGAGCAGCGGGCGATGCGCGAGTACGCGGCGACCACCGGCTGCCGGATGGAGTTCCTGCGCCGCCAGCTGGACGACGAGCAGGCCCGTCCGTGCGGCCGGTGCGACAACTGCGCGGGGCCGCTGCACACCGCCGAGGTCTCCGCCGAGGCGCTGGAAGCGGCCCGGGCCGCCCTCGGCCGCCCGGGCATCAGCTTCGAGCCGCGCCGGCTCTGGCCCACCGGGATGGACTCCCTCGGCGTGCCCCTCAAGGGCCGGATCCCGGCGGGCGAGCAGGCCGAGAACGGGCGGGCGCTCGGCCGGCTGTCCGACATCGGCTGGGGCAACCGGCTGCGCGCCCTGCTGGCCGAGCAGGCCCCGGACGTACCGGTCCCCGGCGAGGCCGTGGACGCCCTGGTCGCGGTGCTCGCCGACTGGGCCCGCGGCCCCGGCGGCTGGGCCGGGCCCGCGACGGCGGACGGCGCCCGACTGGAGCGGCCGGTCGGCGTGGTGGCCATGGCCTCCTCGACCCGCCCCCAGCTGGTGGGCAGCCTCGGTGCGCGGATCGCCGAGATCGGCCGGCTGCCGCTGCTCGGCCGGATCGAGTACGCCGACGGTCGGCCCCCGCACGGCGCGCGCAGCAACAGCGCCCAGCGACTGCACTCGCTGGCCGGCGCGCTGACGCTGCCGCCGGAGGTGGCGCAGGCGGTGGCCGAGGCCGGCGGGCCGGTGCTGCTGGTGGACGACCTCGTCGACTCGGGCTGGACGGTCACCGTGGCCGCCAGGCTGCTGCGCCGTGCCGGGGCGAGCGCGGTGTTGCCCCTGGTGCTGGCCGTGCAGGGGTGACCGGGCGGCAGTGGGCCGCCATTCCACCCATCACTCGAATGGCCTAACGAAGGGAGAAAGCAGCCCACTCGCGAACACGCGGGACGCCGGAGCGGGGAAAGGAGTGGTCACCGTGGCGATGGCGGTTCACCTGACCCCGCACACGGTCTGGATCAAGGTCCGACGCCGCCCGAACGACGCTCGGAGCGCGGTGGAACATATCCGGCGGAACGTGGGCTTTCGGGTGGCGTTCATCGTTTCATCGTTGCCGCTCCACCCCGGATACCGCGAGAATTGGCGCGTACCCGAAACCCTGTCCGCTGGACCCGGCCTTCGGCGTACCCACGTACCCGCGTGCCAGTGGGTCAGGAAGGAGGATCGTGATCAACGGTATCGGCCGAGGTCAGCATCCCCTCGCCCGGAGTTCGGCGCCCAGACGGCTGCTGGACCTGGAGACCTGGACCGCCTCGGGGATCCCGTTGCTGCGCGACCCGCGCGAGTTCGTCGTGGAACTGCACCAGCGCCACCTGCCCCAGCCGGGCACGGTCGTGATCGCCGTCCTCAACGCGCTGCACCACGTGTCCGCCTCGGCCTCGTTCACGCCCTGGCCACACGACACCGACGGCTGGCAGCACCGCAACGCCCTGCTCACGCACCTGCGCCAGATCACCCCGCACGACCTGCGGCTGGCCGAACCGACCCGCACGGCCGTGCTGTTGCGCTGCCGCGAGGGCGCGCCCGGCTGGACCGAGCAGGACGGCGCCTGGATGTGGGCGCTGCGGGACGCGGCCGGCCTGCACGGTCTGCGCTGCGGCTCGTACATCGGGCTCACCCCGGCGGGCTGGCACGTCCTCGGGGACGGCCGGAGCGGGCGCGATCCGCACGCGGGCTCGTGGGCGGACGGGGTGGTGCACACCGTCACGGAACTGCCACCGCGCTCGGCGCTGGACGCCCCGCGCGGCCAGCGCGCCCGGCACCAGGCGGCCGAACGGGCCCAGCACGCCCGGCAGTCCGAGCACCCGTGGCCCCCGGCGCGGGTCGCCGCCGTCCAGCCGGCCCGGCGCACCGGCACCCGCTGAACCCGCTGAACCCGCCGACACCCACGGGCCGGCCCGCGCCCCGGACCGTACGCTCTCGCCGCCACCGGGGTACGACGGACCCCGGGCCCGGCACCGTGCGGCGCCGGGCCCGGGGTGGCTCGGTCGTGGTCAGGCGCCGATCGAACGGCCGGGCGTGGTTCCGGCGGCCCCGGTGACGACCGGGCCTGCGTCGCCGCAGACCACGAGCAACGCGGTCGTGTGGCCGAGCGCCTTGGCGTGGGCCTCGGCGGCCCGGGCGGCCGTCCCGCCATTGACCACCAGGACGACCACCTCCCGGCGCACCGGGCGGGTCAGCGCGACGTCCGCGTAGAACACGTCCCCGCCCTCGGCGAGCTGCGCCCAGTAGCGCTCCTCACCGAAGGAGAGTTCGTGCTGCTGCCAGGGGTGCGCCTCGCCGACCGTCAGCACCAGGATGTCGCCCGGATTGCGGCCGGCGTCCAGCAGCCGGTCGACCGCGTCGTCCGCGCGTTCCAGCGCCTGCGCCGGGGTGGCGGCGAGGCGCTGGATCTCGACCTGTGGTTCGGCGCCGCCCGAACGGCGCTGCGCCGGCGAGGGCTTGGGGATCAGGCGCGGCGGACCGGAGCGGTCGGCGCGCGGGGGTGCCGGACGCGGCGGTGCCGGACGGGGCCCGGGCACCGGAGCGGCGGCGACGGTGGTGGGTGCGGTGGAAGAAGCGCCGCCGTTGGCAGGCGCGCGGAGGGCTTGTGCGTCCGACTCGCGGGGGAAGGGAACGCCGGGGCCCGGGAGGCTCTCGTGAATCTCCGACTCCTCGGGGAAGACAGGCATACCCGGATATCTATCAAATGCCGCTCGAACACGCACGCGCACCCCACCCATTGGGCACCGCACACCCACCGCCCCACCCAGGCAATTCCAGACGGACCGTCAGAAACCGAGCGTCAACTGTTCGTCGGCGGAGCCTTCGGCCGCACCCGCGACGTCCCGGACGCGCTTCAGGTGCCGCCACTTCGGCAGCGCGTCCAGGTATGCCCAGGAGAGCCGGTGATGCCCGGTGGGTCCGAACTCCTCCAGCGCGGCGCGGTGCACCGGGGACGGGTAGCCGGCGTTGTCCGCGAAGCCGTATTCCGGGCATTCCTCGCCGAGTTCGGCCATCAGCCCGTCGCGGTGGACCTTGGCGAGCACCGAGGCGGCGGAGACGCAGATGCAGGACTGGTCGCCCTTGATCACCGTGCGCACCCGCCAGGGGCCGCCCAGGTAGTCGTGCTTGCCGTCCAGGATCACCGCGTCGGGCTCGACCGGCAGCGCCTCCAGCGCGCGGACGGCGGCCAGCCGCAGCGCCGCCGTCATGCCGAGTTCGTCGCACTCCTGCGGCGAGGCATGGCCGAGCGCGTAGGCGGTGACCCAGTCGGCGAGGAGCGGGGCGAGCGCGCGGCGGCGCAGTTCGGTGAGCAGCTTGGAGTCGGTCAGCCCCTCCGGGGCCCTGCGCAGGCCGGTGACGGCCGCGCCCACGGTGACCGGGCCGGCCCAGGCGCCGCGCCCGACCTCGTCCAGGCCGACGACGATCTTGGCGCCGGCCCGGCGGAGCGAGCGCTCGACGGAGTGCGTCGGCGGGACGATGGGCATCGCGAGTTCCGTTCGGCGGAGGGGCAGCCCGTTCAGCCGGGCAGCATCCAGCCTAAGCCCCGCCGCCCAGCCTTCCGGGCCGGCCGCCGGCAGCCCCGCCTGCGGAGCCGCAACCGCAGCCGCAGCCGCTCTCAGGCGCGGATCAGCGGGTACAGCACCTCGTCCAGCAGCCGGGCCCCGAAGTCCGGCCCCATGTTCTCCCGGCCGCAGATCTTCACCTGGTACAGCAGCATCGCCGGGACGACGTCCGCGACCAGCGCGGTGGCCGCGCCAGGCCGGACATCGCCCCGGTCGGCGCCGCGGCGCAGGATCGCCAGGATGGTCTCCTTGGTCGGCTCGATCACCCGCTGGCCGATGAAGTCCTTGAACACCTCGGCCCGTTCATGGTCGATCTCGCCCATCAGCGTCTGGATCGCGGCGCCCGTCGGGGAGTTCATCGCGCCCATGAACAGCTCGATGAGCTGCCGCAATTCGAGATCCGCGGACCCGAGGTCGGGGGTGTCGTAGGGGCGTGGGAGAGTGGCGTCCAGGGCGTCGATGACCAGTTCGTCCTTGGATGCCCAGCGCCGGTAGAGCGCGGCCTTCCCGGTCCGCGCCGCGCCGGCGACGCCTTCCATCGTGAGCCGCGCGTATCCGCCGGAGGTGAGCTGGTCGATCGTGGCCGCGAAGATCGCGTCCTCCAGTTCCTTCCCCCGGCGCCGCACCGGCCGCGCGAGGGCCGCGCGGGCGACCCGCATCGGGCAGTGAGCCGCCGGCTCGGGCGCCGCCCCCGGTGGCGCTGGGGGTGACGGGGGCACGTCCACCGCCTCAAGCGGTCGGGCGCCCGCCCGCCCGGCCGCCCGGTCCGCCGTGAGGCGCCGCACCAACCGATCCATCGCCACCATCCTTAGGGAACGCTTGCGTTCACAATCAGGCCCAGGATATCGTCCACATTAGTGAACGATCCCGTTCCTTCCTAGCCCGCGCCAGACCGTGGGCTCACGCCGGACCAGTCGGTCCGCAGCGTACGAAGCACGCAGCCAGGCACATAGCCAGCAGGGGGCACAATCGTGGCTATCTCCGACACGATCACCAAGAACTCACCACCACAGAGCAGTAAGGGCCGGGGCAAGGGCATCACCCTGACCGTCATCGCGGCCACGCAGTTGATGGTGGTGCTCGACGCCACCATCGTGAACATCGCGTTGCCGCAGATCAGGGACGCGCTGAACTTCTCGACCACCAACCTGTCGTGGGTCATCAACGCCTACACGCTGACCTTCGGCGGGCTGCTGCTGCTCGGCGGGCGCGCGGGCGACATCCTCGGCCGCCGCAGGGTGTTCATCTTCGGAACCCTGCTGTTCGGCTTCGCCTCCCTGCTGGGCGGCTTCGCCCAGGACGGCGGGATGTTGCTGGCCGCCCGCGCGCTCCAGGGCATCGGCGGCGCGATCTGCTCACCGACGGCATTCGCCCTGATCGCCACCAACTTCGAGGAAGGGCCGGAACGCAACAAGGCGTTCGGCGTCTTCTCGGCGGTGGCCGGGTCCGGTGCCGCGATCGGCCTGCTGGCCGGCGGCCTGCTCACCGAGTACCTGGACTGGCGCTGGGTCTTCTTCGTCAACGTGCCGATCGCGGCGCTGATCGCGCTCGCCGCACCGCGCTACATCGCCGAGTCCGAGCGCCACGCGGGCCGCTTCGACCTGCCGGGCGCACTCACCTCGACGCTCGGCCTGGTCGGCCTGGTCTACGGGTTCATCCGGGCCGCCTCGGACGGCTGGTCGGACAGCATCACTCTCGGTTCCTTCGCCGGCGGTGTGCTGCTGCTCGCCGCGTTCGTCGTGATCGAGAACCGCACCGACCAGCCGATCACCCCGCTGCACCTGCTCGCCAACCGCAACCGCACCGGCGGCCTGGTGATGATGCTCTGCCTGGCCGCGGCCATGTTCGGCATCTTCTTCTACATCACGCTCTTCGTGCAGGGCCCGCTCGGCTACAGCCCGCTGAAGGCCGGCGTCTCCTTCCTCCCGATCAGCGTGTCGATCATCATCGCCGCGCAGCTCGCCTCCAGCCTCCAGGCCAAGTACGGCCCGAAGCCGTTCATGGCGGGCGGCGCCCTGCTGGTCACCGTCGGCCTCACCTGGCTGACCCAGATGAGCAAGGACAGCGGCTACCTGGACGGGGTGCTCGGCCCCACGGTCATCTTCGGCTTCGGCATGGGCCTGATCTTCGTCCCGGTGATGCTGCTCGCGGTCGCGGGCGTCCCCGGTCAGGAGACCGGCGCCGCATCCGGCCTGCTGAACTCCATGCAGCAGATCGGTGGTTCGCTCGGGCTGTCGATCCTGACCACGGTCTTCGCGCACTACGCCACCGCCGAGGGCAAGCTCCAGCAGCCGAAGTTCCTCCAGTCGGCCACTCCGGACCAGCTGGCCTACCTCCAGCAGCACCACGAGTTCCCGAAGGGCACCGACGCCGCCAACTCGGTCCTCACCCAGGGGATTTCGCACGGCTTCATCGTGGGCGCCGTGCTCGCCGGGCTGGCCCTGGTGGTCTCGGTCTTCGTGATCAAGGCCAAGGCCAGCGACCTGCCGAGCGGGGCCTCCGGCGTCGCGATGCACTGAGCCCGACCAGGGCACACCAGACCGGGCCGGCCGGGAGCAGCACGCTCCCGGCCGGCCCGGCCGCGTTTCCCGGCCTCGCACCGGCCTCGTACCGGCCTCGTACCGGCCTCGCACCGGCTCCGCACCGGCCCCGCCCCGAACGAAGGCCCCCGAGACGGACGCAGGCGTCAGGCCCGGCGTCAGGGCCAGAGGTCCTGGTACCTCATCCCGGCCCGCTCACAGGAGGTGCGCCCCTCCTCCAGCTGGTCCACCAGCGGCCGTTGCGCCAGGATCTCCCGGGCCCGGGCGGCGGAGGCGCTGGTCGCGTACCAGGGCTGCCCCGGGTGGCTCTCCAGTCCGGCGCGGATCAGCTGCAGCGCGCAGGTCCGCTGGGCGGCGGGGAGCCGGTCCAGGGCGGGGGCGGCGTCCGGCGAGAGGTCCCGGACGTTGCGCAGGTCGATCCGGGAGGTCCGCTCGAAGCGGGCGACGTTCTGCTCGGCGATGATCGCGTCCGGGCCCATCAGCCCGTACACCGCCGCCGTGAGCATGCCGCTGAGGACGACGACGCGGGGCAGCCAGCCCGCCGAGCGGGTCAGCCCGGCGGTGATCAGCAGCAGCAGGACGATGCCGAGCCAGCCCTCGACCACCAGCACCCAGAGCCGCAGCCTGGTCAGTCCGGAGGCGTCGACGTAGAACCACATCCGGCCGAGCGCCGAGGCGACCACGACCAGGGCGAGCACGCAGAGCGCACCGAGCAGGGTCCGCGCCACCCGGCGGTCGGCGGGCGTGCTGCGCGGGGCCCAGCGCTTGGCGACCGCCACCACGACCAGGGTGAGCGCGGTGATCGCGCTCAGCTGCCAGAAGCCCTGCCGGGCGTACTCGGAGCGGCTCATCCCGGTGTTGCGCAGGACGGCGTCGGCACCACCGAGCACCACCAGTGCCTGGATCACCGCGAAGGCGCCGAACATCAGGTTGAGCGCGACCAGCGGCAGCGCCCACTCCAGTCGGCGGCGGGCCCGGCCCGGCCGGACGACCGTACGGTCCCAGCGCCGGGGCCCGGCTGCGATGTGGGCGAAGCCCAGGGCGGTGAACGCCCCCAGGACGAACAGCACCGCGCGCAGCGGGAGCCCGCCGAGGTCGAGACTGGGGCTGAGGCTGCCCAGCAGGTCCGCCATGGCGGCGTCCGCACCGGCGAACAGCAGGCCGAAGACGGTCAGCAGGACGGCGGCGACCGCGAGCGCCTTGAGCACCGGGACGATCCGGCCCCGGTGGGGCAGGCTCCGGCCGCGCAGCCCGTCCCTCAGCCAGAGCGCGCCGGGCGGCAGCTGCCAGAGGACGGCGGGCAGGGGGAGGAGGACGCCCGCCCAGCGGCGGCCGCCGTGCAGCGCGAGCGAGGCCAGGCCGAGCGCGCACCCGATGGACAGCGTCACCGGCCAGCCCGCCTCCCAGAGCGCCGGGACGGCGAGCAGGGCGACGGCGAGCAGGCTCCACACCACCGTCCAGGGCCGGATCCGGCGGCCCGCCGACCGGGCGGCGAGACCGGCCGCGGCAGCGGTGGCCCCGGCGCAGATCAGCAGGTTGACGCCCACGCCGTCGAACAGCAGCCAGGCCGTCAGCAGGCCGGTGAGTAGCGCCAGGAGGAGGACCCGGGGCGTGGCGGCCGCCCTGCGCTCGGGGTCACTCGGGCGCAGCCACCCGTGCGGCGGCGGCGCGGACACGCCGGACCCCCAAGGCGTCGCGGGTCCGGGCGCCGGTGGCAGGTCGGCCGGGGCGGGCGTGGACGGGCCGGACATGAGTCCCCCTCGATGGTCGGCGGGCATGCGGAAGCCGCCCTTGGGGCAGTCCGTCGTCGGGCGCGCTCGGCGCCGCGGCTGCAGCCGACTGTAGAGCATTCTGAACAGGTTCAAAAATCAGTTCTGAACAAGTTCAGAAAATTCGGCCCGCCTCCCCGCCACCGCTCCCGCAGCCCTCCCGCACCGCTCCCGCAGCCCCTCCACCACCCCTCCGTCACCCCTTCACCGACCCCGCCAGCAGGCCCCGGACGAAGTACCGCTGCAAGCTGAAGAAGACGATCAGCGGGACGATGATCGACAGGAACGCCCCGGCCGTCAGCAGCTCCCACCGTCCGCCGAAGGACCCGGACAGCTGCGCCAGCCGGACCGTCATCGGCGCCACCTCCGGCGTACCGCCCGCGAAGGTCAGCGCGACCAGCAGGTCGTTCCAGACCCACAGGAACTGGAAGATCGCGAACGAGGCCAGCGCCGGGGTGCACAGCGGCAGCACGATCGAACGGAAGATCTTGAAGTGCGAGGCCCCGTCCACCACCGCCGCCTCCATCAGGTCCCGCGGCAACTGGGCGATGAAGTTGTGCAGCAGGAACACCGCCAGCGGCAGCGCGAACATGGTGTGCGCCAGCCACACCGGCGCGTAGCTGCCCTTCAGGTCCACCGCCGGGATCAGCGTCAGCGAGCCCAGGTGCGCGCCGCCGGAGAAGAGCCGCAGCAGCGGGATCAGCGCCATCTGGATCGGCACCACCTGGAGCGCGAACACCCCGAAGAACACCGTGTCGCTCCCCCGGAACCGCACCCAGGCCAGCCCGTACGCCGCCATCGCCGCCAGCACCAGCGGGAACAGGGTGGCCGGGACGCTGATCGCCAGCGAGTTCACCAGGAACGGCATCAGCCCGGTGGAGACGCCGGAGCCGCCCTCGAACAGCACCGTGTGGTAGTTGCCCAGGCCCAGGTCCGGGTGGAGGAAGGCGTTCCACCAGCCGTTCGCCGTCACGTCCTGCTTGGGGCGCAGCGAGGTCACCAGCAGGCCCACCGTCGGGATCGTCCACAGGACGGTCACCGCGATCACGAAGACCGAGGCCAGCGGGCTGCTGAAGGCCTTCCGGACCGGGCTTCCGTGCGGCGCGCTCATCGCGCGGGCCGGCCTGTCGTGCGGTGCGCTCATCGGACCCCACGCTCCTTCCGCAGCTGGACGATGTTGTAGGCCACCAACGGCAGCACGGCGAGGAAGAGGATCACCGCGAGGGCACTGCCCCGCCCGGTGTCGAACTGCACGAAGGACTGCGAGTACATCTCGTTGGCCAGCACCTGGGTGCCGAAGTTGCCGCCGGTCATGGTGCGGACGATGTCGAAGGCCTTCAGCGTGATGATCATGATGGTGGTCAGCACCACCACCACCGTGGTGCGGATCATCGGCACCGTGACGTACCAGAACAGCCGCACCCCCTGCGCGCCGTCCAGCCGGGCCGCCTCGGTGACCTCGTCGGGGATCGCCTTGATCGCCGCCGACAGCACCACCAGCGCGAAGCCCGTCTGCACCCAGACCATCACCGCCATCAGCAGGAAGGTGTTCAGCGGCTGCGAGAGCATCCAGTTCGGCGGGTCGTCCCAGCCCACCGCGATGGCGAGTTGGCTCAGCAGGCCGATCTGCGACTGGCCCGGTCCGCGCGACTCGTAGACGAACTTGAAGATGATCGAGGCGCCGACCAGCGAGATCGCCATCGGCATGAAGATCAGCGACTTGTACACCGCCTGACCGCGCATCCGGTCCACCAGCAGCGCCAGCACCAGGCCCAGGCCGGTCGCCGCCAACGGCGCGACCACCAGCCAGAGCAACGTGTTGACCAGCACCTTCTGCACCGAGTCGGTGGTGAACGCCCAGCCGAAGTTCTCGCCGCCGACGAACCCGCTGCCGTCGGCGTTCTGCAGGCTCAGATAAACCGTGCGGATCAGCGGCACGACCAGGCCCACCAGCAGCAGCACCGCGGCCGGGCCGAGGAACACCACCACCGACAGCGGGCGGGAGAGCCGGCCCCGGGCCCGGCCCGCCGCGAAGAAGACCAGCAGCAGGATGCCGAGGAAGCCCGCGACGGCGCCGAGGCTGTTGCCGAACTTGACCGCCGCGTCACCCCAGGAGCCGGTGGCGAGCGCGGTGACCGGTGAAGGGGTCCCGGGTACGGACATGACGGTGCGTCCCTCCTGTTCTGGTGGGAAGGGGCGGGCGGTGCGGGTGGGTGGCCCCGCACCGCCCTCGACAGGTGGTCCTGAACGGCGCCCGGCCGGGCCCGGCCCGAGTCCGGCCCGACGCCCACCACGGCCGGGCGCCTGCTGCGGGCGTCCGCCCACTGCGGGCGTCTGCCCACTGCAGCCGGGCGCCCACTGCGGGCGTGCGGCTACTGCGGGCGTGCGGCTACTGAGGCCAGGCGGCGTCGATGTCGGCGGCGGTCTTCTGGATCGACTGCCCCTCGGCGAACCAGGCGGTCAGCGACTTCCACTCCTGCCCGGAACCGATGGCGGCCGGCATCAGGTCGGAGCCGTCGAAGCGGAAGGTCGCCGCCGGGTCGGTCAGCGCGTCCGCCGACAGCCGGTCGATCGGGTCGGTGTACAGGCTCTTGTCCACGCCCTGGTTGGCCGAGACCCAGCCCGTCGCGGTCTTCACCCGGCTGCTCGCCCAGTCCGAGCTGGACAGGTAGTTCTGCACCGCCTGCACCTCGGGCCGGCCGGAGAAGGCGGCCAGGAACTCGCCGCCGCCCTCGACCGGGTTGGGGATCGCCGGGTTCACCGCGGGCAGGTGGAAGGCGAACACGTCGCCGTCCGGGCCGACCGTGGTGCCCTTGGGCCACTGCGCCTCGTAGAACGACGCCTGCTGGAGCATGGCGCACTTGCCGGTGAGGATCGGCGCGCCCGCGTCCTGGAAGGTGGTGGTGGCGATCGACTTGACGTCGCCGTAACCGCCGTTGACCCAGGCCGGGTTCTGCATCCAGCCGGCGACGGTCTTCATCGCCGTGGTGATCTTCTCGTCGGAGAACTTCACCTGGTGGCCGACCCACTGGTCGTACACGTCACCGCCGTACGTGCCGAGCACCACCTCCTCCAGCCAGTCGGTGGCCGGCCAGCCGGTGGCCGTGCCCGAGGCGATGCCGCCGCACCAGGGCTTGGCGCCACCGGACTTGGCGATCCGGTCGCTGAGCGCCATCAGGTCCGCCCAGGTCTTCGGCACCTCGAAGCCGCCCGCCTTGAAGGCCTTCGGCGAGTACCAGACCAGCGACTTCATGTTGGCGCTCATCGGCGCCGCGTAGAAGGTGCCGTTGACCGAGCCGTAGGTCTTCCAGATCGGACTCCACCGGTCCTCGTTGGTGACCGTCTGGGCGGGCGGCTTCACCACCTTGCCGCTCTTCACCATCTGCGCCAGCAGGCCCGGCTGCGGGATGATCGCGAAGTCCGGGGCGTTGCCGCCGGCCACCCGGACCGGCAGCTGGGACTCGAAGTCGTTCGAGCCCTCGTAACTGATCTTGATGCCGGTGCACTTGGCGAACTCGGCCCAGGACTTCTCCAGGTTGTCCGACTCCGGGCTGAGGATCGAGGCGAACATCGTCACCGTGGTGCCCGAATGCCCGGCGTACGGCTGGTACTTGGCGCAGTCGCCGGACAGCGACGGGGGCGCCGCGTCACCCCCGCCGCCCGAACCGCCGGAGCTGTTGGAACAGGCCGCGGTCAGGGCCAGCGCCGCGAGCAGGGCGGGTACGACGGCCAAGCGGCGGCCGGAACCGCGGTGACCGGAACTCCTGGACGGCGCGGTCGGGTTGAGGGTCAATGCGGTCCTCCTCGCCAGGGCGTGCTGCCGACGGTGGGCTGAACGACATCGCGCTGTACCGGAGACGGGCCTGCAGAGATCGCGAGCGGGCGACGGACGAACCGATCCGATGACGTTAACGCAGCCGCCAGCCGCCGCCAAGGTCCACGTCGACCTTCATCCGTCGACACCCCGACCGAGACCTCCGCCCGGCGGTACGACGGCCCCGCCCGGAAACCCGGACGGGGCCGCATTGCGTCATCCACACCGATCAGCGACGCAACCGACGCACCGCCGGACCCGCCGGACCCGCCGGTTCACGCCAGCACCTCCTCGACGGCCCGCCGGACGGCCTGCGGATCCAGCCCGTGATCGACGATCACCCGGGCGCCGAAGCCTTCCCCCTCCCGGAGGACCCCCAGCAGCAGGTGCCCGACCGCGATCTGGCCGGACTTCAGCCGCAGCGATTCGCGCAGCGACAGCTCCAGCGCCTTCTTCGCCCGGGCACTGAACGGGTTGCGGCCCGCCCTCGACTCCAGCCTGAACCAGCCCCGCCGCTTCGGTTCCTCCTCGGCCGGCGCGTCCAGCGCGCCCTCGCCGAAGGCCGATTCGACCGCGGTCCGGACGGCGTCCAGGTCCACCCCGATCGAGGCCAGCGCCTGTGCGTCGTCCCCCGGCCCGAGCAGTCGGACCACTGCCCGCCGGGCGGCCCCGTGGTCCAGGCCCAGCCCGATCAGGACGCCGGCGGCCGGGTCGTCCGACCGGGCCAGGATCGCCAGCAGCAGGTGCTCCGTCCCGATGTGGCCGTGCCGCAGTTCCCCGGCCTCCTGCTGGGCCCCGGCCACCACCTGCCGTGCCGGCTCGGTGAAACGCTCGAACATCGTTCAGCCTCCGTCCTGGTCCTTGCCGGGCCCGCGCCGGGCGTACTTCTTGTGCACCGCCTGCCTGGTGACCCCGAGGCAAACCGCGATGTCCTGCCAGGACCAGCCCTGCGACCGGGCGTTGCCCACCTGTAGGCCTTCCAGGCGGTCCGCCAGGTCGCGCAGCGCGCGGACCGCCCGGAGCCCGACCGCGGGGTCACGGCTGCTCGCCGCGGCCGCGAGTTCTCCGCTCTCACTCATGCTGTCAACTATGGTTGACAGTTGCGGCGCCGTCAACCCTGGTTGACATCAGCGGTCGCCGAACCGCTCCGCCAGCACCTCCTCGAAGCTCCCCCGGCCCACCGCCCGCTCCGGCGCGAGGTTCCCGCCCGCCCGCAGCGCCCGCCCCGAAGCCCCCGGCACCCGCACCGGCAGCAGCACCCGCCGCCGACCCGACGCCCGCAGGTACGCCTCGGCCAGCTCCCGGTACGGCCGCACCCGCGGCCCGCCCACCTCCGGCGCGTACCCGGCCGGCCCCTCCCCCACCAGCTCCGCCACCCGCGCGGCCACCTCCCGCACGTCCACCGGCTGGACCCGCGCCCCGCCCGGCACCGGGAACACCGGCAGCCGCGCCGACACGTCGAAGATCCTCAGCAGCAGGTCGTGGAACTGCGTCGCCCGCAGCACCGTCCACCCGAGCCCCGACTCCCGCACCACCCGCTCACAGGCGAGCTTCGCCCGGTAGTACGGGATCGGCACCCGGTCGACCCCGACGATCGACACGTACAGCAGGTGCCGCACCCCCGCCCTCCCGGCCTCCGCCACCAGCGTCCGGACCGCGGCCACGTCCTTGCGCCCCACCGTGGTCGCGCAGTCCACCACCGCCTCGACCCCCGCCACCGCCCCGGCGATCCCCTCCCCGGTCACCAGGTCCCCGACCACCCACTCGACCCCCTCGCCCCCGCTCCGCACCCGCCGGCTCAACCCCCGCACCGCCACCCCGCGCGCGACCAGCAGCCGCACCACCTCCCGCCCCAGAACCCCCGTCGCCCCGGTCACCAGCACCGTCCCCATCACCACACCACTCCTCCCGCCGAACACCGTCACCCCTACCGACCGCCCACCGCCCCCATCCGTGACATCGGCGTCCGCGAAGTGCCCGGACAACGAGAAGAGGCGGGGCGAGGACGTGAAGTCCTCGCCCCGCCTCAGCGGTGGCTCACCCGCGCGGGGTCAGTAGCGGCGGTCAGCTGCAGCCGCTGGTGGAGCCGCAGCCCTCGCAGAGGTAGCAGCTGCCGGCGCGGCGCATCTTGGTGCCGCAGGAGAAGCAGAGCGGGGCGTCGGCGTTGAGGCCGAGCTGGATCTCGATCAGCTCCGTGGAGTTGTGGGCCTGCGCCGGGGAGGCCTTGGGGGCCTTGGGCGCCTCCACGGCGGGGGCCGGGGCGGCGACCACCGGGGCGGACTGGGCGAGCGACTCGGTGTCGAGCTCCTCGGCCTCCAGCGGCTCGTAGGAGCCCGTGTCCAGGTGGCGCTGGCGCTCCTCGACGGAGTGGATGCCGAGCGCCGACCGGGTCTCGAACGGCAGGAAGTCGAGCGCCAGGCGGCGGAAGATGTAGTCGACGATCGACTGCGCCATCCGCACGTCCGGGTCGTCGGTCAGACCGGCCGGCTCGAAGCGCATGTTGGTGAACTTCGAGACGTAGGTCTCCAGCGGCACGCCGTACTGCAGGCCGACCGAGACGGCGATGGAGAAGGCGTCCATCATGCCCGCGAGGGTCGAGCCCTGCTTGGACATCTTGAGGAAGACCTCGCCGAGGCCGTCGTCCGGGTAGGAGTTGGCGGTCATGTAGCCCTCGGCGCCACCGACCGTGAAGGAGGTGGTGATGCCCGGGCGGCCCTTGGGCAGGCGCTTGCGGACCGGCCGGTACTCGACGACCTTCTCGACCGCGGCGGCCGGGGAGGTCGCGGTGGCCGGGGCGAGCTTGGGCTCGGAGTCCTTCTTCTTCGCCGAAAGCGGCTGGCCGACCTTGCAGTTGTCGCGGTAGATGGCGAGCGCCTTGACGCCCATCTTCCACGCCTCGAAGTAGATCTCCTCGATCTCCTCGACGGTGGCGGACTCGGGCATGTTCACGGTCTTGGAGATCGCGCCGGAGATCCAGGGCTGGATCGCGGCCATCATCCGGACGTGGCCCATGGCCGAGATGACCCGCTCGCCCATCGCGCAGTCGAAGACCTCGTAGTGCTCGGCCTTGAGGCCCGGGGCGTCCACCACGTTGCCGTGCTCGGCGATGTGGGCGACGACCGCCTCGATCTGCTCGTCCTGGTAGCCGAGGCGCTTGAGGGCGCGCGGGACGGTGCCGTTGACGATCTGCATCGAGCCGCCGCCGACGAGCTTCTTGAACTTGACGAGCGCCAGGTCCGGCTCGACGCCGGTGGTGTCGCAGTCCATCATCAGGCCGATGGTGCCGGTGGGGGCGAGCACCGAGGCCTGGGCGTTGCGGAAGCCGTTCTGCGCGCCGATCCGCAGGACGTCCTGCCAGGTGTCGTTGGCCACGGCCCAGACCGGGGCGTCCAGGTCGTCGAGCGAGACGGCGGCGAGCGAGGCGTCCGCGTGCTGCTTCATGACCAGCTGGTGCGGGGCGGCGTTGCGGGCGTAGCCGTCGTACGGGCCGACGACGCCGGCGAGTTCGGCGCCGCGGCGGTAGGCGGTGCCGGTCATCAGCGAGGTGATGGCGCCGGCCAGGGCGCGGCCGCCCTCGCTGTCGTAGGCGTGGCCGGTGGCCATCAGCAGGGCGCCGAGGTTGGCGTAGCCGATGCCGAGCTGGCGGTAGGCGCGGGTGGTCTCGCCGATCTTCTCGGTGGGGAAGTCGGCGAAGCAGATGGAGATGTCCATCGCGGTGATGACCAGCTCGACGACCTTGGCGAAGGTCTCCGCGTCGAACGAGTCGTCGTCGCGCAGGAACTTCATCAGGTTCAGCGAGGCGAGGTTGCAGCTGGAGTTGTCCAGGTGCATGTACTCGGAGCAGGGGTTGGACGCGTTGATGCGGCCGGACTCCGGGCAGGTGTGCCAGTGGTTGATGGTGGAGTCGTACTGGATCCCCGGGTCGGCGCAGGCCCAGGCGGCCTCGGCCATCTTGCGGAACAGCTTCTTGGCGTCGACGGTCTCGATGACCTCGCCGGTCATCCGGGCGCGCAGGCCGAATTCGGTGCCGTTCTCGACGGCGGTCATGAATTCGTCGGAGACGCGGACGGAGTTGTTGGCGTTCTGGTACTGGACGGAGGTGATGTCGTCGCCGCCGAGGTCCATGTCGAAGCCGGCGTCGCGCAGGGCGCGGATCTTCTCCTCCTCCTTCACCTTGGTCTCGATGAAGGCCTCGACGTCGGGGTGGTCGACGTCGAGCACGACCATCTTGGCCGCGCGGCGGGTGGCACCACCGGACTTGATGGTGCCGGCGGAGGCGTCGGCGCCGCGCATGAAGGAGACCGGACCGGAGGCGTTGCCGCCGGAGGACAGCAGTTCCTTCGAGGAGCGGATGCGGGAGAGGTTGAGGCCGGCGCCGGAGCCGCCCTTGAAGATCATGCCCTCTTCCTTGTACCAGTCGAGGATCGACTCCATGGAGTCGTCGACGGACAGGATGAAGCAGGCGCTGACCTGCTGGGGCTGCTTGGTGCCGACGTTGAACCAGACCGGCGAGTTGAAGCTGAACACCTGGTGGAGGAGGGCGTGCGTCAGCTCGTGCTCGAAGATCTCGGCGTCGTCCTTGGTGGCGAAGTAGCCGTGCTTCTCGCCGGCGGCGCGGTAGGTGAGCACCACGCGGTCGATGATCTGCTTGAGGCTCCACTCGCGCTGGGGAGTGCCGACGGCGCCGCGGAAGTACTTGGACGTGACGATGTTGACGGCGTTGACCGACCAGAACTCGGGGAACTCGACGCCGCGCTGCTCGAAGTTGATGGACCCGTCACGCCAGTTGGTCATGACGACGTCGCGGCGCTCCCAGCGGACCTCGTCGTACGGGTGCACGCCAGGAGTGGTGTAGATGCGCCCGATCGGCAGACCGCCCTTGGGGGCCTTGCCGCCGCCCTTGGCCGTGGTCTTGTCGGACTTCGACCCGCGTGCGGAACCGCTCGTGGTGTCTGTCACTTCTTCCTCCTCCTGGGCAAACGCCCGAAGTGCCCTGAAAAGTCCGGGCACCGCTGGTTCGTTCTTCCGGTGTGCGGGCAGGCGGAGACCTCGCCTGCTTGCGCACGGTTTGTTGTGTTCTGTGCCCTTTTTCCGGGCATGCGTGGGCCCCGTGGGACCCGTGGTGCAGCAAGGCCCGCCAGGGGGCCGGGTGCCGGCGCCTCCTAGGGCGCGGCGGCGGCGACGGGCACGCAGGTGCCGTCCGCCTCGGGGACGGGCCGTTCGGCGCGGAGTTCCGCGATGGCGGCCTCGAAGTCTTCCAGTCCGTCGTACGCCTGGTACACGCTGGCGAAGCGCAGGAAGGCGACCACGTCGAGTTCCTTGAGCGGGCCGAGTATGGCCAGCCCGACGTCGTGGGTGGTCAGCTCGGCGTTGCCGGTGGCGCGCACGCACTCCTCGACCCGCTGGCCGAGCTGGGCGAGGGCGTCCTCGGTGACCGGGCGGCCCTGACAGGCCTTGCGGACGCCGGTGATGACCTTCTCCCGGGAGAAGGGCTCGGTGACCCCGCTGCGCTTGATGACCATCAGCGCGGCCGTCTCCACGGTGGTGAAGCGGCGGCCGCAGTCCGGGCACTGCCGACGACGGCGGATCGAGCTGCCGTCCTCATTGGTCCGGCTGTCGACAACACGGCTGTCGGAATGCCGGCAGAAGGGGCAGTGCACCTGAGGATCCCTCCCTGGCAGGACGTGCGGACCTGTTGAGTCTATGCGATGCGACCCCGGCCTCGGCAAGCTGATCATGCGCCGTAACCACTAGTACTGGGCACGGAGAGGACTGTAGCCACTAGATGTAGGTCTCCGGGGGAAGCGACACCCCTGGCGTGTCGGCACCGATTAGACTGCCGGAGTCGAGATCCGATCGAACATTTACTCGATGCACGGTCTCGATGTACAGCAAAGCCTTGATCGAGTCAGCCAACTCTCGAATAATTCACTCGAACGTGTGTTTGGCGCAACCTTTCGATAGGAGGGGCGTTGGGCTGGAAAAGGGGAGAGGACAGCCGTCGAGAGGGGCCGCCGTGAACACCATCGAAAGCAACACCATCCCGGTGCAGGAACACTCCCAGTTCAAGGTGGGGCAGCGCACCACGAATCAGCAGAGCGTGGACATCAGCATGGACCGTAGCGAAGACCAGCGCCTCTCCGGCCCGGCCCTTTCCAGCACGGGCCGCGTTCCCGACCAGCCGATCGAACACTCCCCCGCGATCGACGACGCCCACCAGGCGCCCACCCGCGCACTGCCCGGCCGCCCCCCCGGCATCCGTACCGACGAGGCCGGTCTCACCGAGCGCCAGCGCCGCGTGATCGAGGTCATCCGGGACTCCGTCCAGCGTCGCGGATACCCGCCGTCCATGCGCGAGATCGGCCAGGCCGTCGGCCTGTCCAGCACCTCCTCGGTCGCCCACCAGCTGATGGCCCTGGAGCGCAAGGGCTTCCTGCGCCGCGACCCGCACCGCCCGCGCGCCTACGAGGTCCGCGGCGTCGAGGTCGCCCGCCCGAACACCGCCGAGACGGCCGGCAGGCCGTCCACCTCGTACGTGCCGCTGGTCGGTCGGATCGCCGCCGGCGGCCCGATCCTGGCCGAGCAGACGGTCGAGGACGTCTTCCCGCTGCCCCGCCAGCTGGTCGGCGAGGGCGAGCTGTTCGCGCTCACCGTGCGCGGCGACTCGATGATCGAGGCGGCCATCTGCGACGGCGACTGGGTCACCGTGCGCCGCCAGCCGGTCGCCGAGAACGGAGACATCGTGGCCGCGATGATCGACGGCGAGGCCACGGTCAAGCGGCTCAAGCGCGAGGACGGCCGGATCTGGCTGATGCCGCACAACCCGGCGTACGAGCCGATCAACGGCGACAACGCCACCATCCTGGGCAAGGTCGTCGCGGTCCTGCGCCGCCTCTGACGCCTCGCGCGCACCCAGCGGGAAGGGGCTCCACCGCGCGGTCGCGGGGAGCCCCTCCGGCGTCTCCGGGGGGCTTCCGGGCCCGCCCCGGCGGCCCCAGGGGGCCGGACGGAACCCCGGATCACCGCACCGCTCAGCCCCGCTTCACCACCGGCTTGACCGGCGGCGCCGAGGCGTCGATCGCCGCCAGCGAGCGGCGCACCTGGTTGCGGTCCGTGGTGTACCAGAACTCCGGCATCGAGGAGCGGAAGAAGCTCCCGTACCGCTTGGTCTCCACCCGCGGGTCGAGCACCGCGACCACGCCCCGGTCCTCGGCCGCGCGCACCAGCCGGCCGGCGCCCTGCGCCATCAGCAGCGCCGCGTGCGTCGCCGCGACGGCCATGAAGCCGTTCCCGCCGCGCTGTTCGACGTCCTTCTGGCGGGCGCTCATCAGCGGGTCGTCCGGCCGGGGGAACGGGATGCGGTCCATCACGACCAGCTGGCAGGCCGAGCCGGGCACGTCCACGCCCTGCCAGAGCGAGAGCGTGCCGAACAGGCAGGTGGACGCGTCCGAGGCGAACTCCCGGATCAACTCGCCCAGGGTGTCCTCCCCCTGGAGCAGGATCCGGTTGTCCAGCCGCTCCCGCAGCGCCTCGGCGGCCGTCTGGGCGCCGCGCATCGAGGAGAACAGGCCCAGCGTGCGCCCACCGGCCGCGCCGATCAGCTCCGCCAACTCGTCCAGCATGTCCGGCCGTTCGGGGTCGCGGCCGGGATCCGTGAGATGCCGGGCGACGTACAGGATGCCCTGCTTGGGGTACTTGAACGGCGAGCCCACGTCGATGCCGCGCCAGTGCGGCACCGCGTCCTCGCCGAACCCGAACCCGGAGCCGGAGCCGGAACCGGAACCGGAACCGGAACCGGCCGAAGGATTGTCCCCGGGGGTGCGCTGGTCCGGCAGCCGGGAGTCCGAGGGCAGGCCGACGGAGGCGGCGACGCCGTTGAAGTCCCCGCCGAGCTTGAGGGTGGCCGAGGTGAGCACCACCGAGCGCTCCTTGTAGAGGCCCTCGCGCAGCAGCCCGGACACGCTGAGCGGCGCGACCCGCAGCGAGCCGGTGCCCATGCCGAAGCGGTCGCTGCGCTCGATCCAGACCACGTCGTACTCGGAGTCCTCCAGCAGCCGCTCGGCGGTCTCGTGCAACGACTCGGCGGAGGCCATCGCCTGCTTGCGGACGGCGTCCTCGTCGCTGAGCCCCTTGTCGCGGGTCTCGCCGAGCGAGCTGATCACCTGGCGGGCGGCGTCCCGGATCGAGGTGACCGCGTACGCCAGGTACTCGGGCAGTTCCTCGACCCGGCCGGGCTGGGCGGTCTCCATCAGGCCGTGGTAGTTCTCGGCGGCGGCCTGCAAGGCGTCCACGGCCTTCTCGTTGGCGAGCCGGGCGGCCCGCTTGACCGCCCGGTTGACCGCGCCGACGGTCAGCTCGGCGGTGGCCGCGCCGGTGACCCGGTTGACCAGTTCGTGCGCCTCGTCGACGATCAGCAGCCCGTGCTCGGGCAGCACCGGCGCGCCCTCGATCGCGTCGATCGCGAGCATCGCGTGGTTGGTGACCACGACGTCGGCCAGCTTGGCCCGCTCCCGGGCCTTCTCGGCGAAGCACTCCTGCCCGTACGCGCAGCGGGTGGCGCCCAGGCACTCCTTGGAGGTGACCGCCAGCTGGGCCCAGGCCTTGTCGGAGACGCCGGGGCTGAGGTCGTCCCGGTCCCCGGTGTCGGTCTCGTCGGCCCACTCGCGCAGCCGCAGCACGTCCTGCCCGAGCTTGCTGGCGGGCCCGCCGAGCGCCTCGGCCGCGTCGAACAGGCCCTCGCCCTCGTCGCTCGGGGTGCCCTCGTTGGCCCGGTGCAGGCACAGGTAGTTGGAGCGGCCCTTGAGCATCGCGAACAGCGGGCGGCGGCGCAGCACCGGGTGCAGCGCCTCGACCGTACGCGGCAAGTCCCGTTCGACGAGCTGGCGTTGCAGCGCCAGGGTGGCGGTCGCGACCACCACGCGGTCCCCGTGGGCGAGCGCGGGCACCAGGTAGGCGAGGGACTTCCCGGTGCCGGTGCCGGCCTGGACGAGCAGGTGCTCGGCGTTGTCGACGGCGTCGGCGACGGCCTCGGCCATCCGGACCTGACCGGGGCGCTCGACGCCGCCGACGGCCGCCACCGCGGCGTGCAGCAGGTCAGGGATGCGGGAGCGCGGAACGGCGACGGCTTCCTCGACGTCGGCGGCGGCGCCGCCGTCCTCGCCAGGGAGCTCGGTCTCGCCGGGGAGCTGGGTTTCGGAGTCGTTCGTCATGACCCTCCCAGCCTACGGGGCGGGGGTGACAATCCGGCTCCGTCGCCCGGGAAGATCCGCCTCCAGGGTCACCAGGGCGTTGGGGACGGTCCCGTAGCGGGCGGCGTGCGGGCGGTGCGGGCGGTCCTGGTAGCCGTCGAGCAGCAGCCGGTTGCGGTTGAGGCAGAGCCGGTCGATCCGCGGCCGGAACAGGTCGAACAGCTCGAAGCGCTCGCCCAGGCCGGGGAAACGCTCCTGGTAGCGGCGGATCTCGGCCCGCAGCAGGGCCCAGAACTCGGCCTCGGGCAGCCCGGTCTGCGCCTCCAGCAGCGGGGCGAGGTAGCGCAGGACGCCGATGAACAGCCCGGAGTGGAGGAACTGGCAGAGCCCCTGCGGGCCGTCCCGCAGCAGGACGTCGTCGACCTCGGCGGGCAGGTCGCGCAGTTCGGGCAGGTCCTGGTCGCTGAGGTTGACGTCGTCGACGAAGTCCTTGACCGCGAGCCGGGTCGGCGCGTCGTCCTCGTCGAAGACGACGATGGCGTTCTCGCCGTGCGGGGAGAAGACCAGCCCGTACCGGTAGAGGAAGTGCAGCAGCGGCGGCAGCACCGCGCCGAACAGCCGGCCGGTCCAGGCGGCGGGGGTGAGCCCGGAGCGGGCGATCAGTTCGGCGGCGAGCGCCCGGCCGTCGGAGCCGGTCTGCAGCAGGGCGGCCAGGGTGCGGGCGCGTTCGCCGCCGGCCAGGAAGGGGCCGAGGGGTTCGCGCCAGATCGCGCCGAGGAGTTCCTTGTACTGGTAGGGGGCCTCGGGCAGCTCGCGGTAGAGCGGGTGGTCGACGGTGACGGAGGCGATCTCGCCGAGCAGGATCACCCGGCACTCGTCGCGCAGGTACGGGTCGGCGTCGCGCAGGCCGTGGATCCAGGCGGTGACGGCGGGCGCGGCGAGGGTGCGTTCGGTGGGCAGGCCGCGCCAGACCAGGGTGTTGAGGACGGACAGCGGCAGTTTGACGGTGCAGCGCTCGGGGTGGGCGGTGTTGAAGAAGGAGCGGATGGACTGCTGGGGCAACCGTGGGTCGCCGTCGGAGGGCAGCGGGACGATCTCGCCGGAGGCGATCCAGGGCGCGAACAGCGGGACGATCGTCTCGTCCCACTGCCAGGGGTGGACGGGCAGCAGCAGGTAGTCGTCGGCGGCCGGGCCGAGGGCGGCGCGCAGCGCGTCCGGGTCGTCGAGTTCGCGGGCGTACAGCTGCTCGGGCCGCTCCAGACCGGGCACGCCGCGGTACTCGGCGAGCCGGCGGTGGACGGCGATCCAGGGCAGCGGGCGCGGGGTGCGGGCCTCCGGGGCCCAGCGGGCGGCGTCGGTGGCGGAGAAGCCGATCCGGCCCTTGTTGGGGACGATCCAGGGGTGGCCGTCCTGGCGGCCCTCCAGGGCGGGGTGGTCGAGGTCGGCGAGTTCGGCGGCGGTGAGCGCGGTGGCGAGCTGGTGCGCGTCGGCGGTCAGGGTGGCGGTGAGTTCGCGGATCAGGTGGCCGGTGGTCTCGCCGCGCAGGCCGAGGGCGTGCCGGGCGTGCGGGAGGAAGCGCAGCGGGTCGAGGCCGTCCGGGTCGGAGCAGCGGACCGACTCCGGGTCGACCCGCCAGCTTCCGTACGCGCCGCGGCGGGCGGTGAAGCGGTACTCGGCCTCGGGCAGCCAGAGCAGGTACTCGCCGTCGGTGGCGGCGCGGACGGGCGTGAGCAGTTCCTCGTAGGCGAACTCGCCGAGCATCTTGGCCAGCAGGGCGCGCCCGGCCCGCCGCCAGTGCCCGGCGGTCAGGTGCGGGGGCAGGTACAACGGCGGTTCAGCGGCCGACGGTTGCGGCACGGGTCAGCTCCTGGGGACGGGGGACGGTGGGGGTGCTCTCGGTGGGGGTGCCCTCGGTGGCAGCGGCAGCGGCGGCAGCGGCGGCGCCACCCGCGGCGGGGGCGGTCCCGGGCGGCGCGAAGCCGGTCCAGGCGGTGCGGGCGGGCAGCCGGTGGACGGTCCGGCCGGTGACGGCGTTGAGGATCACGGCGGCCCGGTAGGCGCCGAGCCCCAGGTCGGGGGTACCGACGCCGTGGGTGTGCAGTTCGGCGTTCTGGACGTAGAGGCCGCCGGTGAGTTCGGGCCGGGTGGCGACCCGGTGGTCGAGGTCGACCCGGTAGCGCCCGTCCCGGTCCCAGTCGATCAGCCGGGCGAGCGGTTCGAGCGCGGCCGGCCGGGCGGCCCGGTAGCCGGTGGCGAGCACCACGGCATCGGTGCGCAGGACGTGTTCGGCGCCGGAGTCGCCGTGCCGGCAGTGCAGTTCGAGGCCGCCGCAGGGGCCGGGGTGGGCTTCGGTGACGGCGGTGCCGGGGGTGATGTCGACCGGGGCGGTGTCGATCGGGCGGCCGATGGTGCGTTCGTAGAGGTGGTCGTGGATCTCGGCGAGGGTTTCGGCGCTGGCGGCCTTGTGGAGTTGCCACTGGGCGGCGACCAGCGCGTCCCGGACGGCTTCGGGCAGGCTGTGGAAGTAGCGGGTGTAGTCGGGGGTGAAGTGCTCCAGGCCGAGCTTGGAGTACTCCATCGGCGCGAGCGCCCTGGTCCGGGTGAGCCAGCGCAGCCGGACGCCGTCGCCGTCGTGGCGGCGGAGCAGGTCGAGGAAGACCTCGGCGCCGGACTGCCCGCTGCCGACCACGGTGATGTCCCGGGCGCCGGCGAGGTCGCCGCGGCGGTCCAGGTAGTCGGCGCTGTGGAAGGCGCGCGGGTGGCCGTCGAGGGCGGTGAAGGCCTCGGGCAGGACGGGCCGGGTGCCGACGCCGAGGGCGAGGTTGCGGGCGTGCACCTCGGTCCGCCGCCCGGTCGCGGTGTCGGTCAGCTCGGCCCGGAAGTGCGGGGCTTCCCAGTGCAGGGCGGTGACCTCGGTGCCGAAGCGGCAGTTGGCGAGGCGTTCGGCGGCCCACCGGCAGTAGTGGTCGTACTCGCGGCGGGGCAGTTGGAAGCGCTCGGCGAAGTAGAACGGGAAGAGCCGGTCCTGGTCGCGCAGGTAGTTGAGGAAGGACCACGGGTTGGTCGGGTCGACGAGGGAGACCAGGTCGGCGAGGAACGGCACCTGCATCCGGGCCCCGTCCACCAGCATGCCGGGGTGCCAGCGGAACTCCGGGCGCTGGTCGCAGAAGAGCGTGCGCAGGCCGGGGACGGGCGCGGCGAGCGCGGCGAGCGAGAGGTTGAAGGGGCCGATGCCGACGCCGAGCAGGTCGTACGGCGGCTGGGGTGCTGGGATGTCCACGGGGGTGTCCTAGGCGAGGAAGGGGACGCGGGCGCGGACCATCAGAGCGGCGCGCTTGTCGGGCAGGTCGAGTTCGGTGTCCAGCCGGAATCCGGCCCGTTCGAAGGCCCGGACGGAGCGCCGGTTGCGGACGTCCGGTTCGGCGACGACCCGTTCGCAGCGGGGCCGTTGCCGCAGGATCCGCTCGGCGAGGGCGGCCAGCAGGACGGCGCCGAGGCCCCGGCCGCGGCTCCCGGCGGGGCCGAGCAGGAGGTGGACGCCGGTGTCGTGCGGCCGGGCCGGGTAGTGCCGGGCGAGCGGGTCGAGGTCGGCGCGGTAGACCTCCCAGTAGCTCGTCGGGTCGCCGTCGAGCAGGCCGAGGCAGGGCACGCTGCGTCCGTCGCCGTCGAGTTGGGCCCGGAGGTGCCGTTCGGTGGCGTCGCGCGGCCCGGCGAGCTGCCAGAACGCGGCGATCTCGGGGTCGTTCATCCACCCGGCGAGCAGGTCCAGGTCGGCGGGCAGCCGGACCGGGCTGAGCCGGAACTCACCGGCCGGGGTGGGGATCGCGCCCCATCCCGGCGGGTCGTCGAGCAGGCTCATGCGCCCGCCAGCGGGTTGGGGACGTCCACGTAGACGGACTGGGTGGCGACCGGGCCGACCAGTTCGTCCAGGCCGTTGATCCGGGTGAGCAGGTTGGCCTTGCACGGCAGGGTGGGCGCGTCGAGCAGCATCCCGGGCAGCGCCGAGCCGGTGGCGGCGGCCCGCGGGCCGGCCAGGAAGCGGCGCAGCCCGGCCAGCAGCACGGTCTCGTCGGCGAGCCCCTGGCTGCCGAAGGCGCCGACCAGGCCGAGGACGTGGTTGATGCCGAGGTAGTAGGCGAAGTGGTGGTCGATCACCTCGTCGGGCAGGAAGGTGTCGCTGTGCTCGCCGAGCCCGGGCAGCCGCGCGGTGAGCCGGTCGGCGGCGCTCTCCCGGTAGTAGTAGCCCTGGTTGTCGCGGTAGCGGCCGCCGCTGGGCCAGCCGTCGGCGTCGAGCAGGACGAGGCTGTTCTGCTGGTGCGCCTCCAGGGCGATGCCGGCCGTGCCGTCCAGCCAGAGGACGGGCAGCACGACGGCGTCCAGGTAGCGCAGGAACCATTCGGCGGCGACGGTCCGCAGCGGGCGGCCGCAGCGGACGGCGAGCGCCCGCAGGGTGTCGCCGAGCCGGGACGGCACGGTGTCGCCGGTGCCGAGCGGCTGTTCGGCGACCAGCCCGGCGACGCACAGCGCGCGGTCGGCGGGGGCGAAGGGCTGGGCGCGCAGCACGGTGTCCAGGCCGCCCGGGTCGCCGAGGGCGGGGTGGTCGACGCCGATCCAGGCCGGGTCGCGGACGATGTCGAAGCCGGGGTGGGCGCGGTGCCATTCGGCGGCCAGGCCGCTCTCCAGCAGCCGGTGTACCTCCAGGCCGCGGTGGAGTTCCTTGCGCAGGTTCTCCCGGCGGGAGTTGGTGATCCGCAGGCCGAGCGAGAGCTTGAGCATCCAGGGGGTGCCGGGGCGGTAGACGGTGCGCACCGAGGAGGTGGGGTGCCAGGGGTCGCCGGCCGGGCCGAGGTCGTGCAGCAGCCCGTCGGCGAGCAGGGCGGCGACGGCCGGGCGGTGGGCGAGTTCGCGGGCCTGCCAGGGGTGCAGCGGCAGGGCGGCGGTGCCGGGCGGCAGTGCGGCGTGGTCGCCGAGCAGGTCCGCGGTGATCCGGTCGGCGCTCTCGGTGAGGGCGGAGCCGGCGGCGAGCAGGTCGCGGTGGACCGCGTACCAGTGGAGTTGGAAGGAGCCGTGCAGTTCGGGCGAGTAGGCGGCGCTCTGGGCCGGGCCGAGGCCGTCGCGGCTCTTCGGGGTGGGGTGCAGCGGGTGGCCGAGCAGCAGGGACTGTTCGGCAGCGAGGAAGTGCGAGCGTTCCGGGCCGCCGACGGGGGCGGCGGTGCGGCGGTGGGCGAGGATGTCGGCGGTGCGGACGACCGAGTCGGCGACCCGGGCGGCGAGGTCGGCGACCTGCCCGGGGTCGGGGCGGTCGGCGGCCGCGGCGGCGAGCAGCGCCGCGGTGGTGACGGCGTCCACGGGGGCGTCGGCGGTGCCCTCCCCGGCGGACAGGACGGCGGGGCCGAACCGGTGCCAGCCGCCGGGCGACCAGTAGCGGACGGGGGCGGAGAGCCGGGCGGCGCCGCCGAGGACGGCGATCCGCAGCCGGCCGTCGGGGCCCGGGCGGGCGCCGGTCTCGCGCGTCCAGCAGCGCAGCAGGGCTTCCAGTGCGGCCTGTTCGGCGGCGACGGCGGGGTCCGGGTGCAGCAGCGGATCGGGCTCGGCCGACCGGTCCGCGTGCAGCAGCGGGGCGGGCGGGGCTCCGGTGAGGGCGGTGCTCAAGGCTGCTCCTTGGGGCGCGTGGGGGTGCGGACGCGCACGGGTGGTGGAGAGGATCGGCGGGCGCTCGCACCATCGCGTCAGGTAAGGGTTACCTATCCCTGACGGGTGATCACAAGGTCTGCTCACTCGTCCGGGTGAAGATCGGGGATTGTCCGCGTCCGGCGCGCGGGGCCCTGCTGGGCCGACGGGCCGGCCGGGGCCACGTCACGGATCGGTGACCTCCGGTCAGGGCCGCAACCCGGGGGGCGGCCGCCGCCGTCCTGGTGACCGGTGGAAGACTCCACAGCGGCGAGTCGCCGCACGACAGCCCGATCGAGCACAGGGGGAAGCGCACACATGCCATCGATCCACCGGTCAGCCATGGCCGTCGCCCTCGTCACGGGGACGCTGCTCGCGGCGAGCGCCTGCGGGCCGGACGGCCCGGCGGGCGACGGGGGCGGCAGCGCCGCGCCGCCGCCCGCGTCCAGCGCCGCCGCCCCGGGGGGCGGCGTGATCGGCGGGATCACCCTCCCGTCGGGCATCCCGACCAGTCTGCTGGAGGGCCTGCCGAAGTCCTGGGACGACCTGAAGAAGTGGAAGTTCGAGGACTGGGACTCGTGGGCGTCCAAGCACGTCTTCAACAACCCGGTGGTGAAGGACTTCTGGAACCCGGACAAGATGGGCGACTCCAAGCCCGCCGATCCGGCCCCGCCCACCGCCAAGCCGGCCGCCGACAACGGCGTGACGGACCCGGACCCGCCGGTGGTCAAGGCCGTGCCGGTGCCCCGTCCGTACACCAAGCAGCCGTCCGGGAAGGTGTTCTTCAGCGCCCAGGGCGGCCGGGGCAACTGCTCGGCGACGGTGATCACCGACCCGCAGCACCCGGGGAAGAGCAACCTGGTCTGGACGGCCGGCCACTGCGTGCACGCGGGCAAGGGCGGCGACTTCTTCAAGGACCTGGTCTTCGTGCCCGCCTACAACAACTCGGGCGCCTCCAGCGGCGGCAAGAAGGCCCCGCTGTCCGAACTGGCCCCGCTCGGCACCTGGTGGGCCGACCTGGTCACCACCTCGCCGCAGTGGATGGTCGAGGGCGGCGGCACCGGTGACGCCGCGAACCAGTACGACTTCGCCGTCATGCGGGTGCACAACCAGAACGACTC
The DNA here is from genome assembly GCF_044760075.1 of Kitasatospora sp. NPDC098663. Classification (NCBI taxonomy): domain Bacteria; kingdom Bacillati; phylum Actinomycetota; class Actinomycetes; order Kitasatosporales; family Streptomycetaceae; genus Kitasatospora; species Kitasatospora sp. NPDC098663. Next base: position 51,279 of record NZ_JBIWAP010000026.1, on the reverse strand, counting down.
CGGCAAGTCGCTGGAGGAGACGGTCGGTTCGGCCGTCCCGGTCTGGTTCGACGCCCCGCGCGACAAGGTGTCCGTCGCGGCGGTCGGCTACCCGCTCTACAAGCCGTTCGACGGCCAGGAGCTGTACAAGTGCGACGGCGGCAAGCCGACCCGGCTGTCGTTCGACGCCAAGCGCCCGTCGATGCTCACGATCGGCTGCAACATGACCCAGGGCTCCAGCGGCGGCGGCTGGTTCGCCACCATGCCGGACGGGAAGACCGCCCTGGTCAGCAACACGTCCATCGGCACCGAGGACCACACCTCGCTGAGCGGCCCGTACCTGGAGACGGTCGCCAAGCAGGCTCTGGACTGGATCTCCAAGAAGCCGTAAGCCCTTTCCGGCCGGACCGGACCAAGCCGTACGGGCGGCGGAGGCCGCCCCCGGGGGACGATGCAGCATGCCGAAGCACACCGGCCGCGGACCGCGGCGCCGATCCGGACCGACCGGCGCCGCGGTGCTCGCCGTGCTCGCGCTCGCCGCGACCGCCTGCGGGCCGGACGGCTCCGGCGCCGCGGCGGCCGCACCGCCGCCCGCCCTCCCCACCTCGGCCCCCACCAGCCTGGGCGACCTGACGGGCTGGAAGGTGGAGGACTGGGCCCGGTTCGTCTCCGGCAGCGGCTTCGCCAACGAGGTGGCCCCGGGCTTCTGGTCGACCACCCGGATGGCCGCCGCCAAGGGACGGCCCACCCCGGAGTACCCGCTCACCGCCGCACCGGACGGCGACCGGCCGGACGCCCCGCCCGCGGCCGTCGCGGCCACGCCGCAGCCGCACCCGTACGGCCCGGCCACCGCCGTGGTCGGCCGGCTCTTCGTCACCACGCCCCAGGGCGACGCGGCCTGCTCCGCGACGGTGGTCTCCGACCCGGCCAACCCGGGCCGCAGCAACCTCGTCTACACCGCCGCGCACTGCCTGCACGACGGCAAGGGCGGCGGCTGGCTGCGGAACATCACCTTCGTGCCCGGTTTCAACCGGGACGGCCAGGCGGCCCGCGGCAAACCGCTCACCGAGCAGCAGGCGGCCCCGTACGGCCGGTGGGTGGCGGTGCGCGCACTGGTGTCGCCGACCTGGCTCGGGGAGGGCGGCGTCGGCGCCCACCACCAGTACGACTACGGGATCATCCGGGTGCGCGGCGAGGGCGGCTCCGGCGCGTCGCTGGAGGAGGCGGTCGGCGGCTCCGTCCCGGTCTGGTTCAACGCGCCGCGCGAGCAGATCGGCTCGGCGGCCGCCTACGGCTACCCGACCGATCGGCCGTCCGACGGTCTGGAGCTCTCCCGCTGCGAGTCCCCGGTCCCGCCGGCCAGGCTCTCCCCCGACCGGAGCCGCCCGCCGATGTACGTCACCGGCTGCGCCGTGACCGGCGGCTCCGGCGGCGGCGGCTGGTTCATCACCAAGGACGGCAAGCCCAACCTGATCAGCGTCACCGCGATCGGCAGCCGCAATCCGCCCGGGTACCTGGCCGGCCCCTCGCTCCAGGACCAGGCGAAGCAGGCCTTCGACTACTTCGCCAAGAACGTGAAGTAGCCCGCACACCCGCACACCCCACACCCGGACCATCCCCCGAACAGCCCCGCACGCGAAAAGGCCCCCGGACGATCGCGCGATGCCCGACGGCATCACGGTCACGTCCGGGGGCCCTTCGTCGGCCCGGAGCCTCAGACCTGCAGCGCCACCGCGTAGCGCTCCAGCTCGGCGGCCAGCTCGGCCGGCACCTTGGCGTGCAGCAGCGTGCCCTCGCCGGTGTGCTCGGTGCCGAGCAGCTCGCCCTCGGCGTGCACCCGGGAGACCAGCCCGCCCTGGGTGTAGGGCACCAGGGCCCGCACCTCGATCGCCGGGCGCGGCAGCTCGTCGTCGATGAGCTTCAGCAGTTCCTCGATGCCCTCGCCGCTGCGGGCCGACACCACGATGGCGTGCGGCTCGCGGCGCAGCAGGCGCTGCAGCACGTGCGGGTCGGCGGCGTCCGCCTTGTTGATCACCACGATCTCCGGCACGTTCTGCGCGTCGACCGAGACGATGACCTCGCGGACGGCGGCCAGCTGCGTCTCCGGCTCGGGGTGCGAGCCGTCGACCACGTGCAGGATGAGGTCCGCGTCGGCGACCTCCTCCATGGTCGAGCGGAACGCCTCGACCAGGTGGTGCGGCAGGTGCCGGACGAACCCGACGGTGTCGGCCAGGGTGTAGAGCCGCCCGCTCGGGGTCTGGGCCCGGCGCACGGTCGGGTCCAGGGTGGCGAACAGGGAGTTCTCCACCAGGACGCCCGCCCCGGTGAGCCGGTTGAGCAGGGACGACTTGCCGGCGTTGGTGTACCCGGCGATGGCCACCGACGGCACCTGGTGGCGCTTGCGCTCCTGGCGCTTGGTGTCGCGGCCCTTCTTCATCTCGGCGATCTCGCGGCGCAGCTTCGCCATCTTCTCGCGGATCCGGCGCCGGTCGGTCTCGATCTTGGTCTCACCGGGACCACGGGTCGCCATGCCGCCGCCGGACGAGCCGGAGCCGCCACCACCCATCTGCCGGGACAGCGACTGGCCCCAGCCGCGCAGGCGCGGCAGCATGTACTGCATCTGCGCGAGCGAGACCTGCGCCTTGCCCTCCCGGGACTTGGCGTGCTGGGCGAAGATGTCCAGGATCAGGGCCGTCCGGTCGACGACCTTGACCTTGACCACGTCCTCCAGGTGGATCAGCTGGCCGGGGGTGAGCTCACCGTCGCAGACCACGGTGTCGGCGCCGGTGGCCGCGACGATGTCGCGCAGTTCCTTCGCCTTGCCGGAGCCGATGTAGGTGGCCGCGTCGGGCTTGTCGCGGCGCTGGATCACGCCGTCCAGCACCTGGGAGCCGGCCGTCTCGGCGAGGGCGGCGAGCTCGGCCATCGAGTTCTCCGCCTCCTCCAGGGTGCCGTCCGTCCAGACGCCGACGAGCACCACGCGCTCCAGGCGGAGCTGGCGGTACTCGACCTCGGTGACGTCTTCGAGTTCGGTGGAGAGGCCGGCGACGCGGCGCAGGGCGGCACGCTCGCTGCGGTCGTACTGGTCGCCGTCGTAGTGGTGGTGGCCGCGGTCCTCGTCGATGGCCGCGAGGTCCTCGTCCATGAGGGCTTCCGCCCGCAGACCGTTCAGGCGGCGCGGGGCGTCGGCGTGGTCGCGGGTGTCGGACGTGGAGGTCATTCTGTCCTTTGGTCGCTGGTGCGGATGGCCTGTGGGGACCGCTCTGTGCGGTCCCACCCGGAGTCTGCCCAGCTGCCGCCCCGGTTACCGCCGGGCGAGGTGAGCTACCCCTCAGGTCCTCGGGTGCCATCGGGGCTCCTGTGCCCTGAGAACGCCGTGGACCGGCCGTGAATTCCCCATGATGCTCCCACGCCCGGCGCGGACCGGTCATCCCCATTTTCCCCGGGGTGGCGCGCCCCGCCGGTGTCCGGGGCCTGCGGCCGGCTGACGTCGTACACCCCGGAGACCTTGAGCATCGCCCGCATCAGCGCGGGCAGCGCGGCCGGCTCGGGCAGTTCGACGGTGTAGGTGTGCCGGACCCGCAGCTCCTGCGGCGGTTCGACCTCGGCCGAGACGATGCCGACGTCCTCGGCGGAGATGGCCGCCGTGAGGTCGGCGAGCAGCCGGGGCCGGTTGAGCGCCTCGGCCCGCAGGGTGGCCCGGTGGCCGGCCGCCGGGGTGCCCTCCGGCCGCCAGCGGACCTCCAGCTCGGCGCGCCCGGCCGCGCGCATCCGCTCCCCGGCCGGACAGCCGGTGCGGTGCACGGCGACGGCCCCGCCGCGGATCGGGTAGCCGGTCACCTCGTCCGGCGGCACGGGCGTGCAGCAGCGGGCCAGCCGGACCGGCGCCCCGGGCCGGCCGGCCACCGCGACCGGGGCCGGCCGGCGCTCGGTGGTGCGGTGCGCGGGCGGGGCGGGCTGGCCGCTGGAGGGGCCGGTGCGCACCGCCGGGAGCCGGGCCGGGTGGTCGGCGAGCCAGCGTTCGATGGCCAGCCGGGCGGCCGGGGTCCGGGCGTGCGCGAGCCACTCGGGCGCGGGCCCGGAGGGTTCTGCGGGGCGCGGCCCGTCCTCGGTGAGCACCGTCCCGGTGGGCACGGCCTCGGTGAGCACGGCCAGCTGGTCGCCGTCCTGCAGGACGGTGGAGAGCGCGGTGAGCCGGCCGTTGACCCGGGCTCCGATGCACCGGTGGCCGGTCTCCTCGCCGAGCAGGTAGGCGGCGTCCACGCAGGTGGCGCCGGCCCTCAGCTGAAGCGTTTCGCCGCTCTCCGTCACGACGGTGATCTCGCGGTCGCCGGCCAGGTCTGCGGTGAGCGCGGACCAGAAGGCGTCCGGGTCGGGCGTCTCCTGCTGCCACTCCAGCAGCCGGCTGAGCCAGCCGGGCCGGGCCGGGTCGGTGCGGTCGAGTTCGTCGGCGTCCTGGACGGCGCCGGCCGGCTCCGGGTCGCCGAGCGCGACCACCCCGGTCTCGGCGACCTCGTGCATCCGCCGGGTGCGCACCAGCACCTCGACGACCGTGCCGCCGCTGAGCGCCACGGCGGTGTGCAGCGACTGGTAGAGGTTGAACTTGGGGGCGGCGACGAAGTCCTTGAACTCGCCGGGCAGCGGCGTCCAGCAGGTGTGCAGCTCGCCGAGCACGGCGTAGCAGTCGGCGTTCTCCTCGACGACCACCAGCAGCCGCCCGAAGTCGGCGGGCTGCGGCCCCTGCGGCCGCCCGTCCGGGCCGGGCGCGGCGGCCCGCTTGAGCAGCACCCGGTGCAGCGACACGCAGTGCCGGGGCCGGACGGTGACCTCGGCGGTCACCCCGGTCTCGGACAACTGGCGGGCCAGCAGCCGGGCGAAGGGGGCCAGCAGGGCGTCCGGCCGGCCCTCGTGACCGGCCATCAGGGCCCGGGTGCGGGCGTGCTCCTCGGGGTGCAGGGTGGCGAAGACGATGTCCTCCAGCTCCGCCTTGAGCACCTGGATGCCGAGCCGTTCGGCCAGCGGGATCAGCACGTCCCTGGTGACCTTGGCGATCCGCACCTGGCTGGCCGGCTTCATGTGCCGGATGGTGCGCATGTTGTGCAGCCGGTCGGCGAGCTTGATCACCATCACCCGGACGTCGTCGCCGGTGGCGACCAGCATCTTGCGGAAGGTCTCGGCCTCGGCGGCGGCGCCGAAGTCGACCTTCTCCAGTTTCGTCACCCCGTCGACCAGGTAAGCGACTTCGGGACCGAATCCGTCGCTCACCCGATCGAGTGTCAACTCGGTGTCCTCGACGGTGTCGTGGAGCAGCGAGGCGACCAAGGTGGTTGTCCCGGCGCCGAGTTGGGCCAGGATCATGGTGACGGCGAGCGGGTGGGTGATGTACGGCCCGCCGCTCTTGCGCTTCTGGCCCCGGTGGCTGGCCTCGGCGAGGCGGTAGGCCCGGGCGAGCAGGCCGAGGTCGGCCTGCGGATGGTGCTCGCGGTGGACCCGGACGAGCGGTTCGAGCGCGTCCGGGACGGGCGGCCGGCCGGTGGCCAGCAGGGCGGCCCGCCCGGCTCGGCCGAGCGCGGCCCGGCCGAGCTCCCCCAGGGGCCGCCTGGCCCCGGCTTGCCGTGCGGACGTCGGCTGCCCCGTCAGGGACTGCCCGGCTTCGATGGTCATCGGCGCACCTCCGGCAGCGATCACCGGCCGCCACCCCGCCGAGGGGCGCCTTCCCGGTGGTCCATGCTACCGAGCAGAGCACGTTCCGCGATGCCTTGCTTCCCGTCCGCGACACGCGTCACTCGAACGGGCGGATTCACCGCCACGCGAAATGGGCAAACCGGGCCGTCAGCTGTCCGAGCCGCGCCCCAGGCGTGTCAGACACGCCCCAGTTCGGCCCACCAGCGGGCGTCGATCTCGCCGGCGGCCACGATGACCGCCGGGCCGGTCTTCTCGATCCGGCCGTCCGGGTACTCGGTGATGACCAGTCGGCCGCCCGGCACGTCCACGGTGTAGGTGGCCGGCTCGCCGGTGACCGCCGGGTCGACGCCGTCCCGGCGGATGGCGGCCACCGCGACGGCGCAGGTGCCGGTCCCGCAGGAGCGGGTCTCGCCGGAGCCGCGCTCGTACACCCGCATGGCGACGTGCCGCGGCCCGCGGTCCACCACGAACTCGACGTTCACGCCCTCCGGGTAGGCCCCTTCGGGGCTGGTCAGCGGAGCGGACAGCAGGTCCCCGGCGTGGTCGAGGCTGTCCACGAAGGCCACCGCGTGCGGATTGCCCATGTTGACGTTCAGCGCGGGCCAGCGCCGCGCGCCGACCGTGACCTCGACGCCGTCCGGCCCGGGCAGCCGGGCCCGGCCCATGTCGACGGTGACCTCGCCGGGCGTCCCGTCCCCGGCGTTCTCGGCGACCCGCACCGTCCGCACCCCGGCTCGGGTGGCGACCGCGAACTCGCCGGGCTCGGCCAGGCCGGCCTCGACCAGGTAGCGGGCGAAGACCCGCACGCCGTTGCCGCACATCTCGGCGATGCTGCCGTCGGAGTTGCGGTAGTCCATGAACCACTCGGCCCGGTCGGCCTGGTCCGCGGCGGCCGGATCGGCGGCGGCGCGCACCACGCGCAGCAGCCCGTCCCCGCCGATGCCGGCCCGCCGGTCGCACAGCGCGGCGACGGCCCCGGGGCCGATCTCCAGCGCGCCGTCCGGGTCCGGGACGATGACGAAGTCGTTCTGGGTGCCGTGCCCCTTGAAGAAGGGGACGCCGACCGGCTGCGGGGAGGATGCGCTCACCCTCCCGATGGTACTGAACGGGCGCACCGGCCACCCGGGCAGTCCGACCGGTGGAACGGCGCGGGCAGCCGGGGAGCCGACACCGGCAGCCGACGGATCAGCGCAGGTAGGCGACCCGCCAGACGGCCAGCGCACAGGCCACCAGCGCGATCAGGGTGTAGAGCGCGATCGCCTTCCAGCCGGCCCGCTGCCCGGAGCCGCGGCGCGGCAGACCCGGCCACTTGTACCCGGCGTGCCGGGCGGCCATCGCGCCCCAGCCGACCGAGGCGGCGGTGAGCAGCAGCCCGAGCATGCCGACCATGGTGGCGCGCGCCCCGGCCGAGCCGAAGGCGAGCGGGAAGGCGAACATCAGCGAGCCGAGGATGCCCAGCAGGGCGATCGGCAGGGTCTGCCACCAGCGGAGCCGGCGCAGCGGTCGGATCTCCCGCTCGTGCACCGCGCCCGCCGGGGTGCGGTTGTCCAGGGCCGGCAGTGCGACCGCGTAGGAGGTGGGCGCCTCCAGGCCGGTCAGCACGGGGAGGTCACCCCTCGTCGACTCGTCGGCCGGTGCGGTGACACTCCCGCTCTGGCCGGGTTCGGGGCCGGTACCCGTCGACACGCGGCCTCCCCTGACAGTTCGACACGAGCGGACTCGCGGTCGGGCACGGTCGGCCCGCGCGGCCGACCCCTACGCCTTCGATGATGGCATGTCTAGACGGGCGTTCCGGGCCTGACCGGCGTCGACGGGTGATCCGTGGCCATCACGTGATCGGGCCGTGACCGCCGGTTCGTCCTGCACGGCCACCTGCGCGCGCAGGTGCACCGCCGGATTGGCCGGAACCCGCCTACCCGGCCGACCGATCCTGACGGTCGATCAGCTCCAGGGAGCGTTCCAGCAGCTCGACGGGGTCGGTGCCGGCCGGCCGGGACAGCCAGTGGATCCGGCCGTCGCGGCGGAACCAGGACTCCTGACGGCGTGCGAAGCGCTTGGTGGCCCGGACGGTCTCGGCCCGCGCCTCGTCCTCGGTGCACTCGCCGGCGAAGTGGTCCAGCACCTGCTGGTAGCCGAGCGCCCGGGAGGCCGTCCGCCCCTCCCGCAGCCCGACCCGCTCCAGCGCGCGCACCTCGTCCAGCAGTCCGGCCCGCCACATCAGGTCGACCCGCAGCGTGATCCGCTCGTCCAGTTCGGGGCGCGGCAGCGCGACCCCGATCTGCACCGCGTCGTAGACGGCGGTGTTGCCGGGCAGGTTCGCGGTGAACGGCTGCCCGGTGATCTCGATGACCTCCAGCGCGCGGACGATCCGCCGCCCGTTGCCGGTCAGGATCGCCTCCGCGGCCGCCGGGTCCAGCCCGGCCAGCCGCCGGTGCAGCGCGTGCGGGCCGGCCTCCTCCAGCTCGGCCTCCAGCCGGGCCCGGACCGCCGGGTCGGTGCCGGGGAACTCCATCTCGTCGATCGCCGCCCGGACGTACAGCCCGGAGCCGCCGACCAGGACGGGCGTGCGCCCGGCCGCGAGCAGCCGGTCGATCTCGGCCCGGGCCAGCCGCTGGTACTCGGCGACGCTGGCGGCCTCGGTGACGTCCCAGACGTCCAGCAGGTGGTGCGGCACGCCGCCGCGCTCGGCGGGGGTGAGCTTGGCGGTGCCGATGTCCATGCCCCGGTACAGCTGCATCGAGTCGGTGTTGATCACCTCGCCGCCGAGGCTGCGGGCGATGGCGACGGCCAGGTCGGACTTGCCGGCGGCGGTCGCGCCGACGATGCAGACCACTCGGGGCTGGGCGGCGCGGGACTGGTCGGTACGGGAGCTGCTCACCGCTCCAGTCTCGCAAAACCGCCACCGCACCGGTGACCGGGCTGCCCGTCGGCCCCGACCGCGCGACCTGTGACCGTCACCGGCCGACCCGGGCCGCCTCGGGCCGCCTCCGGTTCGTTTCCGCGGTTGAGCCGGTTTGCGAACGGTTCGGCTGTGACGGACGTTGGGCAGGAGACAGGGACGAAAGGGTGAGATCGCCATGGGTCTGATGGACAACCTCAAGGGCAAGGCCGAAGAGCTCAAGGGCAAGGCCAGTGAGCTCGCCGGCAAGCACAGCGAGCAGATCGAGCACGCGGTGGACAAGGCCGGCGGCGCGATCGACAAGGCGACCAAGGGCAAGTACAGCGAGAAGATCGAGCACGGCGCCAGCAAGGCCAAGGGCGCGGTGGACGACTTCGCCCACAAGCCGAAGCCGGGCGAGGAGGGGCCGGCCGGCGGCAACGGCCAAGCGCCGCGGGCCTGACGCCCCGCGCTCCGATCAGCTCCAGGACGCCACGACGTAGCCGACCCCGTACGGGGCGTCCTGGTAGCCGAGCCGCGCGGTGAGGCCGGCGCCCTCCGCGGCGCCGGCCAGCACCTGCCAGGGCGCCCGGCCCTCGGCCTTGAGCTCGGCGGCCAGGTCGGCGTCCAGGGCGGCGAGCGCGGACAGGTCGGCGGAGCCCAGCGCGGCGGCCAGGTCGGCGTCGAAGCCCTCGGCGCGCTCGTCCAGGTAGCCGGGCGCCTTCACCGAGCGGCAGGCGCTGCCGTCGCCCACCACCAGCAGGCCGACCCGGTCGGCCAGCTGGGCCAGACCCTGGCCGAGCCCGAGCATCCGGTCGGCGGGCGCGTCGGCGGGCACCGCGCAGGCGTGCGTCGGCAGCGTCACCCCGGCGCGCTCCAGCAGCCAGGCGCCGACCGTCAGCGAGGGCGCCAGCTCCGGCCCCTCGACCCGGCCGCCGGGCAGCTTGGCGACCAGCGGCACCCCGTAGCGGTGGAAGGAACCGGCCCCACCCTCGGTCCACACCTCGGCCTCCGGCCCGGCGCCGACCACCACGACCAACTGCGGCCCGGCCGCGACCAGGGCCGCCAGGGCCTCGTCGCAGGCGGCCCGCAACGGGTCCAGTTCGGCGGCCGCCCCGGCGGCGACCTCGGGGACGAGCAGCGGCGGACAGGGGCACACGGCGGCGGCTACCAGCATGCGGATCACTCTAGCCAAACGGCGACGGCGGCCCGGCCGGACTCGAAGTCCCGCCGGGCCGCCGGTGGAGGAGCGGGCCGCCGATCCAGGAACGGGCCCCGTTCGGGGAGCGGGCCGTCAGTCGCCGCAGCAGGCCCCGCCCGCCGGAGCGGCCAGCGGCAGCGCGGCCGGGGCACCGATGCCCGGCAGGCCGAGCATCACCCCGGCCGGCTTGGCCGCGGGCTTGGCCTGGCGCTTCTCCCCGGCGTCGCCGGCCCGGGTGCGGCGCACCGCGAGCGACGGGCCCTCGGCGAGCAGGTGGTGCGGGGCGGCGTAGGTGATCTCGACGGTCACCAGGTCGCCCGGGCGCACCGGCTCCGTCGGCCTGGTGAAGTGCACCAGCCGGTTGTCGGGGGCGCGGCCGGAGAGCCGGTCGGTCCTGTCGTCCTTCTTCCCCTCGCCCTCGGCGACCAGGATCTCCAGGGTGCGGCCGACCTGCTTCTTGTTCTCCTCCCAGGAGATCTCCTCCTGGAGGGCGATCAGCCGGTCGTAGCGGGCCTGCACGACGGCCTTCGGCACCTGGTCCGCCATCTCGGCGGCCGGGGTGCCGGGGCGCTTGGAGTACTGGAAGGTGAAGGCGTTGGTGAAGCGGGCCTCGCGGACGGTGTGCATCGTCTGCTCGAAGTCCTCCTCGGTCTCGCCGGGGAAGCCCACGATGATGTCGGTGGAGATGGCCGCGTCCGGCATGGCCTCGCGGACCTTCCGGATGATCCCGAGGAAGCGCTCCTGGCGGTAGGAGCGGCGCATCGCCTTGAGAACGGTGTCCGAGCCGGACTGCAGCGGCATGTGCAGCTGGTGCATCACGTTCGGCGTCTCGGCCATCGCGGCGATCACGTCGTCGGTGAAGTCGCGCGGGTGCGGCGAGGTGAAGCGGATCCGCTCCAGGCCCTCGATCTGGCCGGCGGCGCGCAGCAGCTTGGAGAAGGCCTCGCGGTCGCCCAGGTCGGAGCCGTAGGCGTTGACGTTCTGGCCGAGCAGGGTCACCTCGATGACGCCCTCGTCCACCAGCGCCTCGATCTCGGCGAGGACGTCGCCGGGGCGGCGGTCCTCCTCCTTGCCGCGCAGCGCGGGGACGATGCAGAAGGTGCAGGTGTTGTTGCAGCCCACGGAGATGGCGACCCACGCGGCGTACGCGGACTCGCGGCGGGTCGGCAGGGTGGAGGGGAAGGTCTCCAGCGACTCCAGGATCTCGACCTGGGCCTTGCGCTCGACCGCGGCCCGCTCCAGCAGCGCCGGCAGGTGGCCGATGTTGTGGGTGCCGAACACCACGTCGACCCAGGGGGCCTTGCGGACGATGGTGTCGCGGTCCTTCTGGGCGAGGCAGCCGCCGACGGCGATCTGCATGCCCTTGTGGCGGCTCTTGACCGGCGCCAGCTGCCCGAGGTTGCCGTACAGCTTGTTGTCGGCGTTCTCCCGCACCGCGCAGGTGTTGAACACGACCAGGTCCGGGTCGCCGTCCTGCCCGGCCTTGACGTAACCCGCGTCCTCCAGCAGGCCGGACAGCCGCTCGGAGTCGTGGACGTTCATCTGGCAGCCGTACGTGACGACCTTGTAGCTCTTCAATCCGCTCTCACCGCTCACCAGACCAGGGTACGGGCAGCCGCGAAGCGCTTTTCCCCCACCGTTTCCCCTCCCGTTCCGGCGGAGCGCCTGGCAGTATCCCTGCATGACCCCCACCACCCCGTCCCGTCTCGGCGCCGCCGTCCGCACCGCGGCCCGCAGCCCGCTGTGGCGGACGGTGCTGGTGCTGGCGCTGCTGGTCGCGGGGCTGGGCGGCTGGTGGCTGTCGGCGGGCCGCTCGCCCGGCTACCCGCGCGGTGAGACGCGCTTCGCGACCGGTGTGCAGCGCGGTGTCTACGACCGGTACGGGCAGTTGCTGGAGGCCCACGTCGCCAAGGCCATGCCGGGGGTGCGGCTGGCCCTGGACAACACCGAGGGCTCGATCGACAACCTGGCCCGGGTGACCAGCGGCCAGGACGACTTCGCGATCGCCACCGCCGACGCCGTCGCCGACTACCAGGGCCCGGGCAAGGACCGGCTGCGGGCGATCGCACGGCTGTACGACGACTACCTCCAGCTGATCGTCCCGTCCTCCTCGACGGTGCACCGCACGGCCGACCTCAAGGGGCTGCGGGTCGGCGTGGGCCTGCCGCAGTCCGGGGTGAACCTGGTGACCAGGCGGCTGCTGGCCGCGGCCGGCCTGGACCCGGACCACGACATCGTCCCGGTGTCGGCGGGCGTCGGCGACGCCGCCGACCAGCTGCGGGAGAACAAGCTCGACGCCTTCTTCTGGTCCGGCGGCCTGCCGACCAGCGCCCTCACCGACCTGTCCGACCACATGCGGATGCGGGTCGTGCCGCTGGGGGACCTCGCCGGGGCCATCCACAAGATGGAGGGCGGCGGCACCGACGCCTACCGGGCGGCCACCATGCCCAAGGGCACCTACCCGAACGCCGACCCCAAGGACGCCGTCGCCACCGTGGCCGTGCCCAACCTGCTGATCACCCGGGACGACGTGGACCCGGGCCTGGTCGAGGGCATGACCCGGGCGGTGATCGACAGCCGCGACCAGATCGGCGCCCAGGTGCACGCCGCCCAGCTGGTCGACCTGCGCACCGCCGTCTACACCGACCCGCTCCCGCTGCACGAGGGCGCGGCCCGCTACTACCGCTCGGTGAAGCCCTGAATACAAGGCCCTGAGGCCCTGAAGCCGTCCGGGCTACCGCTTCTCCGGCCGCGGCACCGCCAACGTCACCCCGAGCCCGGTCGGCTGGACCGGAGCGAAGGCGAGCGAACCGCCGCCCGCCGCCAGCAGGGTGCGGGCGATCGACAGGCCGAGCCCGGAGCCGTCCACGTTCTGGTGCCGCGGGCTGCGCCAGAAGCGGTCCCCGGCGCGGGGCAGCTCGTCCTCGGCGAGGCCGGGCCCGGCGTCCGTGACGGTCACCGCGACCTCGTCCCGGCGCACCGAGACCTTCAGCCGCACCGCGCTGCCGGCCGGGCCGAACTTGAGCGCGTTGTCCAGCACGGCGTCCAGGGCGGAGCCGAAGCCGATCGGGTCCGCCATGCCGACGGCGAGCGCCGGGCCCTCCCAGCGCAGCTCGATCCCGCGCTGCTCGGCGACCGGCCGCCAGGCGTCGACCCGGGCCAGGGTGAGCGCGGTGAGGTCGGTCTGCTCGGGTTCGGGGCGGGCGTGCTCGGCGGTGGCCAGGCCCAGCAGGTCGTCCAGCACCCGGGCCAGCCGGAGGCCCTCCTCCCGGACGCCGCCGAGCTCCTCCTCGTGCCCCTCGGGCAGTTCCAGACCGAGCACCTCGACCCGCAGCAGCAGGGCCGCCAGCGGGTTGCGCAGCTGGTGCGAGGCGTCCGCGACGAAAGCCTTCTGCTGGTCCATGGCGAGCACCACGTGGTCGGCCATCTCGTTGAACGAGCGGGCCAGCCGCTGCAGCTCGGGCGGGCCGCCGCCCGGCGCGACCCGGGCGGCCATCCGGCCGGTGGCGATGTCGTGGGTGGCCCGGTCGAGGGTGCGGACCGGGCGCAGCACCCACTCGGTGAGCCGGCCGGCCAGCAGCACCGCGACGATCATCGCGGCGGCCTCGCCGGCGCCGATCACCAGCCAGCTGTGCAGGATCCGGGTGCGCAGCGCCCCGGTGGGGGACTCGCTGAGCACCACCGCGACCACGTCGCCGTCGCGCACCACCGGGGTGGCGACGGTCAGGGTGCGGTCGTCGGTCCACGGCCAGACCTGGGGCGGGTTGTGGCTGCGCCGCCCGTCCAGCGCCTCCTGGAAGGCCTGCGCGCCCCAGCCGCCGGGGGGCACCCGCCAGTCGGCGGGGGCGGCGGCGATCGGCACGCCGTCGCGCTGGAAGATGCCCAGCCGCACGCCGTACAGGTCGTGGTAGCGGCGGACCTCGGCGTCGATCGCGTGCCGGCGGCTGACGTCGCCGGGGGCGGGCTCCGGGTCGCCCTTGAGCGCGGACTCCACCGCCGAGGGGCCGGAGGTGGGCAGGTCCTGGGCGAAGCGGGCGGCGTCGTCGAGCCGGTCGACGACCACCTTGCTCTGCTCGGCCGCCGCGACCGCCGCCGCGAGCGGCAGCCCCAGGGCGGCCAGGACGCAGAGCATGAGGGCGATCAGGATGCCGAGCAGGCGGGTGCGCACGCGCGGTCAGCGCTCCGCGGGGGCGGGCGGGGCCGGGTCCGCGGCGGGCGCCGGGGACTCCGGGATCAGGCGGTAGCCGACGCCGCGGACGGCCTCGACCAGGCCGGGCAGCGCGAGCTTGTTGCGCAGCGAGCCGATGTGCACCTCCAGGGTGCGCCCGTTGCCCTCCCAGCCGCTGCGCCAGACCTCGCTGAAGATCTGCTCGCGCCGGTAGACCACGCCGGGGCTCTGGGCGAGCAGGGCGAGCAGGTCGAACTCCTTGCGGGTGAGCGGCACGTCCCGGCCGTCCACGCTGACCCGGCGGCGCTCCCGGTCGATCCGGATGCCGCGGGACTCCAGCGGACCGCGCTGCTGCGGGACGGCGTCGGGCGCGGGCACCGCCACCGAGGCGGGGGCGGCGCCGCGGCGGGCCACCGCGTGGATGCGGGCGAGCAGCTCGCCCATGTCGTAGGGCTTGGTGACGTAGTCGTCGGCGCCCAGGTTGAGGCCGTGGATCCGGGAGCGGATGTCGGCGCGGGCGGTGACCATGATCACCGGGACGCCGCTGCCGGCCCTGATCCGGCTGCACACCTCGAAGCCGTCGCGGTCGGGCAGCCCGAGGTCGAGCAGCACCACCCGGTACGGGTCGTTCCCGTCCGGCACCAGGGCGTCCAGCGCCTCGTGCCCGCTGCGGGCGTGCCGGACCTGGAAGCCGTGCCGGCCCAGTACCGCGACCAGCGCGGCGGCCACGCGTTCGTCGTCCTCGACGAGCAGCAGTCGCATCCTGTTCTCCTCCTTCCCCCACCTGATCGCCGGGACCGCCCGGTCGGGCCCCGGTCCTGCGCAGTATGAGCCAGTGGGCGGCCCGGCGCCAGGCTCGGTCGCCCGACGGCTGCCACCGGGCGGGGCGCGCCGGAGCGGACGCCCGCTGTCACATGCCCCGTTGGCGCCCCGGCGAACAGCCCGCGAGCAGCGTGTGGCCGTTTCGTGATCCTCAAGTTCCGCTCAGATCGGCTGACGGCACGTCGTCATCACTCCTATGGTCGGCCCACCGGGGGCTGCGGCTCCGCCGGTCGCGGCTCCCGGATTTCGTACCACCATTGCCGCCCAAGGGAGTTCAGACTTTCACGGGCCGACACGAGGGAGCAGGCGCGATGGCCGAGAATCCGGTCGAGGACTCCACCCCTGCAGCCGCCCCCCTGGTCGTGCTGAGCAGCGTGAACAAGCACTACGGAGCGCTGCACGTCCTCCAGGACATCGACCTGAAGATCGTCCAGGGCGAGGTCGTGGTCCTGATCGGGCCGTCCGGCTCCGGCAAGTCGACGCTCTGCCGGACGATCAACCGGCTGGAGACCATCGACTCCGGCACGATCACCATCGACGGCCGCCCGCTGCCCGCCGAGGGCAAGGAGCTGGCCCGGCTGCGCGCCGAGGTCGGCATGGTGTTCCAGAGCTTCAACCTGTTCGCGCACAAGACGGTGCTGGAGAACGTCGTCATCGGCCAGGTCAAGGTGCGCGGGATCGCCCGGGCGCAGGCCGAGAAGACCGCCCGCGCACTGCTGGAGCGGGTCGGCGTCGGCGCGCAGGCGGACAAATTCCCCGCCCAGCTCTCCGGCGGCCAGCAGCAGCGCGTGGCGATCGCCCGGGCGCTGGCGATGAAGCCCAAGGTGATGCTCTTCGACGAGCCCACCTCGGCCCTCGACCCGGAGATGGTCAACGAGGTGCTGGAGGTCATGCGCCAGCTGGCCGCCGACGGCATGACGATGGTCGTGGTCACCCACGAGATGGGTTTCGCCCGCTCCGCCGCCAACCGCGTGCTGTTCATGGCCGACGGCCGGATCGTCGAACAGAACACCCCGGACGCCTTCTTCACCGCGCCGCGTTCCGACCGTGCCAAGGACTTCCTCTCGAAGATCCTCCACCACTGACGCTTCGAGACCACGCGAGGCCGCCACCGGCAAGGACGCCGGGCGGCCCTGCCCGTGCACGCACCTTCCAGACGCCAGAGCCCGGTTAGCCGTGGCCCAGCTCCCAGGAGAACAACCCTCATGAGGACTCGTCGCACCCTCGCCGTCGCGCTCTGTGCCGTCGCGCTCACCGCCACCGCCGCCTGCGGCAAGGACGGCACCCCCGGCGCCACCGCCGCGAGCAGCGGCAACGCCCCGGCGCTGCCCACCTACACGGTCAAGACCGACGTCAAGATCGACTCGGCGATCCTCACCGAGGCGAGGAAGCGCGGCCAGCTGATCATCGGCGCCAAGGCCGACCAGCCGTTCCTGGGCTTCGAGGACGTCGCCAGCGGCGACCGCAGCGGCTTCGACATCGAGATCGCCAAGATGATCGCCGCCGACCTCGGCTTCAGCCCGCAGCAGATCAAGTGGCAGACGCTGGTCTCCTCGCAGCGCGAGCCGGCCATCGCCAAGGGCCAGATCGACTTCTACGTCGGCACCTACAGCATCAACGACGAGCGCAAGAAGACGGTCTCCTTCGCCGGCCCGTACTACATCGCCGGCCAGGACTTCCTGGTGAAGGCCGACAACACCGCGATCACCGGCCCGGAGAGCGTCGGCGGCAAGAACATCTGCACCGCCACCGGCTCCACCTCGATCAAGAACATCCAGCAGTACAACCCGAAGATCACGCAGTTCGACACCTACTCGGCCTGCGTCGAGAAGCTGCTGTCCGGCGAGGTCGACGCGGTCACCACCGACGACGCGATCCTCAAGGGCTACGCCTCCAAGTACGCCCCCAAGCTCAAGGTGGTCGGCAAGCCGTTCACCAAGGAGAACTACGGCGTCGGTCTCAACAAGGACGACGCGGTCCTGCGCAACGCCATCAGCGACGCGCTCAAGGCCCACGAGGACAACGGCGACTGGAAGAAGGCCTACGACGCGACCCTGGGCGCGTCCGGCTCCGCCGCGCCGGCCGTGCCGGCCCTCGAACGCTACTGATCCGGTCCACGCCCGACCATCCGTCCTGACCATCTGATGAGAGGAGGGCCGCCGGATGGGGTTCCTGTTCGAGCAGGACAACTTCGCGTTGTTCCGCGACGGCTTCCTGCAGACGATCGAGCTGAGCGCGCTCAGCGCCCTGCTCGCCCTGCTGCTGGGCACCCTGCTGGCGGCCTTCCGGGTCTCCCCGGTGCCGGTCCTGCGGGCCTTCGGCACCGCCTGGGTCACGCTGTTCCGCAACACCCCGCTGACCCTGCTGTTCTTCGCCGTCACCTTCGGCCTGCCGCCGCTCGGGGTGCACTTCAGCCACCTCACCTTCGCGGTGCTGGCGCTCGGCGGCTACACCGCCTCGTTCGTCTGCGAGGTGATCCGCTCGGGCATCAACACCGTGCCGCTCGGGCAGGCCGAGGCGGCCCGCAGCCTCGGCATGAGCTTCGGCCAGACCCTCACCCTGATCATCCTGCCGCAGGCCACCCGGACCGTCCTGGCCCCGCTGAGCAGTGTGTTCATCGCACTGCCGAGGAACTCGGCGATCGCCGGCGCGTTCAGCGTCAGCGAGCTGTACAGCGTGCAGCAGACCCTCTCCGAGCGCGGCTACGCGATCTTCGGGATCTTCTTCTGGGTGGCCTGCGCCTACCTGGTGATCAGTGCCACGGTCGCCACGCTGTTCCGCGTCCTGGAATCCCGACTGGCGGTGGCCCGATGAGCAACCTCTTCACCCGCACCCCCACGGCCAGCGTCCTCTACGACGCCCCCGGCCCGCGGGCCCGCACCCGGTACCGACTGTTCGGGGTGCTGGCGCTGATCGGCGTCGCCGCCCTGCTCTGGTACGTCCTCGCCGCGCTCTCCGACAACGGCCAGTTCGACCCGCTCATGTGGGACGCGTTCCAGTACAACACCGTCCAGCAGCGCATCGTGGACGGCCTGCTCTCCACCCTGGAGGCCTTCGGCCTGGCCGCGCTGTTCTCGCTCACCCTGGGCGGCCTGCTCGCCGCCGGGCAGCTCTCCGACCACAAGCCGGTCCGCTGGGCGGCCGTCGGCTTCGTCCAGTTCTTCCGGGCGATGCCGCTGCTGATCCTCATCGTCGCGCTCTACTACGCGTTCTTCGCGAAGGAGCCGATGTGGGCGCTGGTCATCGGACTCACCCTCTACAACGGCTCGGTGCAGGCCGAGATCATCCGCAGCGGCGTCAACGCCGTTCCGCGCGGCCAGGCCGAGGCGGCCTACGCCCTCGGCATGCGCAAGACCCAGGTGATGGCCGGCATCCTGGTGCCGCAGGCGATCCGCTCGATGCTGCCCTCGATGATCGGCCAGCTGGTCGTCACCCTGAAGGACACCTCGCTCGGCTTCGTCATCACCTTCCACGAGCTGCTGTTCGTCGGCAAGGCGATCGCCAGCCAGCCGATCAACGCCGCGGGCTTCCCCTACATCCCCGTGGTGCTGGTGATCGGTCCGATCTACATCGCCATGTGCCTGCTGCTGACCGCCCTCGCCCGGTGGATCGAAGCGCGCGGCCGTCGCGGCGCGAACCGGCGCACTTCAGCTGCTGCTTGACGCACACGCAGGTGAACTGTTGCATTGCTCTTCGTGACACCTCCCGGGAGCATCCACGCGGCATATGCGGCAGCGGTAACTGACGCCGGCCCATCGGCCGGTTCGTGCCCGGAGGTCACCGCATGGACCCGGTGATCGTGGTCGGGGCCGGACCGGTCGGTCTGGCCCTGGCCCTCGCCCTCGCCCGGCACGAGGTGCCGACCATCGTCCTGGACGAGGGCTCCGGGCTCTGCCCCGAGGGCCCGCGCAGCGTCGTCCTCGGGGCCGACACCGCCGCCTTCCTCACCCGGATCGGCTACCCGCGGGCCGTCTCCGACTCCGCCCTCTGGGACTCCTTCACCGTCTGGCGCCGCCGCCAGGAGGTGCTGCGGATCGACCTCACCGACTCCCCCGCCTTCCACCTGCCCCAGCACCGCCTTCAGCGCGGCCTGCGCGACGCCCTCACCGGCACCCCGCTGGTCCGGCTGGTCCCGCTGAGCCGGGTCGTCGAACTCGAACAGGACCGCGACGGCGTCAGCGTCCGCACCCACGGCACCCAGGACGGCTCCAGCACCTGGTGGCGCGGCAGCCACCTGGTCGGCTGCGACGGTGCCAGATCCGCCGTCCGCAAACTCCTGAAGATCCGCTTCCCCGGCCGCCCCGCCGTCGACCGCAACGCCATCGCCACCGTCCGGGTCGACCTGCCCTTCCACGAGGCCCGGCTGCACCGCGAGCCCCCGTGGCGCGGCGACCGCGAGGCCTCCGCCCGCCCGCTGCCGGACGGCGTCTGGCGGCTCGACTGGCGGCTGCCCCCCGGGCGGCCCGCCCCCACCGAAGCCGTCGACCCGCACGCCACCTGGCCCGGCGTCGTCACCGGCGACACCCTGCTCACCCGGGTCACCGCCACCCTCACCGGCTGGTGCGGCGAACTCCCCCGCTTCGACCTGCTCGCCGCCGCCGACCACACCGCCCAGCAGCGCCTCGCCGCCCGGTTCCGCAGCGGCCGCTGCTTCCTCGCCGGCGACGCCGCCCACCTGCACGGCGCGCTCGGCATGCAGAACCTGGCCGACGGACTGCGCGACGCCGACAACCTCGCCTGGCGGCTCTCCCTCGCCTGGCACCTCCACTCCGGCGGCCCGCAGCCCGGAGGCTCCCTGCTGGACGGCTACGAGGCCGAACGGCGCGGCGCGGTCGGCGCCCGGCTGCGCGCCGTCGACCAGTCCATGCCGCTGCTGCGCCCGCTGCGCGGCTGGCAGCAGACCCGGCGCTCGCTGCTGGTCGGCGGCTTCCGCAAGCACGCGCCGCTGCTCGCCGACGGACAACTCGGCACCGGCCGCTTCGGCGGCGCGCCCGCCTACCCGGCCGCGCCCTCGGGCGTCCCCGGCCGGGTGCCGGTCCAGCGCGGTGCCCGCGGCACCACCTCGCTCAGCGAACTGCTGCCGGCCACCGCCCCCGGCGTGCTCGTCCCGGACCTTCCGGTGCTCGCAGCCGACGGCACCCCGGACCACCTGCACGCCCGGCTCGGCGTCACCTTCCTGCTGCTGCTGGTCGCCCCCGGCACCGCCGTCTGGTCCGCCGAGCACTGGCTGGGCGCCGGCCTGATGCCCCGGCTCGCCGAGGTCGCCGCCGCGCTGCCGGTGCCCGCCGAGGTGCTGGTCACCGAGGAGTACCCGGAGGCCGGCCCGCACACCGTGCTGCTGATCCGGCCGGACGGGCACCTGGTCGGCGCCACCCAGGGCGCCGCCGCCGAGGACCTGCTGGCGCTCGCCGACCGCGCCCGGGGCGGGCCGGCCCCGCTCGCCGGCGCACCCGAACCCGAGCCCGACCAGGACCCCGCGCCGGAGCCCGCCGCCCGCCAGGCGCCCCAGCAGGTCGACTCACCCCGCACGTAGTCCCGGGCGTGCACCCCTGGCGCGCGCCCTGGGCGTGCGCCGGACAGGGCCTAACTCGCCACCGCGATGGCCCGGCTCTCCCGGACCACCGTCACGCGGATCTGGCCCGGATAGGTCAGCTCCTCGGAGACCTGCCGGGCGACCTCCCGGGCGATCAGCTGCGCCCCGAGGTCGTCCACCTCCTCCGGCCGCACCATCACCCGCACCTCGCGCCCCGCCTGCATGGCGTACACCTCGGCCACGCCCTCGTGCGCGCGGGCGATCTCCTCCAGCCGCGCCAGCCGCCGCACGTACACCTCCAGCGACTCCTTGCGCGCCCCGGGCCGCCCGCCCGAACAGGCGTCCGCGGCCTGCGTGAGCACGGCCTCCACGGTGCGCGGCTCCACCTCGCCGTGGTGCGCGGCGATCGCGTGCACCACCTCCGGGGACTCCCCGTGCCGGCGGGCGAAGTCCGCGCCGACCGCCGCGTGGCTGCCCTCGACCTCGTGGGTGAGCGCCTTGCCGATGTCGTGCAGCAGCGCCGACCGCCGCACCGGCTCCGGGGCCACCCCGAGCTCGGCGGCCATCATCCCGGCCAGGTGCGCGGACTCCAGCAGGTGCCCGAGCACGTTCTGCCCGTACGAGACCCGGTAGCGCAGACTGCCCAGGGTGCGGACGAGTTCGGGGTGCATCCCGCCGACCCGGGCGTCCAGCAGGGCGTCCTCACCGGCCCGGACGCAGCACTGCTCGACCTCCTCGCGGCTGCGCTCGTGGACGTGCTCGATCCGGGTCGGGTGGATCCGGCCGTCCTCGACCAGTTGTTCCAGGGTGAGCCGGGCGGTCTCCCGGCGGACCGGGTCGAAGCAGGAGAGCTGCACCGTCGCGGGGGTGTCGTCGATGATCAGGTTGACGCCGGTGACCGCCTCGAAGGCACGGATGTTGCGGCCCTCGCGGCCGATGATCCGGCCCTTCATGTCCTCGCTCGGCAGCCGGAGGACGGTGACCGCCGTCTCGGCGGTCTGCACCGTCGCCAGCCGCTGGATCGCCCCGGCGAGGATGCCCCGGGCCCGGCGCTCGCCCTCCTCCCTGGCCTCGCGCTCGATCTCCCGGACCGTGACCGCGGCCTCCCGCCGGGCCGTGGTCGCGGCCTCCCGCAGGAGTTCGGCGCGGGCCTGCTCGGCGGAGAGTCCGCCGGCCCGCTCCAGCACCGCCACCCGGCGGGTCACCAGCGCCTCGGCCTCGCCCCGGGTGCGCTCCAGATCGGCGGAGCGCGCGGCGAGTTCGTCCTCCCTGCTCCGGACCCGGCGCAGCTCATCGGCCAACTGCTCCTCGCGCCGGGCGAGTTCGGCCCGCTGTCGGGAGGTCTGCTGCTCGGCCCAGCCGCGGACGCGCTCGGCCTCGACGCCGGCGCGCCGCTGGGCGGCCCGGAGCCGCTTGGCCAGCAGCCCGACCAGGACGGCGAGGAACAGCAGAACGACGCCGGCCGACCCGGCGAGTGGCAGCAGGGAGGCGTCCGGTCCGGTGCCCGCAGAGATCCTCATGCCGCCCACTCCCCGTCACCGCTGTCCGCCGCCCGGCGTGGACCGCCGTCCGGAAGCGCCCCCGCACTGAGTGCGAGGCTAGGTGCGGGTCACGAAACGGTCAAGACTCGACCTGGACTGGACCAAGAAGCCTACGCAATAGCTACCGGACGGTCACCAGGCCCTCCCGGTTCCCGACGGTTCGCCCGGCTCCTCCTCGTCCAGCGCGCTCCGCACCACCCGGAACGCCAGCCCCTCGGAGTAGCCGCGCCGGGCCAGCACGCCGACCAGCCGCCGTATCCGGACCTGCGGGTCCAGCCCCCGGGTGGACCGCAGCTTGCGGTCGACCAGTGCCCGGGCGGCCTCGGTCTCGTCGTCGTGGTCGAGCTGGGCGACGGCCTGTTCGACCAGGTCCGCGGCCACGCCCTTGGTGCGCAGTTCCTGGGCCAGCGCCCGCCGGGACAGCCCCCGGACGGCGTGCCGGGACTCCACCCAGGCCGCGGCGAAGGCCGCGTCGTCGATCAGCCCGACCTCTTCGAGTCGGGTGAGCACCTCGTCGGCGACGTCGTCCGGGATCTCCCGCTTGCGCAGGGCGTCGGCGAGCTGTTTGCGGCTCTTGGCCGCGCCGGTGAGCAGCCGCAGGCAGATGTCGCGGGCGCGGGCCTCGGGATCGGCCGTCTCCTCGGCTCCGGCCCGCTTCCGCGCGGTTCGGCCGGTACGGGCGGAGGGGTCGTGCTCGTCACCCGGAGCGCCCGCCTCGTCCGAGACGCGCCCGGCGGAGCGCCCGGCCGCGGTGCGCCGCCCACGACGCGCGCCGGCACCGATGCGTGGGGCCGGGGCGGTCACACCCCCGTGACCGACCGCCCCTGCCTCGCCCCGGCCGTCGCCCGCCGTCGCGGAGCCGGCCTCGTCGAACTCCTCGGCCACCAGTGCCGAGCGCCGCCTGCGGCGGCCGGTGGGCAGTTCGGAGGCGGAGACCAGCCCGAGCTCGTCCACCGTCGGCTCCGCCGGCACCGACCTGGGCGCCGCGCCGCGCACCGCCCGGGTCGGCGCCCGGTCGAACTCCGGCTCCGGGCCGGATGCCCACTGTGCGGCGGAGGATCGCTCCCGCCGCCGCCCCTTCCGGGACTGCGACCGCGCCCGGGGCGTCGCCTCGAACGGCGGCTCCGGCTCCCCCGCCACGGCGGCGAACCAGTCCGGCGGCCCGTAGTCGTCGTCCGGGTCCTTCGGGCCGCCCTCACCCACTGCGTCGTGCTGCGTCAACGGTTCAGGCCTTGGCGGCCGCCGCCGTCTTCTTCGCCGCGGCCGTCTTGGCGGCGGTCGCGGTGATCGGCTTCGCGGCGCCGTCGGCGGCAGCCGCCTCGCCCTCGGCCGGCTCCTCGGTCTTCGGGCCGATGCCGAGCTTGCCCTTGATCTTCCGCTCGATCTCGTCGGCGAGCTGCGGGTTGTCCCGCAGGAAGTTGCGGGCGTTCTCCTTGCCCTGGCCGAGCTGGTCGCCCTCGTAGGTGTACCAGGCGCCGGACTTGCGGATGAAGCCGTGCTCGACGCCCATGTCGATCAGACCGCCCTCGCGACTGATGCCGACGCCGTAGAGGATGTCGAACTCGGCCTGCTTGAACGGCGCGGCGACCTTGTTCTTGACCACCTTGACGCGGGTGCGGTTGCCGACCGCCTCGGTGCCGTCCTTCAGGGTCTCGATCCGGCGGATGTCCAGCCGGACCGAGGCGTAGAACTTCAGCGCCCGGCCACCGGTCGTGGTCTCCGGCGAGCCGAACATGACGCCGATCTTCTCGCGCAGCTGGTTGATGAACACCGCCGTGGTGCCCGACTGGTTCAGCGCACCGGCGATCTTGCGCAGCGCCTGGCTCATCAGCCGGGCCTGCAGACCGACGTGCGAGTCACCCATCTCGCCCTCGATCTCCGCACGCGGGACGAGCGCCGCGACCGAGTCGATGATGATCAGGTCGACCGCGCCGGAGCGGATCAGCATGTCCGTGATCTCCAGCGCCTGCTCACCGGTGTCCGGCTGGCTGACCAGCAGGGCGTCGGTGTCCACGCCGAGCTTCTTGGCGTACTCGGGGTCGAGCGCGTGCTCCGCGTCGACGAAGGCGACCGTGCCGCCGGCCCGCTGGGCGTTGGCCGCCAGGTGCAGGGTCAGGGTGGTCTTGCCGGAGGACTCGGGGCCGTAGATCTCGACCACCCGGCCGCGCGGGATACCGCCGACACCGAGGGCGACGTCCAGGGCGGTGGACCCGGTGGGGATCACGTCGATCGGCTCGTTGGCCTTCTCGCCCAGGCGCATCACCGAGCCCTTGCCGAACTGCCGCTCGATCTGAGCGAGTGCGTTCTCAAGGGCCTTCTCGCGGTCCGTACCTGCCATGGCTTCCACCCTCGGGTTCTGTGCTGTGCGCTTCATCGTGTTCGACGCTAGCGCGTCCCACTGACAAACGAGCCCGACCCGGCTCCGCCTGTGGAAAACTCCTCGCCGGAGAGTACAGAGAACAAATGTTCGATTCAAGCCTCGCACGTCCGACGGTGCCGCCACCGCCGGCCGGGTCACCTCCCGTCGCCGCCGACCATCCGCCGCAGCCGCCGCGCCGCCTCCCGGCGCAGCTCCCGCCGGGCCCGCCGCTGCTCGCCCCGGTCGATCCGCGGGTCGGTGGCCACCTCGTACCGCCGCACGTACGTCCCGACGAAGCCCTGCAGGGTGGCCGCCGCCGGGATGGCGATCAGCGCGCCCACCGCGCCGAGCAGCGCCGCGCCCGCGATCACCGCGCCGAACGCGACCGCCGGGTGCACGTCCACCGTCCGCGCGGTGATCCTCGGGTGCAGCAGGTAGTTCTCGACCTGCTGGTAGACCACCACGAAGATCAGCACCCAGAGCGCGTCCACCGGCTGCACGGTGAGCGCCACCAGCACCGGCAGCGCGCCGGCCAGGTACGTCCCGATGGTCGGCACGAACTGCGACATGACGCCGACCCAGACCGCCAGCGCGGCCGCGTACGGCAGGTCGAG
Source organism: Kitasatospora sp. NPDC098663 (assembly GCF_044760075.1). Classification (NCBI taxonomy): domain Bacteria; kingdom Bacillati; phylum Actinomycetota; class Actinomycetes; order Kitasatosporales; family Streptomycetaceae; genus Kitasatospora; species Kitasatospora sp. NPDC098663. The sequence continues at coordinate 26,499 of NZ_JBIWAP010000026.1, read as the reverse complement.
CAGCGCGAACATCACCCAGTGCCCGATCGCGGAGACCACCGCGAGCAGCGCCCGGGAGTACAGGTAGCCACCGGTCTTGGCGAGTGCGATCTCCCAGGCCCGCAGCACCTCGCCCTGCTTGGCGGGCGGCAGCATCGAGCAGACCGTCCGGCGGACCCGCGGGCCCTCGGCGGTGAAGTAGAAGGTGAACAGCCCGACCGTGAAGGCCTGGAAGAGCCCGCCGATCACGGTGGAGGACAGGCCCCAGACGTTGTCGGCGGCCTGCTGGGCGTAGCTCTCGATCGCGCCGGAGTCCTTGAGCAGCTTCTTCTGCAGCTCGCCCAGCGACAGGTCCTGATGGAACGTCCGGTTCACCCAGTTGATCAGGTTGTCGACCAGGTGCGGCAGGTCCCCGGCGATCTTCGCGACCTGATCGACCAGCAGCGTGCCGAGCGCCGCGAGGAACGCGACCACCGCGATCCCCACCGCGACGAACACCAGGAAGGTGCCGATCCCGCGGCGCACCCCGCGCGCCGCCATCCGGTCGACGGCCGGCTCCAGCGCCAGCGAGAGGAAGAAGGCCACCAGCAGCATCACGAAGAGGTCGATCAGCTGGTGGAAGGCCCAGTCGGCGAGCTGGAACAGCCCGACCAGCACCAGGGCCAGCACCATCGCCCGGGGCAGCCAGCGCGGCATCCCGCCGCCCCAGAGGCCGCCGGCCGCGCCCTCCGGCAGCCGCGGTTCGGGCGGCGGGCCCGGAGCCTCGTCGGCGACCCGCGCCGTCCTGTCCGAATTCTGTGCTTCTGCGCTGCTTGTCACTCCGACAGTCTCACCCATCCCCCGGAGCCGCCCGAGCACCGGGCACCCCGCCGGGGCGGGGTCGGTCCCGCGGGCGGTCTGGGGTCAGCGCAGCACGCCGGAGACGCCCTGGGTCTCGCAGACCACCCGCCAGACGTCCTTGGCCTCCCAGCCCGCCTCCAGCGCCTGCCGCACCGTCCGCCCGCCGAGTTCGCTCATCACGTGGTCGGAGGCGAAGGACTCCGCGTACGTCTCCCCGAAGTGCGCGTGCATCCGTCGCCAGAACTCCGTCAGCCTCATGGCTCCAGTATCCCGGACCGCGCGGCCCCGTCCCGGGCCCGCCACTGCCCGGCCGTCAGCGCGTACTCGACCTCGCCGTGCTCGCTGCCGGGGATCGCCTCCGGGTAGTCCTCGTGGAAGGTGCGGACGAACGACAGCCCGGTCTTCTCCATGACCCTCCGCGAGCCCGCGTTGACCGTCATCGTGTACGCCACCACCCGCCGCACGCCCGGTTCGGTGAAGCCGCGGCGGACCAGCGCCCGCGCCCCCTCGGTCGCGTACCCGAGCCCCCAGGCGGCCCGGCGCAGCCGGTATCCCAGCTCGACCTCGGAGCGGTCGCCGTCCCGCGTCGGCCGGAACTCGAACCAGCCCAGGAAGGCCCCGCCGTCCCGCTCCTCGGCCGCCCACCAGCCGAGGTCGCCGTACTGCCGGTAGTGCGCGAGGTACAGCGGCAGCAGTTCGCCCTCGACCCGCTCCCGCGCGGTCGGCCGCCCTCCGGTGAGGTGGCGCATCACCTCCGGGTCGCCGTCCAGTTCGACCAGGTGGTCGACGTCCGCTGCGGTGAAGCGGCGCAGCACCAGCCGCTCGGTGGTGAGGAAGACGGTCACGGCCCGATCCTCATCCACCGGCCCGGGCGGCGTCACCCGGTTTTCCGCCGGCCTCAGCGCGGCAGCGCGAGCAGCCCGGCACCGAAGTACTGCCGGGCCCCGCAGGCGTACGGCCCGGGCGGGCAGGCGGCGGCCGCGGTGCCGGCGAGCAGGGCGGCGAGCGGGGCGGAGCCGTAGTCCGGGTGCAGGGCGGCGGCCACCGCGACCGCGCCGGTGACGTGCGCCGCCGCCATCGAGGTGCCGGCCAGTGCCGCGTACTGCCCGCCCGGCCAGTCGGAGACGATCGCGCCCTGCGGCCCGCTGTCCGGGTCGCCTCCGGGGGCGGCCAGCGAGACCCGGCCGCGGCCGTAGTTCGAGTAGCCGGACGGGCGGCCGTCCCGGTTGACGGCGGTGACGGTGACGACGCCGGGCAGTTCGCCGGGCAGCCGGATGCACTCGCTGCCCAGGTAGCGGGAGCGGGCCGGGCCGGAGACCCGGTCGTTGGGGCTGCGCTCGTCCGTCCGGGCGGCGCCGAGGTCCTGTCCGTCGTTGCCCGCCGAGGCGACCACGACGGCGCCCTTGCGCTGGGCGTAGGCGGAGGCCCGGCCGACGGCGGCGATCAGTGCGGCCTGGTCCTGGTCCTCCGGGCAGTTGTACTTCCAGGGGTCGGCGAAGTAGCTGTTGTTGATCGCCTTGGCGCCGTGGTCGGCGGCCCAGAGCATGCCGCAGACGATGTTCTCGGCGTAGTACTGGCCGAGCGGCCCGAGCAGCCGGACGGCGGCGATCCGCACGCCCGGCGCGACCCCGGTGACGCCGTGGCCGTCCCGGGCGGCGCCGACGATCCCGGCGACGTGGGTGCCGTGGCCGCTCTCGCTGACCCCGGGGTCGGGCCGCCAGGAGCCGGAGCGGGCGTCGGGCCGGCCGTCGGCGCAGGAGACGGAGGCCTTCGGGTCGACGGCGGCGCGCAGGTCCGGATGGGTGTCGTCGACACCGGAGTCGAGCACCGCGACGAGCACCTTGCCCAGCGCGTCGGCGGTCGGCGCGCCGGCCGGACCGCGGATCCCGGTGGAGGCGTCGCCGGCCCGGGCGCCGGCGCCGCCGAGCATGGCGAGGTTCCACGGGTCGCCCTCGCCCGGGTCGGGCACCGTGACGGTGCCGCCGTCGTGCCGGTCGGTGCTGTCGCGACGGGCCCGATCGGTGCTGCTGCGGCCGGCGCGGTCCGCGCGGTCGGTACCGGCGGCGAAGTCCCCGGCGCCGTCCAGCAGGCGGGGCGGGGCGACCACCGGTTCGGTCCGGGTGGTGCCGACGGCGGCGATCCCGGGCCGGGCCCGCAGCGTGCCCGCGAAGCCGCCGGTGGCGTACGCCAGGACGGCCCCGATCTGCGGGTACTCCTGGACCACCTGCCCGCCCGCCGCCCGGCTCTCGGCCCCGGCCAGGGCGGCCCCGGCGGCGTCCTCCTGCCCGGCGAGCACCAGGTAGCTGAGGTAGGGCCGACCGGATCCGGACACGTACGGGACGGCGCCGCCGACCACGAGTGCGGTGAGCAGCATCGCGAGCAGCGCCCGGGCGGGCCCGCGGACGCGGCGGCGGGCGGGACGGCCGGACGGGTTCACCTGCGCCATCGCACGGTCTCCGCTCGTCGGTCCGGTGGGGTCGGGGGTGGATCACTGGCCTGGTTCATCACCATATGAGCGGATTTGTCTTTTTGCTCCTTTAACTACACCCGTGCTCACCACACCCGTGCGGCCTCCGCTCCCCACCCCGGTTGTCGGTGCCACCCGGCACCATGGGGGCATGGCGCCCCAGCACCCGACCCCGCCGAACGACGACCCCCTGGCCGGATTCGCCCCGACCACCCGGGCCTGGTTCACCGGCGCCTTCTCCGCCCCCACCACCGCACAGGCCGAGGCCTGGCGCGCCATCCGGCAGGACACCGACGTCCTGGTGGTCGCCCCCACCGGCTCCGGCAAGACGCTCGCCGCCTTCCTCTCCGCCCTGGACCGGCTGAGCAGCACCCCGCCCCCGGCGGACCCCAAGCGCCGCTGCCGGGTCCTGTACGTGTCGCCGCTCAAGGCCCTCGCGGTGGACGTCGAGCGCAACCTGCGCGCCCCGCTGACCGGCCTGCGCCAGGCCGCCGTCCGGCTCGGCCTGCCCGAGCCCGAGGTCCAGGTCGCCACCCGCTCCGGCGACACCCCCGCCGCCGACCGCCGCCGCTTCGCCACCCACCCGCCGGACATCCTGATCACCACCCCCGAGTCGCTGTTCCTGCTGCTCACCTCCGCCTCCCGGGACGCGCTGCGCGGCGTCGACACGGTGATCCTCGACGAGGTGCACGCCGTCGCCGGCACCAAGCGCGGCGCCCACCTCGCGCTCAGCCTGGAGCGGCTGGACGAACTGCTGGAGCGCCCGGCCCGCCGGATCGGCCTGTCCGCGACCGTCCGCCCGGTCGAGGAGGTGGCCCGCTACCTCAGCCCGCAGCGCGGCGCCGTCGTCGTCCAGCCCACCGCCGCCAAGGAGTTCGACCTGTCGGTGGTCGTCCCCGTCCCCGACCTGGACGACCTGCCCGCGGCCCCGGCCACCGGCGCCTCCTCCGACGCCGACCCGCAGCGGCAGGCGTCGATCTGGCCACACGTCGAGGAGCGGATCGTCGACCTGGTCCAGGCGCACCGCTCGACCATCGTCTTCGCCAACTCCCGCCGCCTCGCCGAGCGCCTGTGCAACCGGCTGAACGAGATCGCCCTCGAACGGGCCACCGGTGAGCCGCTGCCCGAGGCGCACTCCCCCGCCCGGCTGATGGCCGAGTCCGGCGTCGCCAAGGGCGCCCCGCCGGTCATCGCGCGCGCCCACCACGGCTCCGTCTCCAAGGAGCAGCGGGCGCTGGTCGAGGAGGAGTTGAAGGCCGGCCGGCTGCCCGCCGTGGTCGCCACCTCCAGCCTGGAACTGGGCATCGACATGGGCGCCGTCGAACTGGTCGTCCAGGTCGAGTCCCCGCCCTCGGTCGCCTCCGGCCTGCAACGGGTCGGCCGGGCCGGCCACCAGGTCGGCGCCGTCTCCACCGGCGTCTTCTTCCCCAAGTACCGCGGGGACCTGGTGCAGTCCGCCGTGGTCACCGAGCGGATGCGGGCCGGCCGGATCGAAGCGCTGCGCGTCCCGCGCAACCCGCTGGACGTGCTCGCCCAGCAACTGGTCGCGATGACGGCGCTGGACGCCTGGCCGGTGGACGACCTGCTCACCGTGGTCCGCCGCGCCGCGCCCTTCGCCACCCTCCCGCAGTCCGCCTTCGAGGCCGTGCTCGACATGCTGGCCGGCCGCTACCCCTCGGACGCCTTCGCCGAGTTGCGCCCCCGGGTGGTCTGGGACCGGGTGGCCGGCACCGTGACCGGCCGGCCCGGCGCCCAGCGGCTCGCCGTCACCTCCGGCGGCACCATCCCCGACCGCGGCCTGTTCGGCGTCTTCATCGCCGGCGCCACAGGATCCGATTCGAAGACGGGCAAGAAGGGCGGCGGCCGGGTCGGAGAGCTCGACGAGGAGATGGTCTACGAGTCCCGCGTCGGCGACGTGTTCACCCTCGGCACCACCTCCTGGCGGATCCAGGAGATCACCCACGACAAGGTGCTGGTCACCCCCGCCCCCGGTGTGCCCGGCCGGCTCCCGTTCTGGAAGGGCGACACCCTCGGCCGCCCGCTCGAACTCGGCCGCGCCCTCGGCGCGTTCACCCGCGAGCTGGGCGCACTGGCGCCCGAGGCCGCCACCGCCCGGCTGCACCTGGCCGGCCTGGACGACTGGGCCGCCGCGAACCTGCTCGACTACCTCGCCCAGCAGCGCGCCGCCACCGGCCACCTCCCGGACGACCGCACCATCGTCGTCGAGCGCTTCCGGGACGAGCTCGGCGACTGGCGGATCGTCATCCACTCCCCCTTCGGCGCCCAGGTGCACGCCCCCTGGGCGCTCGCGCTCGGCGCCCGGCTGCGCGAGAAGCACGGCCTCGACCCCCAGGTCATGCACGCCGACGACGGCATCGTGCTGCGCCTGCCGGACGCCGACCTCCTCGCCACCGACTTCGATTTCAACAGCCCCTCGGAGCGGTCAGGTTCGGACGAGGCCCCGGTCGGCGCCGACGCCGCCCTGTTCGACGCCGCCGAGATCGAGCAGCTGGTCACCGACCAGGTCGGCGGCTCCGCCCTGTTCGCCTCCCGCTTCCGCGAGTGCGCCGGCCGTGCCCTGCTGCTCCCGCGCCGCAGCCCCGGCCGCCGCACCCCGCTCTGGCAGCAGCGCCAACGCGCCGCCCAACTGCTCGAAGTCGCCTCCGAGTACGGCTCGTTCCCGATCGTCCTGGAGGCCGTCCGCGAGTGCCTCCAGGACGTCTTCGACGTGCCGGGCCTGGTCGAGCTGATGGGCGACCTCGAATCCCGCGCCGTCCGCCTGGTCGAGGTCACCACCCCCGAGCCCTCGCCCTTCGCCCGCTCCCTCCTGTTCGGCTACGTCGCCCAGTTCCTCTACGAGGGGGACTCCCCGCTCGCCGAGCGCCGCGCCGCCGCCCTCTCGCTCGACTCCCGGCTGCTGTCCGAACTCCTCGGCCAGGCCGAGCTGAGCGAGCTGCTCGACCCGCAGGTGCTCGCCGAGTTGGAGGCCGAGCTCCAGCGCCTCACCCCCGAGCGCCGGATCAAGGACGCCGAGGGCGTCGCCGACGCGCTGCGCCTGCTCGGCCCGCTCACCGAGGCCGAGCTGGCGGCCCGCGGCGCCGAGCCGCTCTGGGCACTGGAGTTGGAGGCCGCCCGCCGGGTGATCCAGGTCCGGATCGCCGGCGAGCGGCGGTGGTCCGCCGTCGAGGACGCCGGGCGGCTGCGCGACGCGCTCGGCACCCCGCTGCCGGTCGGCGTCCCCGAGGCCTTCACCGAGCCGGTCAAGGATCCGCTGGGCGACCTGCTCGCCCGCCACGCCCGCACCCACGGCCCGTTCGCCGCCGCCGAGGCGGCCGCCCGCTTCGGCCTCGGCACCGCCGTCGTCACCGGCACCCTGCACCGGCTCACCGCCGCCGGCCGCCTGGTCCAGGGCCAGTTCCGCCCACCCGTCGCCCGCCGGCACCCTTCTCCGGAGGCGCTCCACGCCACCCCTCCCGACCACACCACCACCGAGTGGTGCGACGCCGAGGTCCTGCGCCGGTTGCGCCGCCGCTCGCTGGCCGCCCTGCGCCAGGAGGTCGAACCCGTCCCGCCGCGCGCCCTGGCCGCGTTCCTCCCGCAGTGGCAGCACCTGGCCGGCCACCGGCTGCGCGGCCCGGACGGCCTGCTCCGGGTGGTCGAACAGCTCCAGGGCACCGCCCTGCCCGCCTCCGCCCTGGAGAAGCTGATCCTCCCGGCCCGGCTCACCGACTACTCCCCCGGCCTGCTGGACGAGCTGACGGCGGCCGGCGAGATCGGCTGGTGCGGGGCCGGCGCGCTGCCCGGCAAGGACGGCTGGCTCAGCCTGCACCTGGCCGAGCACGCCCACCTGCTGCGCCCCGAGCCCGTCCCGCCCGCGCTCACCCCCGTGCACAACGCGCTGATGGCGGCGCTGGCCGGCGGCTACGGCCTGTTCTTCCGCCAGCTGGTCCAGCAGTTGCCGGAGGAGACCCCGGAGCCGGAGGTCGTCGAGGCACTCTGGGACCTCGTCTGGGCCGGGTACGTCACCAACGACACCCTCGCCCCGCTGCGCGCCCTGCTCGGCTCCGGCCGGACGGCCGGTGCCACCGCCCACCGCGCGCCCCGGGCGACCCCGCGCGGCCGCTACGGCGGCGCCGGCCGGGCCTTCGGCCGGGTCGGCGGAGCACTGCGCAGCGGCCCGCCGACGGTGGCCGGGCGCTGGTCGCTGCTGCCCGCCTTCACCACCGACCCGACGGTCCGGGCCACCACCCAGGCGCAGAGCCTGCTGGACCGGCACGGCCTGGTGACCCGGGGCGCGGTGGCGGCCGAGCGGGTGCCGGGCGGCTTCGCCGGGGTGTACCGGGTGCTCGCCGCGATGGAGGAGCGTGGCCGGGCCCGCCGGGGCTACTTCGTCGAGGGGCTGGGCGGCGCCCAGTTCGCCATGGAGGGCGCGGCCGACCGGCTGCGCTCGGTCAACGGCCGGCTGGAGCGGGCCCGGGCCGCCGAGTGGCCGGCCGCCCCGGCCACCGAGCCGCCGCAGGTACTGGTGCTGGCCGCCGCCGATCCGGCGAACGCCTACGGCTCCGCACTGCCCTGGCCGGAGCCGCCGACGGCCCCCGGAGCCAAGGAGGCCAGGGCGCACCGCCCGGGCCGCAAGGCGGGCGCCCTGGTGGTGCTGGTGGACGGCGAGTTGGCGCTGTACGTCGAGCGGGGCGGCAAGTCGCTGCTGGCCTGGCCGGAGGACGGCGCCACCCGGGCGCTGGCGGTGGGCGCGCTGGCGGCCGCGGTCCGCGAGGGTGCGCTCGGCAGCGTCACGGTCGAGCGGGCGAACGGCGAGCCGGCCCTCGGCTCGGCGCTGGGCGCCGCGCTGGAGGAGGCCGGTTTCCACGCCACCCCGCGCGGCCTGCGCCTGCGGTCCTCCTGAGGTCCGCCGACGCCGAAGGCCGCGGGGCATCGGATGCCCCGCGGCCTTCGTTCGCTCGTATCACCCGTTCGAGTGGCTCAGCCGACCGTCGGCGGTGGCGCCTCCATCCGGGCCACGGCCGCGGACGGGCGCCGCTGCGGCCCGGTGGCGTTCCGGTCGGCGTGGACCGGGATCAGGCCGAGTCCCCAGCCGCCGGCCGCGAGCAGCCCCAGCGCGGCGCCTTCGGCCAACTGTCCCCGGACCGTCGGCAGCCACCAGACCAGCCCTGCCGTCAGGATCACCAGGACCCGGCGGGCCGGCCACGGTATCAGTCGCCGCAGCCGTATTCGAGCCTCCGTGCACGCCGTCGCGGCTCTCCGCACGACCGCCCTCCTTCGCTCGACCCGGGCACCAGGAGCCCGGGAGTCGAGGCCGGGTTCAGGCGGCGACCACGTCCATCGCGGCGGCCTTGGGCGACATGTTCGCCCGGTCGGTGCCGGGGGCGGGCAGCGGAACCGGTTCGAGTACCGGCCTCAGCAGATCACCTTCGGAGAGGGTGGCCATCGCCGCAAGTTCGGCGAGCGACAGTTCGTCGCTGACCTCGCGCATGACCTCGGACATCCGGACGTCGAGCGCGTCGCAGATGGCGGAGAGCAGCTCCGAGGAGGCCTCCTTCTGTCCCCGCTCGACCTCGGAGAGGTAACCGAGCGAAACCCTGGCTGCCGCCGACACCTCGCGGAGTGTGCGGCCCTGGCGCTGGCGCTGCCGACGCAGTACATCGCCCAGTAGGCGACGAAGCAGGATCATCGGTGCCTCCCTCCTCGGACTGCGGATCGAGATGTCACGCCCCCACCGTACCGCCTTGCCCGCATCGCGTGCGGGGACCCTGGTCGTGTTCACTCTGGGCTGCAAGGCTGTCCCCCTCCTCGTTCCGGTGTCGTTCCCGGGTCCGCGGGCCCCTCGTGGTACCCGTCCTGGGCCGCCCGGTCACCGTCACGCAACTCGTTCGCCACCTGGTTTCTGCCCAACCAGGCCGTTGGATGTAACACGATCCTCCAGCTGTGCCATGCCCGCGGACCGGATCGGCGGATCTCGGTTCGGTGGAGATCGCCGCGATCGGGGCTCCACCACGCCTCCGCGGCGCCTCCACACGGGCTGCGGGACTCCCGGGTGCGGGCCCCGCGGGGTTCAGGTCGTGGGCGTAGCGGCCCGGAGCCGCCCGACGAACAGCTCCAGAGCGGCGGTCACCGCCCCGTGACGGATTCTGGCACGACCGCCCGACAGCCGGGGCGAACTGACCAGAGTTCCCTCCGGACCGGCGACCGCCAGGTGTACGGTGCCCACCGGCTGCCCGCCCTGCGGGTCCGGCCCGGCCACCCCGGTCGTCGCGATCCCGTACGTGGCCCCCAGCAGTCGGCGCACGCCCTCGGCCATCTGTCCCGCCACCACCGGGTGGACCGGCCCGTACACCGCCAGGAGCCCCTCGTCCACGCCGAGCACCGAGGCCTTCAGCTCGGTGGCGTACGCCGTGACCGAGCCCCGGAAGGTCGCGGACGCCCCGGGGACGTCGACCAGGGCGGCCGCGAGCAGCCCTCCGGTCAGCGACTCGGCGACGGCCAGCGTGCCGCCCCTGGCCCGCAGCGCCTCGTGCGCCCGTACCGCCAGCTCGTGCTCCGTCACCCGGTCTCCCCCGTCGCTCACCGGCCCGCGCGCTCCGCGGCCAGTCCCTCGCGGCGCATGCGCAGCGCCTGTCCGACGTAGTCCAGCGCGGTGCCGACGGTCAGCAGGACCGCCAGCGCCATCAGCACGGCCCGGGCGGTGGCCAGCCAACCGGTCAGCTCCAGGACGTACATGCCGACCGCGATGCCCTGGGTCAGCGTCTTGATCTTGCCGCCGCGGCTGGCCGGGATGACGCCGTAGCGGATCACCCAGAAACGCATCAGGGTGATGCCGAGTTCGCGGGCCAGGATCACCGCGGTGACCCACCAGGGCAGGTCGCCGAGCAGCGAGAGGCCGATCAGCGCCGAGCCCATGATCGCCTTGTCGGCGATCGGGTCGGCGATCTTCCCGAAGTCGGTGACCAGGCCCTTGCGCCGGGCCAGCTCGCCGTCGAACAGGTCGGTGATCATCGCGATGGCGAACGAGGCCCAGGCGACCGAGCGCCACTTGGGGTCGTGCCCGCCGTCGGCGAACAGCAGCGATACGAAGACCGGTACCAGCAGCAGCCGGAGCATCGTGAGCATGTTGGCGATGTTCCAGACAGCCGGCACCGGCGGCACCGCGGCCGACGGTCTGCCCGGATGGGCCGCGGCCGGGGCGCCGGGCCCCTTGGTCATGCCCCGGCTCCCGGGGCCTGACGGACCCGAACCGGCTCCAGCGCCTCGGCGATCAGGTCGACGCCCTCGCTGGCGACCACCTTGGCCCGGTGGAACTGGCCGATCTGCGGGTCCTCGACGCCGGTGAGGGTGGTCAGGCCGTCGGTCTCGGGGGCCTGGTGGGCGGCCCGGCCCTCGACCACGCCGTCCTCGACGGACTCGATCAGGACCTCGACCTCGGTGCCGACGCGCTGCTCGGCCCGCTGGGCGGTCATCTCCTCGGCCAGCCGGCTGAGCCGGTTCAGCCGGTCGGCGATCACGTCCTCGGACAGCTTGCCGTCGTAGGTCGCGGCCTCGGTGCCGTCCTCGTCGGAATAGCCGAAGACGCCGATCGCGTCCAGCCCGGCGTGCGTGACGAAGCGCTCCAGCTCGGCGAAGTCCGCCTCGGTCTCGCCGGGGAAGCCGACGATGAAGTTGGACCGGGCGCCGGCCTGCGGGGCCCGGTCGCGGATGGTCTTCAGCAGGTCCAGGAACTGGTCGGTGGAGCCGAAGCGGCGCATCCGGCGCAGCACTGCGGGCGCCGAGTGCTGGAAGGACAGGTCGAAGTAGGGCACCACGTCCGTGGTCCCGGTCATCGCGTCGATCAGCCCGGGGCGCATCTCGGCGGGCTGCAGGTAGGAGACCCGGACGCGCTCGACGCCCTCGATCGCGGAGATCTCGCCGAGCAGCGTCTCCAGCAGCCGGATGTCACCGAGGTCCTTGCCGTACGAGGTGTTGTTCTCGCTCACCAGGACGACCTCGCGCACGCCCTGCTCGGCCAGCCACTGGGCCTCGTGCAGCACGTCGGAGGGGCGGCGGGAGATGAAGGAGCCGCGGAACGCCGGGATGGCGCAGAAGGAGCACCGCCGGTCGCACCCGGAGGCGAGCTTGACCGAGGCGACCGGGTTGTCGTCGAGCCGCTTGCGCAGGGTGCGCGGGCCGGAGGCCGGGGCGAGGCCCTCGGGCAGGTCGGCGATCGGCTCGGCCGGGGTCTCGGCGGCGCCGTGGCCGGGCAGCGCGACGGCCTCGGCGGCGGACTGCCGCTCGGCCGGGCTGATCGGCAGCAGCTTGCGGCGGTCGCGCGGGAGGTGCGGGGCGTGGTGGCCGCCGGAGAGGATGGTCTGGAGGCGGTCGGAGATGTCGGAGTAGTCGTCGAAGCCGAGCACGCCGTCGGCCTCGGGCAGGGCGTCGGCGAGCTCCTTGCCGTAGCGCTCGGCCATGCAGCCGACCGCGACGACGGCCTGGGTGCGGCCGTGCCCCTTGAGGTCGTTGGCCTCCAGCAGGGCGTCCACGGAGTCCTTCTTGGCGGCCTCGACGAAGCCGCAGGTGTTGACGACCGCGACGTCCGCTTCGGCGGCGTCGTCGACGAGCAACCAGCCGTCGGCTTCCAGTCGCCCGGCGAGTTCCTCGGAGTCCACCTCGTTGCGGGCGCATCCGAGCGTGACAAGGGCGACAGTACGGCGTTCAGGCATAGGGCCAAGATTAACGCGCGGCCTCCGGTGCCGTTCGCCCCGGAGGCCGCGCGCCTCGGATTACCAGATCTTCGCCAGGCCGCAGGGCGCCTCTCCGAGGCCTCCGCAGGCCTGTGGTCAGCCCGCCTGCGGATCGCCGGGGGTGTACGTGACGTGCACCACCTGGCCGTCCTTGCCGAGGAGGCCGAGGTCCTTGCCGTTGACGTACGCGTGCACGGCCCCGCCGTTTCCGAGCACCAGCTTGATCTGCTTGGCGTCGGTGAAGGTCTGGTCCTGGCCGTCGCTGATGTTGTTCTGGAACAGCGACTTCCCGCTGCCGTCCACCGCGGACACCCAGCTGGTGCTGCCCTCGGCGACCAGCTTCACGGTGACCTTGTCCGCCGGGACGGCGGCGATCGCGGCCGCGCTCGGCACGGGCGCCGGCGGCTGCACGGTGGGCGAGGGCACGGAGGCGACCGAGCCGGTGCCGGAGCCGCTAGGCAGCGGCGCGCTCGCGGAGCCGGTGCCGGTGTGGCCGCCCTTGCCGCTGACCAGGTTGAAGCCGATCAGGACGACCACCACGACGATCGCGGCGACCATGGCCGCCGCCCAGTTCGGCCGGCCGCGGCCGGGCACCTTGATCGGGCCGCTGTCGATCAGCTGGGTCGGCCGCTTGGAGGCGGGCGAGCCGCCGTGCGCGGCGTCGTACCGGGCGACCAGGGCCTCGCCGTCGACGCCGACCTCGCGGGCGATCGCGCGGATGTGCCCGCGGGCGTAGAAGTCGCCGCCGCAGCGGCCGAAGTCGTCCTCCTCGATGGCATGGACGATCGGCACCCGGACCCGGGTCGCCGTACTCACCTGGTCCACCGTGAGCCCGGCCTCGATCCGGGCGGTGGACAGCACCCGGCCGATGCTCGGGGCATCGGCCGCCTGCACCGCGTCGTCGGTCGACTCGACGGACGACGGGGCGTTCTCGCGGTCGGGGGACTTGCCGATGGTCACGGGGCACGCCTTTCGAGCGGATGGCCACCTGCTGGGGAACAGTCTAGGGGCGCGGGCGGATCGTTTCTCAAGCGGAACAGGCCCGAATGCGCGCGCCCGCCCCCACCGGGGCCCGCACCACGCTGAACGGCCGTCAGCGGGCCCGCACGGGGGAACCCGGGGGTTCGCTTTCCGGCCTGTGACGCGGCGTACGGACGTTCGGTTCCCCTGCACGCGCCTACCCTCCTCCGAACGAGTGAACACCCGCCGCAGACGCGGGTCGTCAACCGCGCAGGCCGACCAGCACCCCGTCCAGTTCGTCCGGCTTCACCAGCACGTCGCGGGCCTTGGAACCCTCGCTCGGCCCGACGATCCCGCGCGACTCCATCAGGTCCATCAGCCGCCCCGCCTTGGCGAAGCCGACCCGGAGCTTGCGCTGGAGCATCGAGGTCGAGCCGAACTGGGTGGAGACCACCAGCTCGGCCGCCTGGATCAGCAGGTCCAGGTCGTCGCCGATCTCCTCGTCGATCTCCTTCTTGGCCCCGCCGCCGACCGTCACGTCGTCCCGGTAGACGGCGGTCAGCTGGTCCTTGCAGTGCTGCACCACCGCGGCGATCTCCGCCTCGGTGACGAACGCGCCCTGGAGGCGGATCGGCTTGCCGGCGCCCATCGGCAGGAACAGCGCGTCGCCCTTGCCGATCAGCTTCTCCGCGCCGGGCTGGTCCAGGATGACCCGGGAGTCGGCCATCGCGGAGGTCGCGAAGGCCAGCCGGGACGGCACGTTGGCCTTGATCAGACCGGTGACCACGTCCACCGAGGGCCGCTGGGTCGCCAGCACCAGGTGGATGCCGGCCGCGCGGGCCAGCTGGGTGATCCGGACCACCGAGTCCTCGACGTCGCGCGGCGCCACCATCATCAGGTCGGCCAGCTCGTCGACGATCACCAGCAGGTACGGGTACGGGGTCAGCTCGCGCTCGCTGCCCGGCGGCGGGGTGACCGTGCCGGCCTTCACCGCCGCGTTGAAGTCGTCCACGTGCCGGAAGCCGAACGCCGCGAGGTCGTCGTAGCGCAGGTCCATCTCGCGGACCACCCACTGGAGGGCCTCGGCGGCCTTCTTCGGGTTGGTGATGATCGGCGTGATCAGGTGCGGGATGCCCTCGTACGCGGTCAGTTCGACCCGCTTGGGGTCGACCAGCACCATCCGCACCTCGTCCGGGGTGGCCCGGGCCAGGATCGAGGTGATCAGGCAGTTGATGCAGGACGACTTGCCCGCGCCGGTCGCGCCGGCCACCAGGATGTGCGGCATCTTGGCGAGGTTGGCCATCACGGTCTGGCCCTCGACGTCCTTGCCCATGCCGACGACCATCGGGTGGGTGTCCTCGGCGGCCGTGCGCGAGCGCAGCAGGTCGCCGAGGTTGACCATCTCGCGGTCCCGGTTGGGGATCTCGATGCCGACCGCGGACTTGCCCGGGATCGGGCTGATGATCCGCACGTCGGCGCTGGCCACCGCGTACGCGATGTTCTTGGCGAGCGCGGTGATCCGCTCCACCTTGACGGCCGGGCCGAGCTCGACCTCGTAGCGGGTCACCGTCGGGCCCCGGGTGAAACCGGTGACCCTGGCGTCCACCTTGAACTCGGTGAAGGTGCTGCTGAGCTGGGCCACCACCTCGTCGTTGAGGGCGCTGCGGGCCTTGGCCGGGCCGCCGCGCTCCAGCAGGTCGAGCGGGGGCAGTGCGTAGGTGACGTCGCCGGCCAGCTGGAGCTGCTCCATCCGCACCGGCGCCGGGCCGTGCTCCTCGGGCGCGCCCGGGCCCGCGCTGCGGGCGGCCGGGACGGCGGCCTCCTCCGGCGGGGCGGTGCGGTCCTGCACCTGGTGCATCATGTTCGCCACCGCCGAGGAGGCGGGCACCCCGTAGACGAGTGCCCCGTCCAGGTCGGCGGCGGCGCCGGCGGCGAGGTCGCGGGTGGCGTACGGGTCCAGCGGCTCCTTGTCCAGGGACACCCGGACGGCGTCGGGCTGGTCCTCGTCGTCCGCCGGCTTGCGGCGGCGGCGCCGACGACGGGCGGCCACCTCGTCGCCCGGGTCCTCGCTGCCCACGGTGAACGGCAGCGCGGAGGGGTCCGCATCCTCGGGCGGCTCGGTGGACAGGTCGCGCTCCGGCGTACGCCCCTCGCGCAGCTCGTCCTCCGGCCCGGGCTCCACCACGCCGAGCCGCACGCCGGCCGACCGCAGCCGCTCGGGGATGCGGTTGACCGGGGTGGCGGTGACCACCAGCAGGCCGAAGAAGGACAGCAGCAGGAGCAGCGGCACGGCCAGCGCCGGCCCGGCGGCGGCCATCATCGGGGTGGACACGGCCCAGCCGATGATCCCGCCGGCCGCCCGTATCCGCGAGGCGCCGCTGCCCATCATGGGCGCGCCGCAGCCGATGTGCACCAGGCCGAGGACGCCGACCAGCAGCGCGCTCAGGCCGATCATGATCCGGCCGTTGGCCTCCGGCAGCTCCGGGTGGCGCCAGAGCCGGACCGCGATCCCGGCCAGCAGGAACGGCACCAGCACGTCGAGCCGCCCGAACAGCCCGGACACCACGGCGGTGGCCGCCTCGCCCAGCCAGCCCTGCGGGCTGAACCAGGTGCCCGCGGCGGTCACCAGCGCGAGTGCGAACAGCAGCAGGCCCAGCCCGTCCTTGCGGTGGGCGGGGTGGAGGTTCTTGGCCCCGTCGCCGAAGCCCCGGAAGATCGCGGCGATGCTGTTCGCCACGCCGAGCCAGACGGCCCGGACGGCCCGGAAGAGTATCGGCTTGGGCGGCGGCGGGGACGGCGGGGCCGGTTTGGCCGCCGCCTTCTTCGCCGGGGCCGCCTTCTTGGCCGCCGCCTTCTTCGCGGGCGGCTTGCCCGGGGCCTTCGCCGCGGCCTTCTTGGACGGTCCCGGACTCGGGTTGCGTGCCGCGCTTCCGGGCGTACGAGTGGCCATGGGTCAGCAGCCTACCGGGGTGGGCCACCAGTGCACATGTGCTCGAGCCGGGGCTCGGGGACGTGTCGCAGACACACCGTCACGCTGACCCGGTTTCACCCGGCCGCGCCAGAAATTCACCCGCAGGAGTGAACCCCGGCGATCGGTTACGCGGTTCCCGGCCGGAGCGCGTCCAGGGCCCGGCGCAGCCCCGCCAGCTTGCGCTCCAGGTGCGCCGCGGTGGCCGACACCCCGGCGTCCTCGACGCCGCCCAGCTGCTTGCCCAGCGCCTCCGCCTGCTCCTCGACCGCCGCCAGCCGCGCGGACAGCTCACCCAGCAGCGCCCCGCCGAGGGGCGGCTCGCCGCCGCCCGCCTCCAGCTGCAGCCGCAGCAGCGCGGCCTGCTCCTTCAGCTGGCAGTTCTTCACGTACAGGTCGACGAAGACCGAGACCTTGGCGCGCAGCACCCACGGGTCGAAGGGCTTGGAGATGTAGTCCACGGCCCCGGCCGCGTAGCCGCGGAAGGTGTGGTGCGGGCCGTGGTTGATCGCGGTCAGGAAGATGATCGGGATGTCCCGGGTGCGCTCGCGGCGCTTGATGTGGGCGGCCGTCTCGAAGCCGTCCATCCCGGGCATCTGGACGTCCAGCAGGATCACCGCGAAGTCGTCGGTGAGCAGCGCCTTGAGCGCCTCCTCGCCGGAGACGGCGCGCACCAGCGTCTGGTCCAGCGCGGAGAGGATCGCCTCCAGCGCCAGCAGGTTCTCCGGTCGGTCGTCGACCAGGAGGATCTTCGCCTTCTGCATCAGGGCTCGCCCTCCTGTCGCCTGCCTGCCGCCCGGTGATGGCACTCGCGTACTGCCCACCGCTACCCCGGTCATGCTAGCCGCACCCCCTCGCCCGGCACATCGCTCCGTCGTGACCCGATCCGGAGCGGCGCGCGGCCAGTGCTCCGGCGCACGCTCAGCAGCGTGTCGCCGTACGGTCACTGTTCGCAACGATCGGTGACCCTACCCGGTTCCCGGGCCCGACCGCCAGCAAACCGGCCCACCGGACGGCGCGAACTCCGGAGCCCGCCCCGGAGTTCACGCCCTCCCCCGGCGCTACGCGCGGTCCGCCCGCAACCACTCGCGCATCACCGCCAGCAGGTGGTCGGTCTCCACCGGCTTGGTGATGTGGTCGGTGGCCCCCGCCTCCAGCGACTTTTCGCGGTCGCCCTTCATCGCCTTGGCGGTCAGCGCGATGATCGGCAGGCCGGCGAACTGGGGCATCCGGCGGATCGCCTCGGTGGTCGCGTAGCCGTCCATCTCCGGCATCATGATGTCCATCAGGACCAGCGCCACGTTCTCGTGCTGCTCCAGCATCTCGATGCCCTCGCGCCCGTTCTCGGCGTACAGGACGGCCAGGCCGTGCTGTTCCAGCACGCTGGTGAGGGCGAACACGTTACGGACGTCGTCGTCCACGATCAGCACCTGCTGGCCGTCGAAGCGCACGTCGCTGCGGCTGGGGCGGGGCGGCGCGGGCTCCACCGGGCGGGCCCCGGCGGCAACGTCCAGGGCGGCGCTGCGCCGGCGCTCCACCGCGCCGCGGCGGCGCTCCTCGGCCAGCTCGCGGACCTCCTGGGCCCAGTGGTCGGCCGGGTTCTCGCCGACCGGCACGGGCACCCCGATCGGGGTCACGCCGACGGAGGCGCGCAGCGCCGGGACACTCGACACGACCGGGCGCTCGACCTGGGTCGCGCCCGGGGCCTCGGTGCGCAGCGGCAGGTAGAGCGTGAACGTGGAGCCCTTGCCCAGCTCGCTCTCGGCGTGGATCTCGCCGCCCAGCAGCCGCGCGATCTCGCGGCTGATCGACAGGCCGAGCCCGGTGCCGCCGTACTTGCGGCTGGTGGTGCCGTCGGCCTGCTTGAACGCCTCGAAGATCTCCCGCAGCTTGTTGCCGGGGATGCCGATGCCGGTGTCGGAGACCGCGAAGGCGATCAGCTCGTCGTCCGGGTCCTTGATCGAGCCGGACTCCAGCAGCCGCTCGCGCACGTGCTGCGGGACCTCCGCACCGGCCGGGGAGATCGAGAAGTCGACGGCGCCGGCGTCGGTGAACTTGACGGCGTTGGAGATCAGGTTGCGCAGCACCTGCTGGAGCCGCTGCTCGTCGGTGTGCAGGGTGACCGGCAGGGCGGGCGAGACCCGGACGGCGAAGTCCAGGTTCTTGTCCAGCGCGACCGGCTGGAAGGTGGCCTCGACGTAGTCGACGAGCTGGACCAGGGCGATCCGGGCCGGGCGGACGTCCATCTTGCCGGCCTCGACCTTGGAGAGGTCGAGGATGTCGTTGATCAGCTGGAGCAGGTCGGAGCCGGCGCCGTGGATGGTGTCGGCGAACTCGACCTGCTTGGGCGAGAGGTTGCCCTCGTTGTTGTCGGAGAGCAGCTTGGCCAGGATCAGCAGCGAGTTGAGCGGGGTGCGCAGCTCGTGCGACATGTTGGCGAGGAACTCGCTCTTGTACCGGGAGGCCAGGGCGAGCTGCTCGGCGCGCTCCTCCAGGACCTGCCGTGCCTCCTCGATCTCGCTGTTCTTGATCTCGATGTCGCGGTTCTGCTGGGCGAGTTGCTCGGCCTTCTCCTGCAACTCCTCGTTGGTGCGCTCCAGTTCCTCCTGGCGTGCCTCCAACTCGGCGGATCGCATCGAGAGTTCGGCGGTGAGCCGCTGGGACTCCAGCAGCAGGCCCTCGGTCTTGGTGTTGACGCTGATGGTGTTGACGGTGACGCCGATCAGGTCCGCGATCTGGTTGAGGAAGTCCAGCGCGACGGTGGTGAAGGAGCTGAAGGTGGCCAGCTCGATCACGCCCAGCAGCCGGCCCTCGAACAGCACCGGCAGCACCACGATGTGGGCCGGCGAGGCCTCGCCGAGGCCGGAGGCGATCTTGAGGTATCCGGGCGGCGCCTCCTTGAGGATGATCGCCCGCTTCTCCACCGCGGCCTGCCCGATCAGCGACTCGCCGGGCCGGAAGGTGGTCGGCATCGCGCGCCGCTGGTAGCCGTAACTGCCGATCAGCCGCAGGACGGTGTCGTTCTCGTCGTCGTCCTCGGTGATCAGTTCGGCGGTGCGGCCGGCCGGCTGGGCGAGGAAGAAGGCGCCGTGCTGGGCGGAGACCACCGGGGTCAGCTCGGTCATGATCAGCGAGGCGACGGCCTCCAGGTCCCGGCGGCCCTGGAGCAGGCCGGAGATCCGGGCCAGGTTGGTCTTGAGCCAGTCCTGCTCCTGGTTGGTGCGGGTGGTCTCGCGCAGGTTGGCGATCATCTGGTTGATGTTGTCCTTGAGCTCGTCGAGCTCCCCCGCGGCGTCCACGTCGATCCGCAGGCTCAGGTCGCCCCTGGTCACGGCGGTGGCGACCTGGGCGATCGCGCGCACCTGCCGGGTCAGGTTGTTGGCCAGTTCGTTCACCGATTCGGTGAGGTCCTGCCAGGTGCCGTCCACGCCGGGCACCCGGGCCTGACCGCCGAGCCGCCCGTCGGTGCCCACCTCGCGGGCGACCCGGGTCACCTCGTCGGCGAACGCCGACAGCTGGTCGACCATGGTGTTGATGCTGGTCTTGAGCTGGAGGATCTCGCCGCGGGCGTCGACGTCGATCTTCTGCGAGAGGTCGCCGCGGGCCACCGCCGTGATCACCAGCGCGATGTTGCGGACCTGGCCGGTCAGGTTGTTGGCCATCAGGTTGACGTTGTCGGTCAGGTCCTTCCAGATGCCGGCCACGCCCGGCACGCTCGCCTGACCGCCCAGGGTGCCGTCGGTGCCGACCTCGCGGGCCACCCTGGTCACCTCCACCGCGAAGGAGGAGAGCTGGTCGACCATGGTGTTCAAGGTCCCGGCGAGGGCGGCGACCTCGCCCTGCGCCTCGATGGTGATCTTCTTGGACAGGTCGCCGCGGGCCACCGCGGTGGCGACCTCGGCGATGTTGCGGACCTGCCCGGTCAGGTTGGACGCCATGAAGTTGACGTTGTCGGTCAGGTCCTTCCAGATCCCCGACACCCCGCGCACCCGTGCCTGGCCGCCCAGGATTCCCTCGGTGCCCACCTCGCGGGCGACCCGGGTCACCTCGTCGGCGAACGCCGACAGCTGGTCGACCATGGTGTTGACGGTCGTCACCAGCTCCAGGATCTCGCCCCTGGCGTCGACGGTGATCTTCTTCGACACGTCGCCGCGGGCCACCGCCGTGGTCACCTCGGCGATGTTGCGGACCTGGCTGGTCAGGTTGTTCGCCATCAGGTTGACGCTGTTCGTCAGGTCCTTCCACGTCCCGGACACCCCGGGCACGCTCGCCTGACCGCCGAGGATGCCCTCGGTGCCGACGTCCCGGGCCACCCTGGTGACCTCGTCGGCGAAGGCGCCCAGCTGATCCACCATCGTGTTGATGGTGTTCTTCAGCTCCAGGATCTCCCCGCGCGCGTCCACCTGGATCTTCTGCGACAGGTCGCCCTTGGCGACCGCGGTCGTCACCTGCGCGATGTTGCGTACCTGATCGGTGAGGTTGTTCGCCATGAAGTTGACGTTGTCGGTCAGGTCGCGCCAGACTCCGGCCGCCCCGGGCACCTGCGCCTGACCGCCGAGCCGCCCCTCGGTGCCCACCTGGCGGGCCACCCTGGTCACCTGCTCGGCGAAGCCGGAGAGCTGGTCGACCATCGTGTTGATGGTGTTCTTCAGCTCCAGCATCTCGCCGCGCGCGTCCACCTCGATCTTCTGCGAGAGGTCCCCGCGCGCCACCGCCGTGGTCACCTGGGCGATGTTGCGCACCTGGCCGGTCAGGTTGTCGGCCATGAAGTTCACCGAGTCGGTCAGGTCCCGCCAGACCCCGGCCACGCCCGGCACCTGCGCCTGACCGCCGAGCCGGCCCTCGGTGCCCACGTCCCTGGCCACCCCGGTGACCTGGGCGGCGAACCCGTTCAGCTGGTCCACCATCGTGTTGACGGTGTTCTTCAGCTCCAGCATCTCGCCGGCCACCTCGACGGTGACCTTGCGGGACAGGTCGCCCTTGGCCACCGCGGTGGTCACCTGGGCGATGTTGCGCACCTGCGCGGTCAGCCGGCCGGCCATGGTGTTGACCGAATCCGCCAGGTCCTTCCAACTGCCGGACACGCTGCGGACCTTGGCCTGGCCGCCCAGCTTGCCCTCGGTGCCCACCTCGCGGGCCACCCGGGTCACCTCGTCGGTGAACTCCGAGAGCTGGTCCACCAGCCCGTTGACGGTCCGGCCGATCTTCAGGTACTCGCCGCGCAGCGGGTGGCTCACCCCGTTGCTGTGCAGCGAGCGCAGCTCCATCTTCTGGTCCAGGTCGCCCTCGGCAATCGAGGAGAGCACCCGGCCCACCTCGGCCATCGGACGGGCCAGATCGTCGATCAGCGCGTTGCAGTTGTCGACGGCCGCCATCCAGGCGCCCTCGCCCGCGCCGGTCTCCAGCCGCTCGTTCAGCCGGCCCTCGCGGCCCACCGCCCGACGTACCCGGGCCAGTTCACCGGTCAGGTGCTGGTTGCGCTCGGCGACCTCGTTGAACACCGCGGCGATCTCCGCCAGCGGCCCGTCCCCCGGAACCGTCAGCCGGCGGCGGAAGTTGCCGTCCCGCATCGCGGTCAGCGCGGCCAACAGCTTCCGCAGTTCGGCCGGCTCCGCCCCCCGGTTGTGGCTCACTCGCCGGCCGGCCGCGTTCCGCGGCGCGGTCCCGGACCGCCCACCGCGCGGAACGGGCGGCGTCGTACCGGTTGCGTCCTTGGTGGCCGAACTCAACGGGCCCCTCCCACATCGTGAACTTTCCCGGTGACCGTCCGTGCCGGTACGGCACGCACCGGGGCACCGGCCCGGTCGGGCTGCGTACCGGCGCCCCACGCGGCACACCGGCACCCGCATCGACCGTACTGCTCCGACCGGCCGTCGCGGACCCCCCAGTCTGGCAGCACCGGCGCCGGGTATACGGCCGGTTGCGCCCGGTTGGTAGCCGACCGTCCGAAACAGGTGGGCAGAATCACTCTCAGGTGCCTGTTTCAACGCCCCGCCCCCACGGGGAACCAAGCGGAAAGTAGGGTGGAGCGCTGCACCGGGCCATGACCCGACCCAGCGCCGCCACCCCGGCGGCACGCACCGGGAGTCGGCGCCACGCCCCGGACAGCCAAGGCCAGAGCAGCAGAGGAGAAGTGGCAACGTGGTCACCGCGCGCGCAGCCGCCACCTTCGACCCCGACGGCCGGTCCGCGGCCGCCGCCCGGGGCTTCGTACGGGACGCGCTGCTCGGCTGGGGTCTGCCCGAAGTCGTCGACGACGCCGTCGTCCTGGTCAGCGAACTGGTCACCAACGCCGTCGTCCACGCCGGCACCGCCGCCGAGGTGTGCTGCCTGCGCGAGGAGGGCACCGTCCGGATCGAAGTCACCGACCACCACCCCGAACGCGGCCTGCCCTCCCTCGGCGACGGCCCCGTCACCTCCTCCGACCGCTATGCCGACCCCGACGGCGAGGGCGGCCGCGGCCTGCTGATGTGCTCCGCCCTCGCCGAGCGCTGGGGCGTCGAGTACGCGGCCGGGCGCAAGACCGTCTGGTTCCGGCTCGCCCTGCCCGCCCCCGTGGCCGGCACCCGCTACGCCGTCCCCGCGACCCCCGGCAGCGACCTCCCCAGCGGTCCCGGCCCGGTGCACGTCGCCGTCGTCCAGCTCGACGAGGACGGCCGCGTCCTCGCCTGGAACCCGGACGCCGAGGCGCTCTTCCAGTACTCCGCCGCCACCGTCCTCGGCCGCCCCTGGGCCGACCTCGCCGTCTGGCCGCAGTCCGCCGCCCGCGGCCTCGGCCTCGCCGACACCCTGCGGCTGGCCCGCTGGGAGGGCGGCTACGGCGTCCGCCGCGCGGACGGCCACGAGGTCGAGGTGTACGGCGTCCAGGTCCGCGTACGCGACACCGAGGGCGTCCCCTCCACCCTCTGCCTGCTCGTCCTCGAACCCGACCGCGCGGTGCTCCGCTCCCCCGCCCGCACCCTGCCCGGCGAGCGCTCCGACCCGACCGGCCCCCGGCTCGACCTGCTGGCCGGCCCGGTCGCCACCGACGACCTCGACACCCTGCTCCAGCGCACCGTCGAACGCGCCCGCGACCTGCTCGACGCCGACGCCGCGTACCTGCTGCTGACCACCGACGACGAGACCGAGTTCGAGGTCCGCGCCGCCACCGGCTTCACCTCCGGACACCGCCGGCGCACCCGCTTCCCGGTCGACACCGGCAGCCGCTACGACTCCGCCCGGCTGCCCTCCGTCCACGAGGACCTCACCACCCGCCCGACCGGCCTGCCCCTGCTCACCGGCAGCGGCATGCGCTCCCTGGTCACCGTCCCGCTCAAGGTCGAGGGCCGGCTGATCGGCTCGCTCGGCATCGCCACCGCCGCGCCCGGCCGTTACGACAACGAGGACGCGCTGCGGCTCCAGTTCGCCGCCGACCGGGTCGCCCTCGCCGTCGAGAGCACCCGGCTGACCGAGCTCGAACGACTCCGCCGGGGCTCGCTGTCCTTCCTCGTCGAGGCCTCCGACCTGCTCGCCGGCACCCTCGAACACGAGCAGACCCTCGCCCTGATGGCCCAGATGGCCGTCCCCACCCTCGCCTCCTGGTGCGCCGTCTACACCAAGGGCGACCACGGCGCCGCGGCAGGCCTCGCCTTCGTCCTGCACGAGGACGAGGACCGGATCGACCCGCTGCGCGACCTCCTCGACAAGACCCCGGCCCCCGACGCCGGCCCGACCCACGGCGTCCGCTTCTGGTCGGCGCCCGCCGAGACCGCCGCCGCCGGCGGCCTCACCGACAGCCCCGAACTCGCCGGACTGCTCGGCGAGACCGTCGTCCTGCCGCTGACCGCCCGCAACCGGGTCATCGGCCTGCTCGCGCTCGGCGTCCCGGCCGGTATCCGGTTCCGCCAGGAGATCCTCGAACTCGCCGAGGACCTCTCCCGCCGGGCCGCCCTCGCACTCGACAACTCCCGCCTCTACTCCGAGCGCACCGCCACCAGCCAGGCCCTGCAACGCAGCCTGCTGCCGCCGGACCTGCCCGAGATCCCGGGCGTCGAGGTCGACGTCTACTACCAGGCCGCCGGCGAGGGCAACGAGGTCGGCGGCGACTTCTACGACCTGTTCACCATCCGCGAGGGCACCTACGGCTTCGCCATCGGCGACGTCTGCGGCACCGGCCCCGAGGCCGCCTCGGTCACCGGCCTCGCCCGGCACTCGCTGCGTCTGCTCGCCCGCGAGGGCCTGGACGCACCGCAGGTGCTCCGCCGCCTCAACGCGGCCATCCTGGACGAGGGTTCGCGCAGCCGCTTCCTCACCCTGCTGTACGGCGAGCTGACGCCCCGCCCGGACGGCAGCATCGAACTGTCCCTGGTCTGCGCCGGCCACCCGCTGCCGCTCCGGCTGAGCACCGACGGCCAGGTCGACCGGGCCGCCACCCCGCAGCCGCTGCTCGGCGTCATGGAAGACCTCGACCTCACCGCCGAGCGCCTGGTGCTCTCCCCCGGCGAGGTCCTGCTGTGCGTCACCGACGGCGTCACCGAACGCCGCGAGGGCAGCCGGATGCTGGGCGACGACGGCCTCGCCGAGGTGCTCACGGGCTGTACCGGCCTCACCGCCGGGGCGGTCGCGATGCGGGTGCAGCGCGCCGTCGAGCGCTTCGCCCCGGAACCGCCGTCCGACGACATGGCCATCCTGACCCTGCGGGTGCCGACCCAGCGCACCTCGTGAGCCGACGCCGCCCCTCGGTCAGCCCCCGGCGTCCCGGTCGGCCCTGAGCGTTCGATAACTGACATCGTCACAAATTGTTATATTCACAAGGGTACAAGCAAGTACGGCCGGGTACACCGATCTCACCGGGGAATCCCCCGGCGGGGACAGGACCGGCGGCTCTCCCGTCGGCCCATCACTTCTGACCGCAGCCCGCGCACGCTCCAGCCGTGCGCCCTCGGCGCGGTCGCGCGCATCCACCTCATCGGACGACACCACTGCGTTGACTGCGCCCTGCGCGCGCCCAAAGTGAAAGGAGCCTCCGGTGAGCAACGAAGCTACCGGGGCAACGAACGCCCGCTCCACCGGAGCCGACGCGGGTAACCTCGGCTACCTCGCACTCGGCCTCACACTGCTCGCCTACGGCCTGCTCTCCACCGGCGTCTTCAGCGGCACCGGGGTCGGGGACGCGGCACACCTCGCCCACCTGGTCGGCGGAGTCACCCTCTTCATCGCGGGCCTGTGGCAGCTCCGCGGCGGCGAGGGCTTCACCGGAACGGCCTTCACCAGCCTCGGCGCCTTCTGGGCGACCTGGTCGACGGCCGGCGGGGCCGGCAAGAACGCCGCCGGCCTGTTCCTCCTCCTCTGGGCCCTGCTCGCCCTCACCCTGACCGCCGCCAGCTGGGGCGCGGGCCTGTTCAGCCGCGCCGTCTACGGCCTGCTCACGCTGTCCCTGCTGCTGAACGCCATCGCCGCCTTCGGCGGCTACAGCGGCCTCGCCAAGTTCGCCGGCTGGGTCGCGGCCGTCTCCGGGCTCACCGCCTGGTACTGGGCCACCTCCGCCCTCAGCAACGGATCCTGGGGCCGGCTCGCCCTGCCGGTCAAGTGACCCGCAGCGGCTGATCCGCCGCGGCGCGCCGGGGTCGGACCTCCGTGTCGACGGAGGTCCGACCCCGGCGACGTGCCACCAGGGCCTGGGCGGCGTAAGCGAACAGCAGGATCACGACGGCGACGATGCCGTCCGCCCAGAAGTGGTTCGCGGTCACCACGACCACCGCGACGGTCAGCACCGGGTGCAGCACCATCACCCACCGCAGCGGGCTCCGCGAGACCCGCACCACCGCGACCGCCGCCAGCACGCACCACGCGACGTGCACCGACGGCATCGCGGACAGCTGGTCGGCCACCACCACACCGCCCACCGCGCCCCCGTACACCGACTGCCCGTACTCGGCAGCCACGTCGACGAACCCGTGCTGCGGCAGCATCCGGGGCGGCGCCACCGGGATGAACTGCACCAGCAGACAGGCCGCCGTGGTGATCACCACCGTGTTCCGCACCCACGCGTACCGCTCCCGGTGCCGCACGAACACCCAGAGCAGCACCGCCAGCATCACCGCGAAGTGCATTGCCGCGTAGTAGTAGTTCGCGAGCCTCACCAGTACCGGGTACGGCGTGACGGCCGCCTGCCAGGACGCCTCGTCCGGTAGACCGATCGCCGACTCGGTGCGGTGGATCCAATCCGCCCGGTCCAGCGCGTGGTCCCCGCTCATCACCGAGAGGTGACCCACCAGCTGCCAGAGCGCGAACAGCGCCAGCAGCGTGCCGGCCTCCCGCAGCAATGCCGACAAGGACGGCTTCCGGACCCTGGCGGCGGCGTACGCCCCGCCGTAGAGAGCGACCGCGGCGCCCCCGGCGGACTGCCAGGTAAGGGTCAGGTTCTGCAACGGGATCGCGCCTCTCCGACAAACTCTGGTTCGTGTGTTGGCAGAGGTTAACGCAAAAAGACCCCCTCCCGGACGGGAGGGGGTCTTTTCGGAATAATTGTTCGGCGGCGTCCTACTCTCCCACAGGGTCCCCCCTGCAGTACCATC
>NZ_JBIWAP010000025.1:0-147476 GCF_044760075.1 Kitasatospora sp. NPDC098663 | reverse complement strand
GTCGACGCGGGCGCCGATGGGGTGCGGCTCCGGGTCCACGACCCGGAGCCGGGTGAACTGCCCGGCTCCGCTGGCGGCCTCGTCGATGCGATGGCCGAGAGCGGACGCGGGCTCTTCCTCGTCTCCGCGCTCGCCCCGGACTGGGACGCCGTCCTGACTCCGGTCGGCAAGCAGATCCGATGCCTGCTGCCCTACCCGCCGGGCGAGTGCACCCGCCAGCGCGCCGTGGGTGCGGCCTCCACCGCCGCCTGATGTGCGACCCCCCGGACCGGCTCCAGGAACCGGCCGCCGAACACGCCAGCCGAAGAGAGCTAACGCCGTGACCGAAGACATCATGATCGCCGACCGTCAGTGGCACGAGGCGGTCCTCCAACCCCCGTATGGCCCGCCGCTCCGGAGGGGGCGCGCGAAGGACGTGGTGCTCGCCGTCTGTGCCACGGCGGTGATCGCCGCCTCGGCCGCAGTGCTGTCGGACCTGCCCTTCACCGACCAGGTCTGGCTCGCGCTCTTGGCCCTCACGGTCCCCGCCGCGCTGCCCGCCTTCGTGCTCGCCGCCGGGTCCTTCGTGCGGAGGGCCCGGCGAAGGCGGCCGGCCGGATGAGCGACGGCACCCCACAGCCGCGGCCGGTTTCCCTCCCGCCCGCCGCCAGTGGAAGTTCGGACGATGCGCGTGCTGCGACCGTCAGACCCTGGTCGCCCCCGGACCCGCGATCACCGCCGACGACGGCGAACCGGTCACGCTGCCCTACTGCCAGGACGGCTTCGAGCGGGCCGGGCGCTACGTCCACCGCACCCGGATGCGCGCTCAGCTTCACAACCGGCAGTGCGCGGCGTGAGCTTCATCGAGAGCGCCGACGGCGACCTCGACCTTGATACCTATTACGAGGGCGGCGACTGGCCCCTCCTGGAGATCGTCCGCAGCGACCCCCTCCCCAAGGGGAAAGAATTCGAGCACCCGGCCTGCTGAAGGCCCCGTCCGTGCCGGCTGCTGAGAGCTTGCGGTGCCCGACCCGGGACCGCCACAGCCCACGCGCGCTACCAACCTGCGAACCGGGGACAGCAACGATCTTCAGAGCTGCTTTTGAGTCGAACTTCGAAGGCTCCCCTCCCAGCCGCGCGTATCCGCCCGCGCGGCGGGCAGTCCTGGCTAGCGTCCAGGGCGGGGCACCGAGTTCGGCGCCGCACGTGCCAACCCCCTGACAGAAAAGGTAATCGGATGACTGCCATTGACGATTCGCCGGTCCGCGATCCCAACGTGCTGCGTGCGGACATGGTTCGCGCGCTGCGCGACCAGGACGGCGTCAGGACCGAGCCGGTCGCCGCCGCCTTCGCCGCGGTGCCCCGCCACCTGTTCGCGCCGGACGCGCCGGTGGAGATCGCCTACGACCTGCACCGCACCGTGCCGGTGAAGAAGGACGAGAACGGCCTGGAGCTCAGCGTCATGTCCGCGGCCCACCTGCAGGCCGTGATGCTGGAGCAGGCCCGCGTGGAACCCGGCATGAAGGCAATGGAGATCGGCTCCGGCGGAGTCAACGCAGCCTACCTGCAGGAACTCGTCGGCAAGCAGGGCGAGGTCACCACCGTCGACATCGACCGCGACGTGATCGACCAGGCCCGGCGGTGCCTGGACGACGCCGGGTACCCGCAGGTGCGCACGGTCCTGGCCGATGGTGAGGGCGGTGTGCCGGACGGCGCCCCCTATGACGTGATCATCGTGACGGCCGCCGCGTGGGACATCCCCCCGTCCTGGATCGACGGGCTGACGCCCACCGGGCGCCTCGTCGTCCCGCTGACGGTCTGCGGCACGACCCGCTCGATCGCCTTCGAGCGCGACGGCACCGGCCTGGTCAGCCGCTCCTACACCCTAACCCGGTTCGTGCCCATGCAGGGCGAAGGAGCCGCAGAGGAACGCAAGGTGATGCTGCGCGAGGGTGTCGCCGTGCAGAGCGACGACATTCGGATGCCGCTCGACGCCCAGGCGCTGAACCGCGCGCTGGATGCGCCCCGCCTGGAGCGCTGGTCCGGGGAGGCGTACGACCTGCCCGACGAGTTGGAGCTCTACCTCACCCTCAACCTGTCAAGCCCGGCCCGCCTGCACGCCGCCAACGACGTGGTCGAGCGCGGCCTCGTGGAGGCGTCCGCGCTGTTCGGGGTGCCCGCCCTGGTGAGCGAGGACAGCTTCGCCTACCGCACCCGCCGCGAGAACGCGGACACCGGCGGCTTCGAGAGCGGGGTGATCGCCCACGGGCCCGGCGCCGAAGCGCTCGCCGACGAGTACGTCACGCTGCTTCGCCGATGGGCCCGCGACCACCGCCGCCGCGGCGCCGCGACGTTGCGCTACCTGCCCGGCCCCGCGCCCACCCCCCTGCCCGGCAACGCCGTCCTGCGACGCCACGGCATCGTCACGGCGACCTGGCGCTGAGACTCCCGGGCCCCGACCCGGGGCCCGGGTGCACCATCAACCGATCTGCCAAGGAGGCATGCATGACCGTGCAGTTGGAGGGCCCCATCGCGCCCTCGCAGCCGGCCGACGAGCAGCACGACCTGAGCGGCTTCGACCTCGACATCACCATCGTCGAGGGCGGCCCCGCCGCGGACCAGCTCATCCGCCTGACGAACGACGGCTGCAACTCGACGTGCGCGACCGCGTGCGTCGAGTTGCCCGTAACCGGCCAGTCCATCAAGGTGCCCGGCCGCGCGGGGAGCGTGGCCGGGCACCGCACGGCGACAGGAGGGGGCTCATGTACCACCACATCGATGCGGCACTGGTCAGGGCGGCCGCCTGGCACCCCGGCCAGCAGGTGCCCTGGCCGGACCTCGTCGGCGCGGACGCGAACACGCAGTCGTGGAGCTCCTGGCTGCACCAGGTCTGGCAGATACCGGACTTCGCCGCCGCCGTCACGGCCGCCAGCGCGGACCTCGCACACCGGGTGGAACAGATCCGATCCGGCAGGCCCGTCCCAGACCCCGACATGCGGCGCACGGTGTTCGCCGTCGTGCGCTACCTGCTGCGAGCCCGCACCCGCGCCACCCCTTTCGGTCTCTTCGCCGGCATCGCGCCCGCGCGCATCGGCACCGCGGCCGCACTGCGGGTGGGCACCGGGCACCACGCCACTGCCCGAGCCGACGCGGCATCCAGCACAGCCCTGATCGACCACTTCGAGCAGCACCCCTCACTGCGACCCCACCTGATACTGGCCACGACCCCCCTCGCCGTGGAACGCGACGGACACGTGGTCATCGAGCACCGCCCCAGCCGGACCGTCGGACAGGGACCGCAGCACGTGCGCGTACGCATCTCCGCGCCGGTGCGCGAAGCCCTGGACGGTGCGCGGACCCCCATCCTGTGGGGCGACCTCGCCGCGAAGCTGTCCGCTGCCTTCCCGAACGCACCGGCCGCCACGGTCGACACGCTCCTGACGGGCCTGGTCAAGCAGGGGGTCCTGCTCACCAGCCTCCGCCCCGCCATGACCGTCACCGACCCGCTGACCGCCCTCCACCACCACCTGCCGCATCTCGACCCGGCCGAGGCCGCCGGGATACGCCAGACGCCCCGAGGTGCCCTGGACCTGCGGGTGGACTGGGACCTGGCCATCCCCGAGACGGTGGCCGCCGAGGCAGCAGCGGCCGCGCGGGCGCTCACCCACCTCGCTCCCCGGGCGGCACTGACCGGCTGGACCCAGTGGCACGACCGCTTCCTGGAACGCTACGGACCCCGCTCGGCCGTCCTCGTCCTGGACGCCATCGACGCACTCGGCTACCCACCCGGCTACCTCGGCGCCACCACCGCACCGGCGCCCGCCCCGCTGCCCGAACGCGACGCCCGCCTCATCAAGCTCGCCCACACCGCCGGCATGCGGCACCGGCTCGAAGTCGAACTCGACGACGCCGCGCTGGAAGACCTGGCCACCACCGATCCGGGCCACCGAGTGCAGCCGAGCACCGAGCTGACCGTCCGCATCCACGCCGACGACCTCGCGGCCCTCCAGCAGGGCGAGTTCACCCTGCACGTCGTCGGGGTGGCGCGCTCGGCCGGCTCTACCACCGGCCGCTTCCTGGGCATCCTGCCCGACACGGACCGCCGCCGCATGACGGCGACGTACGCCGGCCTGCCCGGCGTGCACGAAGACGCGATCCTCGCCCAGATCAGCTCCACCCCGCTGTCCGCCCGCGCCCAGAACGTTGCCCGCGCCCCACAGGCGGCCGACCTGGTGATCCCGCTCGGCGACTTCCACGGCCCGGACACCGCCCTGCTCCCGGTGACGAACCTGGCCGTCACCGCCGACGCCGAACAACTGCACCTGGTCTCCGTCTCCCGCAACCGGCCCGTGCACACCCTGCTGCTGAACGCCGTCGACCTGGGCCACCACTCCCATCCGCTGGCCCGCTTCCTTGCCGAGGCCCCCGTCGCACTGGCCGTCCCCTGCACAGGGTTCCTGTGGGGCGCCGCCGCCTCCAACCTGCCGTTCCTGCCCGCCCTGCGCTACGGCCGCACGATCCTGTCCCCGGCCCGCTGGCTCCTCACCCAGAGCGACCTGCCCGCCGCCGATACGCCATGGGCCACGTGGGACCAGGCCCTGACCCGATGGCGCCGCGACGTACACCTGCCTGAGCGGGTGTACCTGAGCGAAGCCGATCAGCGCCTCGCCCTCGACCTCTCCCAGCCTGCACACCGGGCCCTGCTGCGGACCCACCTGGACCGCGACGGCACCGTGACGCTCAACCCCGCACCCCAGCCGAATGACCTGGGCTGGACCGGCGGGCGGGCCCACGAAGTCGTCATCCCCCTGGCCACCGACCAGAACTCCGCCCCGGTCAAGACGACGGGCCGCGTCACGGGCCGGAAGCACGGCCACCTGCCCGGCTGCGACGACCGCATCCAGCTCCACCTGCACGGGCGCCGCGAGCGACAGGACCAGATCCTGACCCTCCACCTACCGGCGCTGCTGAACGAACTGGGTTCACCGCCATGGTGGTTCATCCGCTACCGCGACCCCGACGACCACCTCCGCCTCCGGCTGGCGTGTGAGCCCGGGACACTCGGCACGGTCTTCGAGCGCACCGGTGAGTGGACCCGGCGTCTGCGGCGACACGGCCTGATCACCCACACCAGCGTGGAGACCCACCACCCGGAGACCGCGCGGTTCGGCGGTCCGAGCGCGATCGAGGCGGCCGAGCGGTACTTCGCGGCCGACTCCGCCGCCACCCTCGCCCAACTCGCCGCCGCAGGCGCGATGGACACGCGCGCGATCACCGCCGCGAGCATGACGGACATCGCCACCGGCCTGCTCGACGACACCGCCACGGCGATGCGCTGGCTCATCGACCACACCCGCACCAGCCCCACCGCCCCGGACCGCACCGTCTACCGCCAGGCCGTCGACCTGGTGGCCACCGGCCCCACGGCCCTGAGCGAACAGGTCACCGCCGCGTGGGCCGCGCGACGCGAAGCGCTGACCGCCTACCGCCGCACGCTCCAGAGCGCCGGCATCAGCCCCGAGGATCTGCTGCCGGACCTGCTGCACCTCCACCACGTGCGGATGCACGGCCCGGACCTGGACGAGGAACGCGCGCACCTTCACCTGGCCCGAGCCGCCGCCCTGAGCCGGACCGCACGGAGGAAGCAATGACCACGACAGCCCCCGAGGCCACCGCGCTGGCCGCCGTCGACCGGCTCGCCCAGGCGCTCGCCGGAGGCGCCTCGGGCATCGCCCTGCTGCACATCGAGCGCGCCCGCACCGGCCACGGCGACTGGGACACCGCCCACACCTGGTTGCTGGCCGCCCTGCACGGCGACATCAGCGCCGCCGCCAACGCCAACCTGTACTTCGGCGCTCCGGCCCTCGCGTTCATCACCTCCACCGCAGCCGCCGCGCAGGGCCGCTACCGGCGCGTCCTGGACCGCCTCGACGCGGCGACCATCACCGTCACCCGCACCCGCCTGGCCGCCGCCCACCGGCGCATCGACCGCGCCGAACGGCCCCCCATGGAGGAGTTCGACCTGATCCAGGGCCTGTCCGGGCTGGGCGCCTACCACCTGAGCCGGCACCCCCACCACGAGATCACCCGGGACGTGCTCGCCTACCTCATACGCCTGACCGAGCCCCTGCCCGACGCGGCCGGGCTGCCGCCCTGGTGGATGGACGTCGCACCGACCGGCGCACCCCACGCCGACTACCCGGGCGGCCACGGCAACTTCGGCACCGCCCACGGCATCGGCGCCACCCTGTCCGTGCTGTCCCGGGCCCTGCTCCACGACACGGCCGTGCCCGGCACGGCCGAGGCCATCGAACGGATCTGCGCCTGGACCGACCACTGGCGCCAGGACGGTGAGAACGGCCCCTGGTGGCCGGGCCAGCTCACCGTCGAACAGAGCGCCGACCACCACCTCCACCCGGACCTGCGACCCCGGCCGTCCTGGTGCTACGGGGCCAGCGGCACCGCCCGCGCCCAGCAGCTCGCTGGCCTAGCCCTCGGCGACCCGCAGCGCGTGCGCGACGCCGAGGCCGCGATCCTCGCCGCCCTGCGCGACCCGGGGCAACTGGCCAAACTCCCCGAGACCGGGCTGTGCCACGGCATGGCCGGTCTGCTGCACGCCGCGTGGCGTATGGCCACCGAAACCGGCAACCCCGCCATCGCCGCCGAACTGCCGCACCTGGCCGATCGCCTGATCACCGCACTCGACCACGGCGGACACGACCCGGAACTCCTCGACGGCGCCGCCGGGACGGCCCTCGCCCTGCACACCCTCGGCACGGGCCACACACCCGAACCGCACTGGGACACCTTCCTCGCCCTGGCATGAACCCCGGAGGCCCCCTCATGCACCCAACCCCCTGGCACCAGGCCAACGTCACGTTCCACGACTGGGACCGCGCCGAGACCACCGCCCTGACCCACCTCGCCCCGCTCCTGCACGCCGCCGAGAACGACGGCGCCCTCGCCGCCTGGTTCGTCATCCGCAAACGCCCCTGCTGGCGCGTTCGCTACCAGCCCGGCCCCGGCAGGCACGACCGCATCACCCGCGGGCTCGACGAACTGACCGCCGCAGGCCACATCGAAGGCTGGACACCGAGCGTCTACGAACCCGAGGTCCACGCCTTCGGCGGCACCGAAGCCATGGACAGCGCCCACCGGCTCTTCCACCACGACAGCCGCGGCTTCCTGACGGGCGAACCCCGCACCCACCGCAGCGAGACCTCCCTGATCCTGTGCAACCTCCTGATGCACTCCGCCGGGCTGGACTGGTACGAGCGGGGCGACGTCTGGGCCCGCGTCGCCGCCCACCGCGCCCAACCCGAAACCGCCGCTGGGGACGGGCACGACCGGCCGCGCACCGCCGTCCACCGCCTGCTCTCGGTCGACCCGCAGTACGCGATGCGGCCAGGCGGCCCGCTCGCCCACGCCACCAAGCGGGCCCGCGCCCACAGCGCCGCCGGAGCCGAACTGGCCCAACTGCACGCCGCCGGCAGGCTCCACCGCGGCCTGCGCGACGTCCTGGCCCACCACGTGATCTTCGCTTGGAACCGGATCGGCCTGCCCTACGCCACCCAGACCGCGTTCGCCGCCGCCGCCAAGACCGTCGTCTTCGGCCCCGACCCCACCACCGAGAGGAGTACCGCAGACCGTGTGGAAACTCCCTGACACCACAGCCCAGCGTTTTCCCCTCGTCGCCCGGCCCCGCCCCGCCTGCCTGCCTGCCCCTGCCCCTGCGCGTGCGGGCGCTGACCGAACTCGCCCACGCCGCAGCAGATCGGGAGGACCCGAGCGTGGCCTCGACCGTCTACAACCAGGCCGCCCTGATCGCCTCTGACATCGGCGACCCCACCACCGCCCGCGCGATGTGCCGCCGCCACGCAGCCGCCTACCTGCACGCCGCCCCACTCCCGGCCCAGGCCGCGATCCGCGCCCTCGAACCCCTCGTCAACCTCGCGCGCCTCCAACTCCGCGCCGGCCAAGCCGATCAAGGTCGCCAGCATCTCCTGACCCTGTTCGACGCCGTCACCGCCGCCGAGCCCGCCGACATCGAAGGCATCACCGTCCCCGCCGACCTCGTCGCGGACCCCGACGATCGTCACACCATCCGCTCCTGGCTGTGGACCGTCCTGCTCGCGGACGGCACGCGCGCCATGACCGCCGCCGGCCGCTGGACGCAGGCACTCACCCACGTCCAGACGCACCGCGGCATCGGCCAACGCATGCTCGATGGCCGACAAGTCGCCGTCCTCACCGCCCTCACTGATGGGAACAGCGTCCAAGCCAGCGAACTCCTGGCCGAGACCCGCCCCGAAGAGCCATGGGAGGAAGCCGTCGCAGAGTGCCTGGCCCTGCTGTGCCGCCGAGTCTCGGGCCAACCCTGGTGCCTCGCTCTGAAGGGCCTGGCGGCGACCTACACCGAACGTCCGATCGAAGACGGGATGGCCGTCTTCGACACGAGACTGGGGCTCGTCCTCCTGGACGTGACCGCTTCGGACAACGACCCAGTCGCACGCCAGGTCGTCACGGAGCTGCACCGCCGGACGATGAAGGCCACAGACGGCTACGCGGCTCGGGAGGCCCTCGGCCACCCGATGTTCACCGCCTTGGCCACCGACCGGCAGGCGCACGACTGCCGGGGCCTCCTCGGCGCTTGCTCCCTCGGAGCCGGAACGATCCCCACCGACCTCGGCGACCGCATCACGGCCGCGCTCCATGCCAGCGATCGCGTCATTCGCCGCAGCATCGGCCAGCAGGCTTCTCGGCCTTGATTGGCTACCAAGTGGTCCTCCAATCAGCGGACGCGGCCTGAACCGCGAAGGGGGCGGAGGCGATCCTCGACGCGGAGACCGGGTACTTTACAGACGAGGTCAGCGAGGCGCTGGACTACGTCGGGTCGGCCCTGCTCGTGATGGATCGAGTGACCCTTGACGAGGCGTGGCGGGGCTAGGGCCTGGGAACTGCACTGCCTCATCCCCAGTCATCCATCTCCTGATGCCCGGCCGCCGTGCAGTGGCTTGCTGGCCGGGTATCTCCGACTTCACCGGGCAGCGGCTGAGGGAGCGGGCCGGAGCGGGCCGAGTGGGACCGCGTGACACAGATGATCGCCCGCGGGTGGGAGCGCCTGGGCTTTCGCCCCCACCGAGACAACGTCTTCTTACTCTCGCCCACCTAGCTCGTCCTGGAGAAACAGAGGGAGGTTCTGCGCGCCCGGATGGCGGAGCTCTCCCTGGCGTGGAAGGCCGAAATGGAGGGTCGGTGAGCGATCCTGGTGCAGCGGGATATTCCGGCGCAAGGGGGTCGGCCTGAGCTCATCGGCCTCGGTGCGCGCGGGAATGGCGGGCCGGCGGGGATCCTACGGCAGGCGGGCTACCACTGCCAGCGGGCGACCGTGACGACGGCGGGCGATGCCTCGGCCTCGGCGATGATCTCCACCATGGACAGGTCGGCCTTGAAGCGGTGTCCGTTCCTCTCCTCCACGGCGGCGAAGCGCGCAGCCAGCGCGGGCTGAAGCTGCGCGGTGCGGACGAGCGCCGACCGTGACGCGAGGACGCAGAGACGCAGCCGCCTGAAGATTCGGTTGTGTGTAGCGAGCAAGAAGCTGATCCTGATGGCGGCGGCCCCCTGGGTGTAGCCCGGCGGGTCCGAGTCCCCTCGGCGGCGATAGCTCACGGCGCCTCTGGTTGACCGACCGGTCCCGGATCTGGCGCTCCATCGCAGCCGTCTCCCATCCGTCCCCCATGGGAGACGGATGGGAGAAAGATCTTCCCAATCAAGGCTAGCTAAGGCTAGCTATAGCTAAGTAGGGCTAGGTTTCGGAGCGAATAGAAGCAGGCAGGACGCCGACCTGGCCTTACGTCGACACAGCCGTTGATCGCCCTGATCAACATCGCGGTCGTGGGCCCCGTGCTCGTGGGCGGCGCGGTGCTCGCCGATCAGCGCCTCGGCGGCGCGGGATCCCTGGGCGTCGTGCTCTCCGGTTTCGGTGCCGGCTCACTGGCCGGCTCCCTGACGGCCGGGTGGCGGCCGCCCGCCCGGCGCGGCCGGAGCGTGGTCGGCGGTGTCGCGGCGATCGGCGCAGGCATGGCCGGACTCGCCGCCGTCACCCAGGTCGTCGCCGCGACGGCGGTCGTCTCGCTCATCGGCCTCGGATCCGGGTTCCTCGGAGTGGTGGTCGTGGCCACTCTGCAGGAGCGGGTGCCCGAGCAACTGCTGGGCCGGGTGCTCAGCCTCGTCGTGCTGGCCACGGTGGCGTTCGACCCGTTCTCCTACGTGATCGCCAGCGCCCTGCTCCCCTACGGCACGACGACGCTGTTCCTGGTCTGCGGCAGCGCCGTCCTGGCGTGCGCCGGCCTGGTCGCCACGAGCCCGGCGATCCGCTCCCTGCGCTGACCGTGTCGATCGCCGGTCGTCCGCCGATCACCGGGCCCGGTGCCGGGCCCGGCCGAGGCCCCCGTCGGCGAAGATCTGCGCGCGGTCGCGGCACGTGGGTCGAGGCGGGACTCTTCGAGTGAAAAACCGGAGCAGGGCCGCCTGAGCGGCGCTTCGCCAACGATTGAACGGTATTCCGACCATATGTTTAACTCCGGCGCTCACAGCGGCGGTGCTCGTGCCCGGAGTGCATTCCCACGTGCCACGGAGCATTCCCACGTGCCACAGACCACGAAGCCAAGAGGAACAGTCATGCGCTCCACCCGCCGCGCTCTCGCCGCTTCCATCGCGGCGGCCTCCGCCTCAGCCTTCGGCCTGGCCCTCCTCTTCACGGGCGGGACGTCCCAGAGCTCCGATGCCACGCAGGTCCGCACGGTCAACGCCCTCGGCACCTCGCAGAGCGAAGCCGAATCATCCTGGTCACCCTCCACCGATCCGGACTCGGACGACTTGGTGCCCCGTTGCTTCAGCTACGGCGGCCCCTACTGCGGCTGGGTGCGAGCCTACTGGGGCGGCTGCGACAGGGACTGGGGCCTGAGCTACGGCTTCAAGGACCCCGACGTGCTCTGCCCCCACGACCCCCGCCCGAGCCCCTCGGCCACGGCCAGCCCCTCCGCCACGGCCAGCCCCTCCGCCACGCCGAGCGCCTCGGCCACGCCCAGCCCGTCCGCCAAGCCCAGCCCCTCGGCCACGCCCAGCAGCGCTCGGCCACAGCCGGCCCCTCCGCCATACCCGAGCCACTCGGACGAGCTCAGCCCCTCCGCCACGCCCAACCACTCGGACGAGCTGAGCCCATCGGCCTCGCCCGCTGCCCCGGGCGTGCCCAGCCCGTCGGCCGTACCCAGCCGCTCGGACGAGCCCAGCCCCTCGGCCGTGCCCAGCCTCTCGGCCACGCCCGGTTCCCCGACCGCACCCAGCGCTCCGGGCGAGCTCAGCCCCTCGGCGGAGCCCAGCCCCTCCGCCGGAAGCAGCAGCTCCTTCTGATGGGCCCCGTCAGGCCGCAGGAGAGAGCCGGCGATTCGCCGACCTGATGACGGACCCGACGGCCTCGACGAGGGCGTGGTCCGCACCACCGAGAACAGCACCCGTGCGCCGTCTGCCTCCGCTGGGCCCTCAGCTGGGCCAGTTCGGACAAGACCAGCTCGGCGCGCTCGGTCTGGTCCTCAACGCCATCGCGCTCTGGACGACGCGCCACATCGACGCCGCCGTCGCCCGGTCGCTCAGAGGAGGGCCCCGCCGGAGACCTCGATGCGCTGGGCGGTCATCCAGCGCAGGCCCTCGGAGGCCAGCGCGGCGATGGCGTCGCCGATCTCCTCAGGTTCGCCGACGCGGCCGAGCGCGGTCTGCCCGGCCAGAACCTGGCGCATCTCGGCGTCGTCCCGCATCGCTCCACCGTTGAAGTCGGTGGCGGTCGGTCCCGGGGCGATGGAGTTGACCCGGATGCCGCGCGGGCCGAGTTCTGCGGCGAGGGTGCGGCTCAGGGCTTCGACGGCGGCCTTCGAGGCGGAGTAGACCGAGGTGGCGGGGCTGGTGTGGCGGGTCAGTGACGTCGAGACGTTGATGATGCGGCCACCCTGGGTCAGCAGCGGCACAAGTGACCGGATGAGGAAGAACGTGCCCCGGACGTTGGTGCCCATCACCGTGTCGAAGTCGTCGATCGTGACGTCCTCCAGCGGTCCGAAGATCCCCACTCCCGCGTTGTTGACCAGGATGTCGAGCCGCGAAGTACCCCAGCGCTCCAGCTGCTCGCTCAGTTCGGAGGTGAAGGACGCGAAAGAGGAGACGTCGCTGATGTCGAGCCGGAGAACAGCGGCAGTCCCACCCACCGCCTGTACCTGTTCCACCGTCTTCTCGGCCCCGGCCGCATCACCGCGGTGGGTGACCAGGACCCGCACCCCGCGTCTGGCCAGAGCAATGGCGGCTCCACGTCCGAGGCCGCGATTAGCACCGGTCACCAAAGCGATCTTGTCGATCGTCATGAACTGTTCCTCCACCGCGCGGCCACCGGAATTCGCCCGGGCGCCACAGATTTGAATGCGAGTCAATCGACTCGCCTTGCTCTCGTACCGTAGGCAGGATCGTCAAGGCGAGTCAAGTGACTCGCCTCGTGTCTGCGGCATACTGTCCGCATGGCAGCAGAGCTCTCCGCACACCACCGCAGACTCGCTCAGCAGAAACGCGAGGCGATCACCACCGCAGCCACAGAACTGTTCTTGGATCGCGGCTACGACGGCACCTCACTGGCCCGGATCGCCGAAGCGGCCGGGGTCTCGAAGTCCACCCTGTTCAAGCGGTTCCCCACCAAGGCGGCCCTCTTCGAGGCCATCGTCACCGAGTCCTGGCAGCGTGACGCCGGCGACGCCGCCGCGCGGCCACAGACCGGAGATCTGCGCTCCGGACTGACAACCATCGGCCACCGCTATGCCGACCTGGTCGGCCAGCCCGGCATGACAGCCCTGTTCCGGATCGTCATCGCCGAACTGCCTCGTCTCCCCGAACTGGGACGGATGCAGTTCCAGCTCGGCAAACTGCCCTACTTCACGTCCGTTCAGCACTACTTGGCATCCGAGCACGAGGCGGGCAACGCCGATGTCCCGGACGCGGCGAGCGCCGCGAACCAGTTCCTCGGCATGATCGCCAACTACGTTCTGTGGCCCCGCATGCTGCTGACCGACTGGAACCCCTCAGCCGCCGACATCCACGACGCCGTCGAACAGGCCGTCCAGACCATGCTCGCCAGATACACCCCGACCCGCCGGCCTGACCCGAAGCCGGAACGCTGACACTGGCGCGCAATGGTCGACATCCGCGACGCCTCCACTCGGCGGCGCATGTCGGTGGTTCACAACGCCGAGAACCCGAACCTGGACACCACCCGGTCGAGTGGCGTGTAGTAACCGGTCGAGAAGCATGTCGTCGTGGACGAGGTGCCGTTGCACGGGATCTTCGTGTCGGTGTTCCCGGCGATGATGACGCCGACCGGCGCCATCGAGTCGCCCTGCGGGTTGGCCACGGCGGGCCCGCCGCTGTCACCCTGGGCAACAGCAATGCCTGCGCTGCGGGACTTCACCTCGGTCGCGTCGGTGCGCCCCGCCGGCGAGTGGACTCCGACGCGGGTGACCTCCAACTCGCAGTGAAACCCGGACGTGGCGCCGCTGAAACAGGCGGACTGGCCCGGGTCCAGGCGCGCCGGGCCGTACAGCGGGCGGGAGTCGCCGCTGTTCCACTCGCTGCTGTAGAAGCGGGCCGCGGTGCTGGTGTCGGTGGTGATGACGGCAACGTCGAGGCCGCCGTCGGACGCGGTGACCTCGCCGACGACGCGTTGCCCGGTGTAGACGTTCCCGCTGGTCTGGCAGTGGGCGGCGGTGAGCAGGACGCGCTTGCCGTTGACCCAGCCCGGTACGCCGGTGGAGCAGCGGCTGTTGTCGCTCAGTCTGAGGTCGGCCCCGGCGTACCAGGGCGGGGCGTCGCCGGTGCGGCTGCCCTGCGTGGGAGTTTCGGGGGAGCCGATCTGCGGGTGGACGGGGATGCCGGCGATCTGCTCGGCCCGGGTCTCGTAGTCGCGCGCCGGCGCGTCGGCCGGCGCGATGCGCCTGGTGGTCTTCGGCTGGTACGAGAGCACGAGGCCGCTGCCGTCGTTGGCCGGGGAGATCGAGGACCACTCCGTCTTGTCGTTGCCGACGGCGGTGATGAACCTGCTGATGGCCTGGTCCATCTCGGAGAGCGAGTAGGCGGCCGTCCGGTAGTGGACGTCGTAGTCGGGACTGACCGGGCCGGCGGGGTCGTGGCGCATCGCCTCGCGGGTGCGCGTGCGCCAGTCGTCGACGGCCTTGGTGATCCTGGCGGGAACGGCTCCCTTCCAGTAGAGGTCGAGGCAGTGCTCGTCGCCGTGGAACACGATCGAGGCGAAGCTGCTGCCGTCGACCTGTCCAGTGTCGATCAGCCGGTGGATCTCGTCCGCGACGGGCCGCAGGTGCTTCTCGTGGTACTCGCGGCTCAGCAGGATCGTCGGAGCCATACGGGTTTCGTCGGCGGTGTCCTGGGTCCGTGCGACGGCGACGGACGCGGCGCCCAGGACCAGGACCGCTGCCGCGTAAAGGAGTTTCGATCCGCGCATGGAGACACCATAGAGTGACCGGCACCCTCACGCAGAGTTATCGGATCGTATGCGTGCCGCATTTCGGCGAGGAAAGCCGGTCCGGGGCCGGGCAACCAGATCGTACGTTTACTGCGGTGCTGGTGCTCTCGCGCTTGGCGGTCAGGATGGCTGGACTTGGTCGAAGTGGGCGAGGGCTTCGGCGGGGTTCGGGCTCACGAGGCGTTCCAGACCGGCCGTGGTGATCTTCGCCCACCTGCCGGCCCGGGCCCACATCCGCTCCTCGAAGGCGCGGACGGCCTCGTCCGGATCTCCAGGGCCGGTGGCGATGGACTCGGCGAGTTCGGCGCCTTCCAGCATCGCGAGGTTCGCGCCCGCCCCCAACGGGGGCATCAGATGGGCGGCGTCGCCCAGTAGCGTCACCCCGGGGACGTGGGTCCAGGTGTGGGACACGGGCAGGACGTAGAAGGGGCGGTGGACGAAAGCGGTGCCGTGACGGAGGAGGTCGAGGACGGGAGCGGCCCAGCCGTCGAACAGGGCCAGCAGGCTCGATCGCACGGCCTCGTCGTCGGCCAGGTCCGGATTCGCGTGCCAGTCCAGCGGTGCGCGGAACTTGGCGTACACCTTGACGTGGCCGCCGCTGTTGCGCTGGGCGACGAGGGAGCGGTTCACGCCGTACACCGCCACGGAACCGTCGCCGACCAACCGGGCCAGGTCGGGGTGGCGGGTGTCGACGTCGTCGAGGGAGGTCTCGACTGAGGTGACGCCGGTGTAGTGCGGCGTCACCGGCGAGACAGCCGGGCGGACCCGGGACCAGGCGCCGTCCGCGCCGACCACGAGGTCGAACGCCTCCTGCCGCCCGTCCGCGAAATGGACCAGTGCACCATCCCGGGTCCCCGGCACGACCTGCTTCACGCCCTGCCCCCACCGGACGTCGACAGAGCCGAGCAGCAGGTCACGCAGTTGCCTGCGGTCGATCTCGGGATTGGCCCGGTCATCCGGACCGGGCCGCCAGTCGCGCAGGACGGTCCCGTCCGCATCCAGGATGCGCATGGCCTGCCCCTCGGGGCGAGACAGCGCCTCGAACTCCGCCAGCAGCCCCGCCTTGTCCAGCGCGAGCCGGCCCAGCCCTTCGTGCAGGTCGAGCGTGCCACCCGGAGGCCGGGCGTCGGGGGCGGGATCGCGTTCCAGGACGGCGACGGGGTAGCCATGGCGGTGCAGGACACGGGCGAAGGTAAGGCCGCCGGGGCCTCCCCCGACGACAGCGATACGATGCCTCATGTCGATACACTG
Source organism: Kitasatospora sp. NPDC098663 (assembly GCF_044760075.1). Taxonomy (NCBI): domain Bacteria; kingdom Bacillati; phylum Actinomycetota; class Actinomycetes; order Kitasatosporales; family Streptomycetaceae; genus Kitasatospora; species Kitasatospora sp. NPDC098663. Next base: position 131,680 of record NZ_JBIWAP010000025.1, on the reverse strand, counting down.
TATTTCCCCAACGCGATGCATCGCAAGAGAACGGTGTGACCATGACTGTGTGGGACCGGCCGGAGCCGCCGGCTCGCCCCGTGCCGCTCGACCGGGAGCGGATCGTCTCCGCCGCCATCGCGCTGGCCGACGAGGGCGGGCTGGAGGCGGTGTCGTTGCGCAAGGTCGCCGCCCAGCTGGACGCCGGCCCGATGCGGTTGTACGGCTACATCTCCACCAAGCAGGAGCTGTTCGACCTCATGGTGGACGAGGTCCAGGCCGAGATTCGCCCTGAGGAGCAGCCCGGCGACTGGCGGGAGGCACTGTGCATCCTCGCCCACCGCACCAGGCAGGCCGCTCTGCGTCACGAATGGCTGGCCGACCTGCTCGGCGGCCGCCCGACCCTGGGCCCGAACGGCCTCGCCGTGACCGAGGCCAAGCTGGCCGCCCTCGACGGCCTCGCCGACGTCGACACCGTCATGCGCGCTGTGGAGACTGTCAGCGCCTACGTCACCGGCGCGATCAGGCGCGAGATCGCGAACCTGCGGGCCGAGCGCGCCACGGGCCTGTCCAAGCGCGACTGGCAGCGCGCCTCCGGCCCGCATGTGACGAGGATGTTGGCCACGGGCCGCTTCCCGGCGCTGACCAAGGCCGTGCACGACGGAACGGACGTGGACGCCGAGGCATCCTTCACGACCGGCCTGGAATGGGTCCTCGACGCCGTGGCCGCCAAACTCACCCGGCCGCCGACGTGACGTGCCCACTCCCCGAGCGGGTGGTCCCGGCCCTCGTCGACGACGGCAACCCAGTGGGGAACGACCGGCAGCTCTGGTCGAATTCGCGGCTCTGGCCGCAGTTGCGTGAATGATCTTCGAGACACTGTCCGACCCGTCGAGTGGTCTCCCGATGCGACTGGGACCGAGCCGACGAATCCTCAGGTCGAGGCCGACCGCGGGCGCATCGCACTGTGGCTGGACCCGGCCGATCTGGCCTGGCTGGCCTGGCATTGCGGCTGCGGAATCGATGCAACCGAGGAGGAGAGGGACCGCTGCGGTCGACTCCGCTTCCGCGCGAGTGCCGCGCTGCACAAGCACGGCCACTCTGGCTGACAGCCGGTCAACCGAAGATCATTCACGAAACCGCGGCCAGACCGAGTCTGCCGCGTCCGCTGACACACGGTCTTCCTCTCGTGGCGGGGCAGGACGAGCCGACGGGGCCCTGGTCGGCAAGAACCGGCCCAGGCCGGACCAGGACAAGCCAACGGCGCGCCGGCCTTCGAGCGTCCGCCGACCGCGGGCCCGGCCCGATGTCGTACTCGCCGACCGGGCCCACTCCTCCCGCACCATCCGCCTGCACCTGAGCCGGCGCGGCATTCTCGCGGTCGCCCCGCAACCGTGCCGCCACCAGTGGCTGCAGGTTCTGCGCTCGCCCGTAAGAGCCCGGGCCGTCTCACCGTCGGTCTGGTCGGTGGGTCAGCTGGCTGGGGTGCCGACGATGGTGGTGAGGTCGACGGTCGCCCACTGGCCGTTCGGCTGGAGGGCGGTGAGGTTGATGTGGCCGCCGTCCGTCGAGCCGCGGGAGTAGACGGCGAGGGTGCCGTCGGGATCGGTGGTGGCGCTGACGGCGCCGTCCGTCACCGGGGTGCCGACCTTGTCGGTGAGGTCGGTGGTCGCCCACTTGTCGGCGGTGTCCTTGTAGGTGATCTGCAGGTGGCCGTTGGCGGCGTTGGCACTGACCACGCCGGTGACACCGTTCTTCATGGTGAAGGCGCTGGGCGCGCCACCCGCCGAGACCGGGGTACCGACGACGTTGGTGAGGTCGACCGTCGCCCACTGGCCGCTCGCATACCTGGCGGTCCCCTGGAGATGACCGTCGACACTGCGGGAGTAGATCATGAGGGTGCCCTCGGAGTCGGTCGTGGCGCTGAGGGCGCCGCCGGTGGCAGGTGTGCCGGCCAGGTTGGCGAGGTCGGTGGTGGCCCACTGGCCGGCGGTGTCCTTGTAGGTGATCTGCAAGTGGCCGTTGGCGGCATTCGCGCTGGCCACACCGACGGTCCCGTTCTTCTGGGTGAACGTCGCGGGCGCCCCACCCGCCGAGACCGGGGTACCGACGACGTTCGTCAGGTCGACGGTCGCCCAACTCCCGTTCGGCTGAAGAGCGGTGAGACTCAGATGCCCACCATCGGTCGAACCACGGGAGTAGATCGCGAGAGTGCCGTCGGGATCGGTCGTGGCACGGACCGCACCCCCGGTGACCGGCGTGCCGACCTGGTTGGTGAGGTCGCTGGTCGCCCACTTGTCATTGGCATCGCGATACGTGATCTGCAGGTGCCCGTTGGCCGCGTTGGCACTGGCCACACCGGTGACACCGTTCTTCATCGCGAAGGCACTCGGCGCCCCACCCGCCGAAATCGGGGTGCCCACGACATTGGTGAGGTCGACGGTCGCCCACTTGCCGGCCGGATACCTGGCAGTGCCCTGAAGATGACCGTCGACGCTACGGGTGAAGGTGTAGGCCGTGTCGTCGGCCCCGCTCACCGAGCTGCCGTCACCGACCGCCGGCACCCACGCCGAACCCGGCGCCGGGTCGTTGACGACGTTCTTGTAGCGCAGCGCCTTGTAGTCGCCGTTCGGGTGCGAGTCGAGGGTCGCGGCGTTGATCGAGACCCCGGTCCGGTGCTTCACCGGTGTGCTGCCGAAGGAGTAGTACGAGAAGGTGGTGTGGGCGGCGTCGTCCCACTTCTCGAAGAGGATGACGTGGTCGTAGTACGAGTTCAGGATGTCGCCCGGCATCAGGTCGCTGCGGCTGATCTGGTAGGTGAAGCTGTCCGCGAGGCCCTGCGTGTTGGCGCTGGTGCCGAGGTGCCAGGCCATCGAGACGTAGCCCGAGCAGTCCGTGCGGTAGCCGCGGCCGGAGGAGTCCGGGTAGGAGCCGCCCTGGTCGTAGTTGATGTTCTTGCCGTACCAGAACTGGGCGCGGGCGAGGATCTCCGAGCGGGTGATCTGGCCGCCGACCGAGGAGGTCGTCGCCGCGTACGAACTCCCGGCGGTGACGGCCGTGACGACCACGGCACCGGAGGCGGCGACGGCGGCGGCGAGCGTGACGCGCAGCAACTTGGAGGCGTTCGAAGGCATGACGGTGCTCCAGCGGGGAGAGAGGGGTGGGATCGGCCGTGCGTGGTGCTCGGCACACACCGGGCCGTGACGGCTGCCCTCCAGGAGCGGCGGTCGGTGACACCTGGTCCGGTGTGCTGCCCCGGGCAGGTGCTCCCTGGCGGCGGTCACCAGTCTCACCACAGGTCAGGAGCCTCGAAAGGCCCTTGGGCAGGCCGGAACCGGCCAGGCCCGTTCCGGCCCGCCCAGGTGTTCCGGCGCTTTCCTTCGCCGGACTCCGATCCGCGGCAACGGCCCCACCTCGCCAGCGACAGCGGCCAGAACCCGCCCGGCCCCGACGACAGGTCCTGCGCCGCCGCCAACACCCGGGACGCCGCCGGATGCCGAAGGGGCGACGGCTACGGCCTGATCACCTGGTGACCATTCACGAACACGTCCCTACCAGGACCCGTCGGTCCACCGGCCCCTCGTGACCGGCGCCCGCACCAACGGCTCTGTCCCGCCATCGCTGGTGGCGAGGCGGGACAGGTACCGCTGGCAGGTCGTGCGTCCCTGCCCCGGCCTTGCCCCTGCGGCTACCGCGGTTGCCGGGGTTGCCGGTTGCCGGTTGCCGGTTGCCGGTTGCCGGGGAAGGACGTCGGGGCCGTGGCTCAGCCGAGCGTCAACGACTTGGCGTGGGTCCGCCAGGCCTCGTCCACCGAGACGGTCTCACCCTTGTAGCTGGGGCTCTCGTAGCCGGTGGCCTGGAATCCGGTGAACAGGTTGAACCAGCAGTTGGCGTACGGGCGCACCGAGTAGACGTGGTCCTGGAGCGGGGCGGGGATGTCGAAGGAGTAGTCGGCGGCGTTCCCGTTGTAGCACGCGTGCGGGCCGGTGAAGGTCACCGATTGGCCCCCGAAGAAGAAGTCCTGGTAGATCGTCCCCAGGACCACCAGGTCGGAGAGGCCGGCCGGGCTGTTCAGTTCCTTGGCGAACGCGCTGTCGCGGGCGGCCTCGGCGGCGGTCGGCGGAGCGTCGGCGACCCGCCCGCCGGTAGCGTAGCCGATGGCCTCTCGGTAGGTGCCGAAGCACTGCGCCTGGCCGCCCTGCGCGTTCACCACGCAGTGCCGGTTCGAGTCTCCGGCCGTCGCGGGTCGAGCGACGGCCGTGGCCGCTCCGGACAGGGACAGTGCGATCGCCGACGCCGCGAGGACGGCTCCGATGCGCTTGAGGGAGTGTGCCATGGTCGATCAACTCCTGGGTCGAGGACCGGCGCCTTTCGGCCGGTGCACGGCAACACTCTCAATCGGCTGCACGATTCTGGCATGATCTGATCACTGCTTTATCGTGACGCGCGCTGCCGTGCGCCGGCACGTGACAGTTCAGGCGACACCCCCGGGGCACGAAGCGACACTTCGTCAATATTGGTGTTCTCCGGGGGAGTTGGATCGGTATCGCCGATGGGGGGACATGGAGTTCAGGATCCTGGGGTCCCTGGAGGTACGGGCCGGGGCCGCTCCCGTACGGTTGGGCGGACGCCGTCAGCGGAGTCTGCTGGCGATGCTCGTGGCGCACTCGAACCGGACCGTCCCGGTCCCCCGACTGGTCGACGCGGTCTGGGACCAGGACCCTCCGGCCACGGCGGACCGCCAGATCCGCAACATGGTCGGCCTGCTGCGCCGCATGCTCGGCACGGGGCCGGCCTCCCCCATCGTGACCGACGGCGCGGGCTACCGGCTGGTGGCGGACGACGCCCGGGTGGACCACCGCCTGTTCGCCTCCCGGGTCGCGGCGGCAGCGGACCTGGACGCGGCGCAGGCCGTCCCCCGGCTGCGCGAAGCCCTGGAGCTGTGGCGCGGCCCCGCGCTGGACGGGTTGCCCGGCCTGGCCTTCGCCGCCCTCGCGGCCGGCCTGGAGGAGCAGCGGATGGCCGCGCTGGAGCGGCTCTACGAACTGGAGCTGGAGGCGGGGCGGCACCGCGAGGTCGCCGCGGAACTGACCGGCCTGGTCGCCGATTTCCCGCTCCGCGACCGCCTGGTGCGGCAGTTGCTGACCGCCCTGCACCGCTCCGGCCGACACAGCGACGGGCTGGAGGCCTACCGGCGCCATGCCTCCCGGCTCTCCGAGGACCTGGGGCTGGACCCGACACCCGAGGCCCAGGCCCTCCAACGGGCCCTCCTCCTCCCCTGTCCGGCACCGACCGCCTGTCCGACACCGACTGCCTGTCCGACACCGACCGCCCGGCCGGACCGGACCGCCCCGACCGCCGGTGTCGCCCCTTCGGTGCCCCCGGCGGACCCGCGACCCGAGCAACTCCCTTCCGGCCTCCCCGTGTTCGTCGGCCGCGCCCCCGAACTGCTCCTACTGGACCGGGTGTTGGCCACCGGGGAGCCCGGTACCCACCCAACGGCGGCACCGTGCGCCGTGATCACGGGTGCCGCCGGAGTCGGGAAGTCCGTGCTGGCGCTGCACTGGGCGCACCTCACGCGGGAGCGGTTCCCCGACGGACGGCTCTTCGCGGACCTGCGGGGCTGGTCCGCCGCCGGCCCCCGCTCCCCGCACGGGGTGCTGGCGGCGTTCCTGCGCGCGCTCGGCGTGCCGACCGAGTCCATACCGGCCCAGCTGGACGAGGCGTCCACGCTCTACCGGTCACTGCTGGCGGAACGGCGGATGCTCGTCGTCCTCGACGACGCCGCCGGCCCGGAGCACGTCAGGCCGCTGCTGCCGGGCGGCAGTGGCTGCGCCGTCGTGATCACCAGCCGGGACCGTCTCACCGGACTCGTCGCCCGCGAGGGCGCCCACCGCGTCGGACTCGACGGCTTCACCCCCGCCGAGGGGCAGGCGCTGCTCGCCCGCGTCCTGGGCGCCGGCACCGCGGAGGCGCAGCGGCAGGCCGGCGCCCGGCTGCTCGACGCCTGCGGGCACCTCCCGCTGGCGCTCGGCATCGCCGTGGCCCAGCTGCGCGACCGGCCGCAGCGTGATCTCGTCGCCTTCGCCGACGAGCTGGCCTCCTGCGCCGACCGCCTGGGCGCCCTGGAGGCCGGCGGTGACGACCGCTCCTCCCTGCGGTCGGCCTTCGGCCTGTCCTACCGGGCGCTCGATCCCGCCGCCCGGCGCCTGTTCCGCCGGCTCGGCCTGTTCCCGGGGGTGGACATCAGCGCCCCCGTAGCCGCCGCCCTGTCCGCGGCCGCCGTCGACGAGTGCGAACGGCTCCTCGGCCGCCTGACCACCGCCCACCTGCTCGCCGAGCCGGCACGGGGCCGCTACCGCTTCCACGACCTGCTGAAGCTCTTCGCGGCCGAGCTGGGCACCCGCGAGGAGAGCCCGGAGGAACAGCGGGAGCTGCACGAGCGCTGGTACGCGTGGTGCCTGCACCACGCGCACGCCGCTGCCCGGGTGCTGACCCCCGGGCGGCGGCGGGTCCCCCTCCGCCCGCCGCCCGAGGGCCTGCGGGTGGCCGACCTCACCGGCCCCGAACAGGCCGCCCGCTGGTGCGACGACCAGCGGGCGAACCTGCTCGCCACCGCCCACCACGCCTACGAGCGAGGGAACGACGAAACGGCCTGGAAACTGCCCGCGCTGCTGTGGAGCTACCTCCACCGCACTTCGCCGCAGACCGAAGGGGTGGCCCTGGGCCGGACGGCCGTGGCCGCCGCCCGCCGCCTGGGCGACCTGAGCGCCCAGGCACACGGCCTCAACGACCTGGGCCACGTCTGGGGCGCCCTGGGCGAACTCACCCTGTCCCGGCGGACGTTCCAGCGGGCCAGGGTCCTCGCCCACGACGCCGGCGACCGGTGCACCGAGGGCCGGGCGCTGGCCTACCTCGGCGCTTACCACTACTTCACGGGCCGCTACGCCGACGCCGGGGAGTACTACGAGCGGGCCCTCGACCTGCTCACGGCCGACGGCCCGGAGACCGATGACTGGACGGCCGACCTCTGCCGTACCAGCCTGGCCCCGACCTACCTGCTCCTGGGCCGCTACCAGGAGGCATCGGACCATGCGAGCCGCGTGCTCGCCCGGCCCAGGGCCCAGCGGAACGGGCCGATGGACTGCTCTCTGCTCAACACCCTGGCAGCGGCGCAGCACGCCCTCGGGAAGCCGGAGGAGGCGGTCGGGCACTACGAACGGTCCCTCGCCGTGAGCAGCCGTCTGACGGGCTATCCCGCCCAGCGGGCCCACGCCCTGGCGGGACTGGCCGCCGCCCACCGGGCACTGGGGCACGAGCAGCGCTTCCGTCAGGCCTGGGACGCCGCGCACGAGATCTACGCGGAGCTGCCGGCGCACCAGCTGACCTCGAACCTGCCGATCCTGGCCGCACTGGGGTTCACTCCGCCCGCCACGACCGACCGGCGGCGCTAGGGCGACTGTCACGTGTCGGAACGACGTCGCAGCCGTGCCGTGGCCAGTACTCCCAGGACCATCAGCAAACCGCCGATCGCGATCCCGACGTGCTTCGCGCTCAGCAGACGGCTGTGCCTGCCTTCAGCCGCGGCAGAGCGCGGAGGAGGGGGGATGGTGGCCCCGGAGCTGGGGGTTTCCGACGCGGACTGGCCGTCTTGAGGGCGGTCCGTCGCCTGGGGCGACGGGGAGCCGGACGGGTCGCTCCCGTCGGCAGCTCCACCCCCGTACAGAAGAGCGCCGTCACCGCGGTCGCCGTCACCGCGGTCACCGTCGTGCTTGTCGATGCAGTGGGTGGCCGGAAAGGAGAAGACTCGTTCGTGGCGGTCGAACGCCTTCACCACGAAGAGCGGGTGCTCCCTGAAGAAGTCACGAATCTGCCACTCGTACTGGTTGCTGGTCTGGGTGGGATAGTTCACGTCCAAATACGTTGAAGCGTAGAAGTTGTCCCATGGTGCTGCCGGCGACGAGGACGAGGATGACGTGGACCCCTGGAGAACGAGAGCCTCCGGCCCGTGCCGACCGTTCTTCAGGATGACTCTGAAGCTCTGGTCGATGAGTACGACGCGGCGGGCGCTGTGGCAGTCACGCGGGGGATTGTGGTCGTGGTGTCCTCCCTCCCCCACGCCGTCCCCGTCCTGGATCCACAGGGAGCCGAACGCATGCCGTGCGGACGCCTGCGCGGCGACGTCCGCCGACGGTGACGCGAGGGCGATGGCCGCGCCCGCCAGCGACGCTGCGACCCGGGGACGGCGATTCATCCAACGACCTCCATGGGTGGCGAACACGCTGGACCGCCCGCCGGGCGACGCGTCCGAGTCTCAGGAGAGGGTAAGAGGAGTCGACTCGTCACATCGGGTACCTCCCTGGGGAGCCCTCCTTTTGTCACTCAGCCGCAGCAGTCGGTTGACGACCCGGTCAGGTGCTGGGCCGGGCGGGGCTCACGGAGTGCGGGTTGGGTGGGCCGGCAGGGGGAGGCGGAGGAGGAAGCGGGCACCGGTCGGAGCCGGGGACTTCCAGCGGGCGGTCGGCGTGGGCGGCCGACCTGAACACCGCCTTGGACACCCACCTCGGGGAACAGGACACCAGGGCGCCGCACTCCCCCGGCACCTCCGCCCCCGGCCGGGAGTGATCCGGACGGTCAGCAGCAGGTGGGCGGTGCTGCGACGGCCCGGGCCGTCGGCGCCTCGATGTCGGCGATCCGGCCGCGCAGCATCGCGTCCATGACCGCCATGTAGCGCTGCGTCCGGGGGCCGCCGAGGAGGAAGGGGTTCGCGGCGCCGGGCGGCTGGTGGCGCAGTTGTTCGGCTCGTTCGAGGCCGTGGTCGTTCGGGTGGTTGGAGAGCTCGACCTCCACGTTCGCCCGGCGCATGACGGCCCGGAAGGCCTGGACGGACGCGAGGAAGGTGCGCAGCTCCTCCACCGTCGAGGGCGGGTTGAGGCCGCCCCACAGCATCGCGCTGTGGTGCCGGCGGCCGGCCCGGACGGGGATGATCGGGGAGACGGTGCCGGGGGTGTGGCCCGGGGTGTGGTGCAGCTCGATCGTCGTGCCGCCGAGCGTCAGCTGCTCGCCGTCCGCGATGTCGAGGTCCCGGGCGGGGGCGTCGGCCGGGCGGGTGCGGGCGAGGAGGTCCCAGTCGGCCGGCGACATGTGCACGCGGGCGCCGTAGCGGTCGGCGAGGGTTTGCGCGCCGCCGAAGTGGTCCGAGTGGCCGTGGGTGAGGACGACGTGCTTGATCGCCGCCGGATCGGCTCCGACCGCGCGCAGCCCGGGGACGATGATGCCGTCGGCGTCGGCCGGGGAGGTGAGTGCGTCGATCAGCACGATGCCGTCGTCCGTCAGCACCGCCATCGCGGAGACCCAGCCCGCGCTCAGGAGCACGAGGTTGTCGAACAGGTTGACGGGCGCCGGCGCGGGCAGGTCAGGAAGGTCGGAGCCGGGCGTCAGCGCCGTCACCAGAGCGCGCAGCACGGGGTCGTCGCCGGCGAGGCGGCGGGCGCGGTCGTAGTGCGGGCGGGAGGCGGACGGCGTACTCACGGAGGCCGACGGCGTACTCACGGAGGCGGAGGCGGAGGCCGGGGCCGAGGCGGCGATCGGCGCGGCTCCGGCGGCGATGCCCAGGACGGCGAGCTGGGCGAGGCGGCGTCTGGTGAAGTCGGCGTCCGTGGCGGTCCGGCGGGTGGGGTGGATCACGGCGGTCGGGGCTCCTGGTGGTCGCACTCTTGGCGGTCGGGGCTCTTGCTGGTCAGGGCTCTTGGCGGCCGGGGTGTTCAGCCGAGGGCGCCGACGACGGTCTTCGTCGCCTGGGCGATCAGCGCGTCGTCGGAGGTGGCGTCGGCCTTGCCGCGGTCGGACAGGACGACGATCACGACCGGGCTCCGGCCGCCGGAGGGCCACGCGACGGCGACGTCGTTGCGGGTGCCGTAGCCGCCGTTGCCGGTCTTGTCGCCGACCTTCCAGTCGGTGGGCACGCCCGCGCGGATGTACGGGGCGCCGGTGGTGTTGCCGACGAGCCAGTCGGTCAGCAGCCGGCGCCGGTCCTCCGCGAGGACGTCGCCCAGGGCGTAGCGGCGCAGGTCGGCGGCGAAGGCGCTGGGGGTGCTGGTGTCGCGGGTGTCGCCCGGGGTCGCCTCGTTGAGAGTGGGCTCGGTGCGGTCGACGCTGGTGGTCGGGTCCCCGAGGTCGCGCAGCGACTGCTGGACGGCCGCCGGGCCGCCCAGCTCGGCCATGACGAGGTTGGCGGCGGTGTTGTCGCTGTACTGGATCGCGGCGGCGGCCAGATCACGCACCTTCATCCCGGTGGCGACGTGCTGCGAGGTGACCGGCGCCCACGACAGCACGTCCTCCTGGCGGTACGAGACCACCTTGTCCAACTCCGCGTCGGAGGCCTTGCGCAGGAGGGCGCCGACGGCGAGCGACTTGATCGTGGACGCGAACGCGAACCGCTCGTCGGCCCGGTAGGAGATCTCCCGGCCGCTGCCGGTGTCCACCGCGTACACGCCGAGGCGGGCGCCGAACTGCTGCTCAAGTCCCTTGAAGGAAGCGCTCGTCGTATCCGCCACCGGCATCGCACTGGATACCGGGGCGGGCGTGTCGGCGGCCGCATGGCTGGTGAGTCCCGCGGAGCCGCACCCGCTCAGCAGGGTGGCCGCGAGCAGGGCCACGGCGGGCAGCGCGGTACGGGGGCGGCGAAGGGCAGGCGTCATCGGTGGTCTCCCAGGTGGTTCGTTCCGTCACCCTCAGCTAAACAGGCCGCCGGGCCATCAGTCCAAGACCACTATGGTGAAGAGATCGATAAGAGAATGCCTATGATTGCTGCCCATGGACCTGTTGGGGCACCTACGCCACTTCCGCGCTGTCGCCGAGGACCGACACTTCGGCCGCGCCGCCGAGCGCCTGCGGATCGCCCAGCCCTCGCTCTCCCAGCGGATCAAACGTCTGGAGCGCGAGCTCGGCGTGACCCTGTTCGACCGCGGCCCGCGCGGAGTCGAGCTCACCCCGGCAGGCCTGCTGCTGCTCGCGGAGGCGACGGAGGTGCTGGAGAGCACCGCCCGCCTCCTCGCCACCGCCGCCGACCTGCGCACCGGCCGGGCGGGCACCCTGCGCGCGGCCGTGCCGCCCGAACTGGGCCCGGCCGTCCTGGCCGCGCTGCTCACCGGCTTCGAGAGCGCCTCCCCCGGCACCCGGCTCGAACTGCGGGAACTGCCGGTCGCGGTCATGGCCCGCGAACTCGCCCAGCACACCGTGGACGTCGCCGTCGTCCGCCACCCGTGCCCGGCCGCCGGGCTGGCGTTCGGGCCGGTCCTGCACCAGCCGCTCGGCGTCCTGCTCGCCGCCGGGAGCCCGGACGCCGACCGCCCGGAGCTGGCGGTGGCCGAACTGACCGGCCGGCGACTGGTGTTCTTCCCCCGCGCCACCGCCCCCGCGCTCTACGACGAGATGCTCACCACCCTGACCCGGCACGGCTGCACTCCCGAGGCCGTCGTCGACCCGCCCGGCCCGGACGTCGCGGGCGCACTCGTGCTCACCGGCAGCGCCGTCGCCCTGGTGCCACACACCTCGCCGCCACCGGGTACAGTCTGGCGTCCGCTGACCGGCACCCCGCTGGCCTGGCGCACCTCCACGGCCTGGCCGACCGGGAGCGGCGGCCCCGCCGTCCGACTGTTCGCCGAGGCCGCCCACCAGGCGCTGACCGAACACGGCGGCCTCCTGCCCCAGCCGCCCAACCCCCCGCTCTTCCCCCGGCCCGCAATGGAGTTCCCGCTGTGACCAGCGACCGCGCCCACGGCAACCGCGCATCCGGCGACCGCCCCGCCGGCGTCCGCACCGCGCGCGCCCGCATCGCCGCCGCCTTCGCCGACGCCGGCGTCAGCGGCCGACTGCACGTCCGCGACCTCGACACCGGCACCGAGATCGCCCTCGACGCCGACACCCCGGTCAGCACCTCCAGCGTCCACAAGCTCTGCCTCCTGGTCACGCTCTTCCGCGAGGCCGCCGCCGGACGGATCGACCTCACCCGACAGATCGAGATCCCCGCCACCGGCCGCACCTCCGGCGGCACCGGCCTGGCCGCCATGCTCGACGCCGCCCGGCTCTCCCTGCGCGACCTCGCCTACCTGACCGTCGCCGTCAGCGACAACGCCGCCGCGGACATCCTCTGGGACGAGATCGGCCTCGACACCGTCAACCGCACCATGGCCGACCTCGGCCTGACCCGCACCGTCGCCGTCCACAAGCTCCGCGACCTCATCGCCGCCCTCGCCGAGGACACCGGCCACGACTCCCCGGTCGACCCCGCCGTCGTCGCCCGCCTCAGAGTCCTCGACCCCACCTTCACCAACCGCAGCACCGCCCGCGACATGACCACCCTGCTCGCCGCCCTCTGGCACGGCGACGCCTGCCCCGGCGAACCCGGCGCCGCCCTCCGCCGCCTGCTCGGCCTCCAGGTCTGGCCGCACCGCCTCGCCTCCGGCTTCCCCTACGACGACGTCCGCGTCCACGGCAAGACCGGCACCCTCCCGACGCTGCGCCACGAGGTCGGCGTCGTCGAATACCCCGACGGCGGCCGCTACGCCCTCGCCATCTTCACCCGTGCCGCCGCCACCACCATCACCCTCCCCGCCGCCGACGCCGCCATCGGCACCACCGCCCGCCTCGCCGTCGACGCCCTGCGTGCGATGGCGACCGGGCGGGGCGGCGGCCCGCAGGCAGCTCAACAGGTCCGGTGACCTGCGAGGTCATGCCACGAGCTCGACTCGCGGTTCAACTCCCGGCGCCCTGCTGAACGCTGTGGTTCAGGATGAGGGTGGTGCCGTCGGCGGTGGTGCACTCCAGGGTGCCGTCGCCGGTGATGGTCCGGTAGGCGCCGGTGCCGCCGACGGTCGCCACCGTGAACGTCCCCGGCTCCCGCTCGGGCGGCGCCCCGGCGGGCCGGGTGCGCCGGGTCGGCGGGCAGGGGGTCGGGAACAAGGCCTACTCGTCCGGCGGCAACCGCGCCCAGGGGCTGCCGGCCCGTCAGCCACGATGTCGGCCGCTACTCGGCTGCTCCGGATCTTTTGCCGGTGAGTGTTCGCGTGTCGCTCGGTGGGGACTCCTCCGGAGTTTCCCGGGCATGGTTTCCTGGCCGAGGCAGCGAGCCGACGGTGACACGGGAGGCCAGGTGGCGGGTCCGGGCGGGTTCCCCTCGCGAGGGGTGTGGCGGCGGCCGGCATTCCGATGGGTGGACGTGCTGGTGGTCGTGGCACTGGTCGCGTTCCTGTACGGCCTGCTGCGGCTCGCCCCGTCACTGAACGCGCCGTTCCTGCCCAGCACGGCTCCTGACACGGTGTCGACGGACCCGGCGAACCTGCCGTACTACGCGGTGCGCTCGCTGGTGCGGATGTTCGCGGCGCTGGTGGCGTCGGTGGTGTTCACCTTCGTGTACGCCACCGCCGCGGCGCGGCTTCGGCGGGCGGACAAAGTGCTGCTGCCAGTGCTGGACATCCTGCAGTCCGTGCCGGTGCTGGGCTTCCTGTCGGTGACGGTGACCGCGTTCATCGCCCTGTTCCCCGGCTCGATTCTGGGCCTGGAGTGCGCCTCGATCTTCGCGATCTTCACCGCGATGGCCTGGAACATGACCTTCGCCTTCTACTACTCCCTCGTCTCCCAGCCCAAGGAGCTCGACGAGGCCGCGCGGGTGATGCGGCTGACGAAGTGGCAGCGGTTCTGGCAGCTCGACGTGCCCTCCGGGATGATCCCGCTGGTGTGGAACGGCATGATGAGCTTCGGCGGCGCCTGGTTCTTCCTCGCCGCCTCCGAGACCATCAGCGTCCTCAACCACCGCTACGCGCTGCCCGGCATGGGGTCGTACGCCGCGGCGGCCATCGCCGCCGGCAACCTGGGCCAGGTCGGCATCGCGATCGCCGTGATGGTGGTCATGGTGATGGGCGTGAACGTGCTGTTCTGGCGGCCCATGGTCGCCTGGTCGGAGCGGTTCCGGGTGGAGGAGTCGGAAGCCGCCGAGCGCCCCCGCAGTCTGGTGCTCGACCTGTTGCGCCGCTCCAGCGTCCCCGAACGGCTCGGGCGCCCGTTGCTGCCGATCGGCCGCGCGCTGGACCGGGCGAGCCGGCCGTTCGGGCTGGCCGAGCACCCGATCGGCGGGTCGGCGGCGCGCGAGCGGACGGGGGACGTGTTCTTCGCCGGCGCGGTCAGCGTGCTGGTGCTCTTCGGGGCGTGGAAGGCGTTCGCCTACGTCAGATCCACGGTGGGGCTCGCGGAGTTCGGACACGCGCTGGCCCTGGGAGCGGCGACCTTCAGCCGGGTGATCATCCTGATCGCGTTCGCGACGGTGGTGTGGGTGCCGATCGGCGTGTGGATCGGCATGAACCCGCGGGTGACCCGCTTCGCCCAGCCCGTGGTGCAGGTCCTGGCGAGCTTCCCGGCGAACTTCGTCTTCCCGTTCGCCACCGCCGCGTTCGTCGCGCTGGGCATCTCGCTGGACGTCGGCGCGATCCTGCTGATGGCGCTGGGCGCGCAGTGGTACATCCTGTTCAACGTGATCGCCGGCGCCTCGGCCATCCCCACCGACCTGCGCGAGGCGATGACCACCTTCCACGTCGGCGGGAGACTGAAGTGGCGCACCTTCATCCTGCCCGCGGTCTTCCCCTCCTACGTCACCGGCGGGATCACGGCGGCCGGCGGAGCGTGGAACGCTTCCATCGTCGCGGAGGTCGTGACCTACGGCTCCCACACGCTGACCGCCACCGGCCTCGGCTCCTACATCACCCAGGCCACCGCCACCGGGGACTTCCCGAAGATCCTGGTCGGCATCGTGGTGATGAGCCTGTACGTCGTCGCCCTCAACCGGCTGTTCTGGCGCCGCCTCTACCGCATCGCCGAGACCCGCTACTCCCTCTGACCTTTCGTACCAGCGAGCGAGGCAGGACCCGTGACCACCGACCACCCGCGCACCCCCGGCCCCCGCCCGACCGGCGCCACGATCGTGCGGGCCGAGCGGGTGACCAAGACGTTCACCACCCCCGACGGCCGGGAGCTGCCGGTCCTGGACGACATCGGCTTCCACCTGGCGGAGGGCGAGATCGTCGCGCTGCTGGGCAAGTCCGGCTCCGGCAAGTCGACCCTGCTGCGGTGCATCGCCGGGCTGATCGCCCCGTCCTCGGGCACCGTCGCCTACCGGGGCGAGCCGCTGACCGGTGCCAACCCGGGTGTGTCGATGGTCTTCCAGTCCTTCGCCCTGCTGCCCTGGCTCACCGTGCAGCAGAACGTCGAACTGGGCCTGCACGCCCAGGGCGTCGGTGAACAGGAGCGGCGCGAGCGGGCGTTGAAGGCCATCGACCTGATCGGTCTGGACGGCTTCGAGTCCGCCTACCCCAAGGAACTGTCCGGTGGCATGCGCCAGCGCGTCGGCTTCGCCCGCGCCCTGGTCGTCGAACCGGACGCGCTGCTGATGGACGAGCCGTTCTCCGCCCTGGACGTACTGACCGCCGAGAACCTGCGCAACGAGCTGGTCGGCCTGTGGGAAGGGCATGAGGCGCCGGTCAAGTCGATCCTGATCGTCACCCACAACATCGAGGAAGCCGTCCTGCTGGCCGACCGCATCCTCGTGCTGGCCGCCAACCCCGGCCGCATCCAGGCCGAACTGCGCGTCGACCTGCCCCGCCCCCGCAACCGCCAGGACCCGCACTTCGAATCCATCGTCGACACCGTCTACGGCATCCTCACCGGCCGGGAGGAAGCCGCCGTCGCCGCGGTGGAGCCCGCGACGACCGGTGGTGCGGAGCGGCCCGCCCCGACCCCGACCAGCGCGCCGCTGCCGGAGGTCAGCGTCGGCGGGCTGGCGGGCCTGCTGGAAATCCTCGTCGCCCGCGGCGGCGAGGACGGCCTCGCGGAGATCGCCGACGAACTCAACTTCGAGATCGACGACCTCCTGCCACTGGTCGACGCCGCCGAACTGCTCGACCTCGCGCGCACCGAGGGCCCCCGGATCCGCGTCACCGACGCCGGCCGCGAGTTCGCCGCCGCCGACATCCTCACCAGCAAGCAGCTCTTCGCCCACCACGCCGCCAGCCGCGCCCCGCTCGTGCGGGCCATCGTCCAGGCCCTGGCCGCCACCGACGGTCACACCCTGCGCGAAGGGTTGTTCCTCGACCTGCTGCGGCGCGGTTTCTCCGCCGAGGACGCGCGCCGCCAGCTGGACACCGCCATCGACTGGGGCCGCTACGCCGAGCTGTTCGACTACGACTCCGGCGACGGCGAACTCACGTTGGAGCCCGGCGCGCAGGACGCCCTGTAGGCGGGGTGCGTGCCTCAGTCCTTCCGGTGGGCCTCCGCGTCGGCGAGCAGGCGGACCACGTCGGCGGGAACAGCCGCCCGGGAGTTCGGCGGCCCGGAGGTCCTCGTCCCGGCCGCCGCCGCCCTCACCCGGCAGCACCCGACACGTCATGCGCGAACTCGCCAGCCCCACCCCCCTCTCCCAGCCAGGTGCCCCCAGCACCTGTCGCGCGCGGTCTGTGGTCGGACCATCACCCCACGTCAGAGCGGCCGGTAGGCGATCTCGGTCGACGGCCCGTCCGCACGGCCCCGGAACCACTCGCGACACACCAGAACAACCCACCCCACGCCTCGCCGAAAGTCCGGATGGAAATGACCGAGAACAAGCAAGGTGGAGACATGTTCGATTGACCCTCACAAAGGCGGTCTGGATACTGATCGAGCACGACGCAACCGAAACTCGTTGCGAAGCGGACTCCGATTCGAAATTTCATCCGGTTGAGGAGAATCCATGATCTCGAAAGCAAAGAAGGTCGTGAGCTCGATGGCGATGGCCTTCGCCGCGGCGGCCACGCTCACCGTGGCCGTGCCGTCCGGCAACGCCTTCGCCATCGATCACGTCCAGTGTGACGGGAGCCGCAATGACTTCCTGAAGATCTGGTCGCACCTCGACGGCCGTGACAGCGTCGACTGCTACGCGAACGGGGGGACGATCGGCTTCGGCGGGTGGTGGATCGACCGGATCTCCACGGGGAACAACGACCTGGTCTACTCCGACGCCAACGGCGACTCGGTGAGGGTCAACCGCTGGACCGACATCACGTACCCGAACCGCCCGCCGAGGGTCAACTCCATCCAAATCCTCTGACGAACCGGCGGAGCGGGACCCGAACGGAAATTCGTCCGGCCGTATCACCGCAAGTCCCCGCAGCGCTTTGATCGCCGTCAAATTTTCTGTGACGTGAATTCGCTCAATTCCGGTCCACCGGCGCCGGCCATACCCTCCAGGGGCTGGCCGGCGCCGGCATGTGGTGTCACGGCTGCCCGCCGGGGGCGGCCCCGGCGGAGCGGTCGCGGTGGGGGTCAGCGGGTGCTGAAGTACGCGTTCCAGGAGGCGTTGCCGGTGCGGGCCAGGCCGACCTCGTTGTAGTCGCCGAGCATGATCCCCAGGTGAAGGGGCGACCTGATCCAGCCGTCGACGGCGGCGTCGATGTCGGTGGGGCCGTAGAAGGCGATCTCGCCGAATCCCCTCCCGGTGTAGCCGAGGTTGCGCGCGATGCCGCTCGAGTCGCAGAAGTGACCGGAGACGCGGCGCTGGTCCATCTGGTCGGCGTTGCACTTGGCGACCTGGGAGAGCGTCTGGTTGAGGCGCACTGCCGGCCTGCCGTTCTGTGCGCGCACGGCGTTGAGCCGGTCCAGGAAGCGCTGCTCGACGGAGGCGCCCGGGCCCGGGCCGGTGCCCGACCCGATCAGGTCGAACCGCTGGGACATGCTGCTGTCGCAGTTCTCGACGGTGACCTCCCGGTCGAGGCCGTGATAGGTCAGACAGCGGTTGTCGCGGGCGTTGTGGAGGTAGGTGCCGCCGCCGGCGGCGGGCTCCAGGGTCCACTGCTGGTTGTCGCCCGCCCACCAGTGGATGAACTGGGTGGACCGGCCGTCGTTGGTGTCCATCTCCAGTACGCGCTCGGTGCCGTTGACGTTGCGGGCGAAGTCGACCCGGTCGCCGGGCTTGTTGGAGATCCAGAACGAGGTGGAGGCGTTCTGGTAGTTGCGGGCGACGATCCGGGAGCCCTCGCCGTCGGCACTGGCCAGCGAGTTGTGGTTCTGGTGGTCCTGAATCGTGATCATCTGCTCGACCACGGCGGCGTTCGCCGGCGCGGTGAGCAGCGTGACGCTACTCACCGCTATCGCGGAGACGGCGAGCGGCAGGCCTGCCAGCCGGGTGCGGCGGCGGATGCCGGTGCTCGGGCGGAGACGGAGGGTCCGGGTGGACGGGTGGGACACGGGAATCTCCTGTTGTCGGTGGACCGCGTGCGGATGCGACTGCGGAACGCGGTCAGGACACCAGGACCGAATTGACGATCGATCAGCAACATGTTGACGAACTGCCGTGCGCGGCCCGGGCGGGGAGCCGGGGCCGCGCGCCGGGTTCAGTTGGCCAGGTTGAAGTCGCCGCCGAGGGGTGCGGCGATCTTGTCGACGCCGGTCAGCGCGGTGAGCGAGGTGACGGGGGTGCTGCTGTCGGTGGTGGTGCCGTTGCCGAGTTGGCCGGAGCCGTTGTTGCCCCAGGCGCGGACGGTGTTGTCGCCGAGCAGGGCGATGGTGTGTTCGCGGCCGCCGGCGATCAGCTGGATGCCGGTGAGGCCGGGGACCGGGACGGGGGTGCTCCGGAAATCGGTGGTGCCGTCGCCGAGCTGGCCGGAGGTGTTCCGGCCCCAGGCCTTGAGCTGGTCGCCGCCGTCGGTGACGGCCAGGCTGTGGTGGGCTCCGGCCGCGATCCCGGAGACCCCGCCGAGCCAACTGCCCTGGATGTCGACCGGAGTGAAGCGGCTGATGGTGGTGTTGTCGCCGAGCTGGCCGGTGGCGTTGTAGCCCCACGCCTTCACCGCGCTGCCACTGGTGGGCTTGGTCGAACTGCTCGGCGGGCCGACCAGGGCCAGGTTGTGGTCGGCGCCGACGGCGATCCGGGTCACACCGGTCAGGTTGTTCACCGGGGACGGCACGTTACGGCTCGCCGAAGTTCCGTCCCCGAGCTGGCCGTTGATGTTGTGGCCCCAGGCCCACACGGTGCCGTCCTCGCGCAGCGCCAGGCTGTGGTTGAGTCCGGCGGCGATCGCGATCACCTTGCTGAGTCCCTCAACCCGAACCGGGACGCTGCTGTCGGCGTTGGTGCCGTTGCCGAGCTGGCCGTGGTTGTTGCGCCCCCAGGCGACCACGGTCTGGTCGGCGAGCAGGGCCAGGCTGTGCACTCCGCCCGCGGCGACGTCGGTGGCACTGGAAAGGTCGACGACCTGGCCGGGCGCGTTGTGGCTGAACACCGAGCCGTCGCCGAGCTGCCCCGACCCGTTGGCGCCCCACGTCTGCACCGTGCGGTCGGTCAGCAGGGCCAGCCCGAAACCTGTGGCGGGGCCGCTTCCCCCGGCGGCGATCTTCACCACCTCGGCGCTCGTCAGTCCCAGCACGGTGGTGGCCGTCGTACGGAAGTCCGTCCAGGTGCCGTCGCCGAGCTGACCTGCGCGGTTGTTGCCCCAGGACTTGAGCCGCTTCTCCGCCACTTGATCTCCTCATCGGGTGTGCTGTCATGCGGGAATTCGGCCGCAGAGGCTGCCACGAAGACGCGGTGGTGCTGCCTCCCGACGGGCCGCTCCTGCCCGGCCCTCTCCGCAAGCTCTCGAACGCATCATCGGTGACGAGCGATCAGAACTCGGGACCCCGATCTCGACCTTCACTCGAACAGGCGATCTTCCGGCGTTTCCAGGCACGCCGGGCCGTCTCGCTGCGCCGACCGGGCCGCCGCCGCTGCGCACACGCGCCCCTTGGCGGCGCTCCTGACATCGACCCGACGGCCCGGCACCTCGTGGGTGCCGGGCCGTCGGGCGGGGTGTGGGGGCGCGGGTTACTTGGGCATCTCGTTCCAGAGCTGCTGGGCGCTCTTGCCGGTGAGCTGGACCCAGATCTGCTCGCTGTAGTTCGTGGTGTTCAGCAGGTGTGCCAGGTCGGGCTTGTTGTAGGCCTTCGAGACGTAGTCGATGAACCGGGCGGTGGCCTGGTAGCCGCTGTCGTAGTTGGAGTCCGGGCCGAAGTGCTGGGCGCCGGTGCCCGGCTGGAAGTTGTAGTCGCGCACCCAGTCCGCCAGGCCCTCGCCCAGCCACCACTTGCCGGAGAACGGGCTGTCCCAGACCGCGACGTGCACGGCCTCGTGCACCAGGAAGCCGGTGTCGCCCTTGTTGCCGCGGGTGTAGCCGATGTTGACGTGGACCTCCTTGATGCCGTTGCCGGGGTTCACCGTGGTGAACGCGGGGTAGTCGGTCAGCTTCGGGTCAAAGATGATCTTGAAGTAGCCGGGGGCGGCGAAGGCCCCCTTGGTGATCAGGTTGGAGATCGTCGGGTAGTAGTCCGCGACGGTCTTCTTCTGCTGCTCCAGCCACGGCCCGAGGTCCGGGGCCTGCGAGTAGTCGAGGTCGATGGTCGGACGGCCGGAGGTCGGCGGGGTGGTGGCGCCGTTGCGGTCGAGGTTCCAGGACTGCGCCGGGTCCCCCGCGTTGCAGGCGGCCACCTTGGCGTTCAGGTCCGCGCCACGGGCCAGGCAGAGGTTGCTGTCCGAGACGCTGTGCAGCAGCCAGGCCCGGCCGTTGCCCATCGAGGTGTTCTCCAGCCACCACTTCTGGTTGTCCGCGCCGACGTAGTTCCAGGCACCGACGGTGTTCTTGCCCCGGTCCCGGTCGGCGGCGTTGTTGGTGCCGGGCACCTTCACCGACCAGGAGCCGTTGCCCTCGTCCCTGACCGTCCAGAGTTGCTGGGCCGAGGACTCGTTCCAGTCGCGGACCACCACGTTGGAGCCGTTGTTGCGGCTGTCCCACTGGAGGGCGCCGCCCGCGTAACTGGAGATGCGGTAGTCGGCGCCGCTGGACGGGAGCGACTCGGCCGCACTGGCGGTCCCGGCGCCGAAGGCCATCCCGGACACGACGGTCGCGGTGGACAGGACGACGGCGGCGGCGGCCGTACGACGGGTGATCATCTCGGGGTTCTCCTCTCGGGCGGCTCCCCCCTGGAACCGGCCTGCGGTCATGCCACCGGGCCCCGGCAGACGCGGCGTCAACGCTCCCGTCGACGGGTGCGTTGACGGGGCGTCGACCCGGTGGTGCTCACCCGAAGGCCTCGGCCTGCCGCCAAGTGGCTCCTCACTCGTGGACGCCCGCGCTCCCGACCGCCCGCCGGCGGGTCGCCCGCACGGCCGCGCCCGCCGCGGCGGCCAGGGTGGCGAGGGCGCAGAGCGCGACGGTCTCCCCGATCCGCGCCCACGGGACCACCGTCGGCGCGTCGGCCACGAGCTCGCCCAGCGAGACGTGCTGGGTCAGCGCGGCGAGCGCGGTCGCCACGGCGGCGAGCACGGTGCCGACGGCCACCGCCACGGCCGACTCCGCTGCGGCCACCCTCACGATCTGACCGCGCACCGCGCCGACGAGAGCGAGCTGGGCGAACTCCCGCCACCTCCCGGCCATCGCCATGATCAGGGTGTTGGCGACCGCGATCAGCGCGTAGACCAGCGCGATCCCCAGGATGACCACTGCGGCGTTGTCCGTCTGCTGCGCGGCATGCGCGCGCTCGGCCCCGAGGTAGGCGTCGTAGGTCACCACGTGCGCGCCGGAGCCCGCCAGCGCCTGGTTCACCGCGGCCGTCTGCTGCGGGTCGAGCGCCGCGCCGGCGCCCGCCGAGGAGTCGAGGTAGACCCGGCTCGGCATCAGCGCGCCGGTCAGCGCCGAGGACACGTACGTGTCGTCCCCGTTCAGGCCGCGCGCGACCACCGCCGCGACGACGGTCGAAACCCTCGCGCCGGTCGGCAGCAGCATGACCACGCGGTCGCCGACCGCCAGACCGTCGGACTCGGCCGCGTGCTCGTCGATGACCAGGAAGTCCTCGGGCAGCGAGGCGAGGAAGCCGGAGAGCACCGGCGGCGTGACGGTGACGCCCAGCGCCGCCGCCGGGACGGCCTTCGCGCTCAGCGAGTCGATCTGCTCACCGGCGGCGGTACCGATCCGGAGGTTCATCGAGGTGACCGGGGTGACCCTGATCCCGGGCACGGCCGCCAGGCGGGCGAGCGTCGGACCATCGATCCCCGAGCCGCCGGGCACGACCACGGCCGCCGCGCGGATCTCCTGCTGCTGCCGGGCCAGCAGCGTCGCGTCGCCGGACTCCTGCATCGTCAGCATCGCGGCGACCAGCCCGACGGCCACCACGATCGGCGCCACGGTGGCGGCCGTACGGCGCCGGGAGGTGAGGATGTTCTCCCGCACCAGCAGCGGGCCGGCCGTGGCACAGCCGCGCAGCGGGCGGAGCAGCAGCCTCGTCACCGGGCGCAGCAGGGCCGGGGCCAGCAGGGTGACCGCGCCGACGTAGAGCACCGGCACCACCTCGTACTTGCGGGCGCTGGCCGCGAGGTACGGCTCGGTACGGGAGATGGCGACCCCCGCGACGACTGCGCCGGCCAGCATCCCCACCCCCAGCAGCCAGCGGACCGGGGTCATCGCGCGGCGCTCCAGCACGCTCTCGCGCAGCACCTCGATCGGGCGGATCAGCGAGACGCGCACCAGGGTCGCGCCCGAGCCGGCCAGCGCGGCGGCGACGCCGATGACGGCGGCCACCAGCAGCGGCAGGACGGTGACGGGGATGGTGAACCACGACGGGGCCACGTGGTGGTCGAGCATCCAGGACCGCAGCGGCACGGTGCACAGCGGTGCGAGCAGGCAGCCGGCGACCGCCGCGGCCAGGCCGATCAGCAGGGCCTCCCAGAGCACCATGCGCCGCACCTGCCCGGGGGCCGCGCCCACCAGGCGCAGCAGCGCCAGTTCGCGGCGGCGCTGCTCAGCGGCGAAGGCGAAGGTCGCGGTGACGACGAACACCGCGACGCACCCGGCGAGTCCGGTCGTACTGCCCGCCATGGCCTGGGCGTTGGCCAGCGCCTGAGCGCCGCCGGTGGAGTCGGGGTCCAGCCTGGTCAGGCCGCCGCCGGTGAGGACCACGGCCTGGTCGCCCGCGAGCGCGGCCAGCTGCTTCGCGTCCTGGTCGGTGACGAGCGCGTTCACGCCAGGTGACAGGCGCTGCGCCTCGGCGGCGCTGAAGAAGACCGCGTTCTCGAACCAGAGCGCGTCGGTGACGCCGACCACCCGGTAGTGGCCTGCGCCGTCGCCCGTCGTGACGCCGGTCTGGCGTCCGACCAGTTCCCGGGGGCCACCGCTGACGACGATCTCGTCCGCGGCCTGCGGCGCGCGCCCGGTCGCCAGGCGGTAGCCGGCGAAGGCGGCCGAGGACCAGGGGTGGCCCGTCATCCCCCCGGAGCCGGAGGCGAGTTGCACGGGGAAGCTGCGGTCGGGCGTGGCGTGCCCGGTCGCGGCCGCCTTCGCGACGAGGTCGGGCGGCAGGACGGCGGGGGCCTTCATCGGGCGCCCGTCGAAGCCCTGCGGCGCCAGGACGGCCGAGGCCTCCTTGAACCGCTGCGGACCCGGGTGCGGCGTACCGAAGGTGGCGGCGAGGGTCAGCGTCATCATGCCGATCATCGTGGTGCCGAGCGTGAGGGCGAGGAAGGCGCCCACGAAGCCCGCCAGGCGGTGGCGCAGGGTGGCTACGGCGATCTTCAGCACGGCTTCGTCCCATTGCCGCCGGGCTCCAGCGCGGCCGTCCGCATCCCGTGCCGCTCGACGACGCCGATGCCGCCCGCACCCGCCTCGACGACGTACGGCTGGCCCGGGGCCCGCCCCTCGCCGGGAGGACCCGGGGGGCACGGGACCGCTGCTGGAACCTTGCTCCGGAACACGCGCTCGCCTTCTCCGTGGGGGTCGGTCGGGGGCAACGGCCATCCGACGCGCCGACGCTACGGCGCCACGCGGGATCGGCACCTCCGGACCGTCCCTGATATCACCCCTGATATCGCCCCTGAGGAACCGTTCCCCTGAAGAACTCTCGCAGATCGGCGGGTGCGAGCGCCGGCGGGCGGTTGACACGCCGTCGACCCTGATGGGCGGCCGGCGGGACGTGGGACTCTGTCCCTACGTCAGCCCGTCCCCCGTACGCCGCAAGTCTGATCATGAACCCATCCCTGCGCCGTGCGGGGGACGGACCTACCCTCGCCGCCGGCCGCCGGCCCGTCCTGCACGAGCGCCGACGTCAACCACTACCCGACCACCGGCCGGCGGCCCGCCAAGGACCTGACCTACGGCAACCAGGGAGTTCCGTTCGGGCACACGGGCCCGCCGATCGCGGGCCTGTGCGAGGAGGGCAGCTCTGGTCCAAGGGAGCGGCAGTCCCGATGGCAGGATGACGGGATGTTGACGAACCAACCGTGGGCAGGGCTTCACGGTGACCTGCTGGCGGCGAAGGCACTGGTGTACGACCCGAGCGGTTTCGCCTGTTCGCCCCCGGCGGCCGAACCGGAGAGCGCCGAATACGCGGCTTGCCGGTTCACGATCGACGGCCGCTCGGTCCGGTTCCGGGCGGCCAAGACCACCCCGACGAAGGCGGGCCAGTTCGTCACCGTGTGGTTGCGATCCGAGGAGGGACCGATCCGGCCCTTCGACACCGACGACGGGGTGGACCTCTTCGTCATCAGCTGCCGCGACGACAACGGCTTCGGGCAGTTCGTCCTCCCACGCGAGGTGCTGTGCGAGCGCGACATCGTCTCCCGCAACGGCTCCGGCGGGAAACGGGGGTTCCGCGTCTACCCGCCATGGGTGACCACGACCAACCGGCAAGCGCGCGGCACCCAGGCCTGGCAGGTGAACCACTTCCTCCACATCAGCCGGAACGGGCCCGCCGACCTGACGCGCGCCCGCACCCTCTACCACCGGTAGCCGCCCCCGTGCGCCTGCTCGGCTGTCGGGGTGACATCCGGGCGCGGCCCGCCCGGGGCGGCGGTCCGCGCTCTGGTACGACGGGTCAGATGTCCGCGCCGGCGGTGCGTCCCCCGACCGCCGGCCGTCCCGGAGGAGAGATCGCCGTGCCCGTGCCCACCACCTTCGACCACCAGGCGAAGAACTACAGCGTCCCGCATGCCTACTGGCTGGCGAAGGCGTCCGAACTCGCCTACCAGGACGAGGCCACCATCGAACGGCAGGCCCGCGACTGGGGCTTCGACCGGGTGCGTCACCACCAGACCCGGTTCACTCCGCCGTTCCCGCTGGAGGACACCCAGGCCTACACCATGGCCAGCGACCACATGATCGTCACGGCGTTCCGCGGCACCCAGCCGGCCGAGATCCGCGACTGGCTCTCCGACTCCTCCACGCCGCCCTGGCCCGGGCCCGCCCGCACCGGCTACGTCCACTTCGGCTTCGCCGAAGCGCTGGAGTCGGTCTTCCCGGACGTCCTGGACGCCCACACCCAACTGCGCACCAACGGCCAGACCGTGTGGTTCACCGGCCACAGTCTCGGCGGAGCCCTGGCGATGCTGGCCGGCGCCCGGTTGTACCTGGAGGACCCACGCCTCCAGGCCGACGGCATCATCACGTTCGGGCAGCCCCGCACCTGTGACCGGCTGCTCGCCGCCGCCTGCAACGAGGGGTTCAAGGGGTGCCTGTACCGGTTCGTCAACAACAACGACATCGTGCCCCAGCTGCCGCCGGAGCCGGCCTACACCCACGTCGAGGCGCTGAAGTACATCGACTCCTCGGGCCGGCTCCACGACTCCATGGGCCTGGTCGCCGGGCTCGCCGACCGTGCCAAGGGCCTGACCGCCGACGCGTTCGCTCCGGCCGCGGCCGGTGTGCGCGACCACGCGATGAAGCGCTACCTCGCGGCCCTGGAACAGAACCTCGCCTGACGGAGTCAGGTCCTGCGGGCGGGGCAGGCGGGAAGGGCGGGGCGGGTGCCGGTGGGTCCACGGCCGGCAGGCCGGGCCCGGCGAGCAGAGCCGGGCCGAGGGTCGAGTGAACCGATGGTACGAACAGCCTCCCCCGGTAGCGGTGCGCACACGACCGTGTGTGGATGGTGACGGGCCGCCACACCAGGGCCGTCCGATCCACCCTCACCATTCGCACCTCGAAGGGTTCCACCCATGCGTACCGCGCACCGCATCCTGGCCGTCTCCGTCCTCAGCCTCCCGCTCGTCATCGGCGCGGCGACCACCGCCTCCGCCGCCGCGCCCGACAACATCCCCACCCTCAACTTCGACAGCGGCGCGTTCGCCGTCGGCCCGCACGGCAGCGCCCTCCAGGTCACCGACGCGCAGTTCGGCCCCTGTGGCTCCTCCTTCCTCACCGGCGCCGTCGCGGTCGGCCCGGGCGGCGTCGCGGGCATCGCCACCGAGACCGGCATCAGCAACGGCGGGCAGAGCTGACCCCACCCGCACCCGCACCACGGCTGCCCCGGGAGCACCCGCCCCGGGGCAGCCGCCCATCCGCAACCGGGACGGGCCGCCCGGCGCCTGGTGCGCGGTCACCGGGCGGCCCAGGCCGAGCAGGCGGGCTGGTGCCAGGTCGTCCGGACCACCTGGCCGCCGGGCAACCTGTGCTCGCTGTTCCAGGTCCGGCAGCACCCGGCGGCAGGTCGGCGCGGTCCGGACGGCACCGCGGAACCGGCGGCCTGGCGGACGGGCACGGGCGCGAAGACCGGCTTGCCGGGGCGGCCCCGACGGCGTCTGGTGGAGGAAGTCGTCATGCCCGCCGTTCTGCCACCCCCGGCCCCCGTCCAACCTCGCCTCACCCGAACGGATGAGCAGCCCGGGCCGTCCGTGGAGCGCTG
This sequence comes from Kitasatospora sp. NPDC098663, assembly GCF_044760075.1. NCBI lineage: Bacteria > Bacillati > Actinomycetota > Actinomycetes > Kitasatosporales > Streptomycetaceae > Kitasatospora > Kitasatospora sp. NPDC098663. Next base: position 104,986 of record NZ_JBIWAP010000025.1, on the reverse strand, counting down.
ACGCGGGCAGCAGGAAGCGGAGAGCGGCGGACCTGGGCGAGGGCGTCGAGCAGGTCCGGACGGGCATCCGACTTATCAGACAGGCACCGAACCACAGGGGCCCGACTCGAATCCCCTTCTGGCCAGGATCAACCCCGAGCACGGATCCCGGTTGAAGGCGCTACCTTGTGATCTCATCTGGGCCACGGCATGGAAGAACGCACTGCCCTTGCACCTTGTTCCCGACCTGCGGGAATGAGCTGAGGTGCAAGGGGCCACGGCCATGCCGACGCCCACCTGATGTCAGGGCAGTCGGGTCCCCTTCGACAGCGGGAGGGGCTTCCACGGCGCGGGGGCGATGGGTCGCATGGCGGTGGCCTCTTCGATAGGGCGGACAGGATGCCCGGCTTTGAGCATCTGGTCGCGCAGCCACTTTGGGTCACACCCGTACATGGTGCCCAGGACACGGATGCCGACGCCGGTTGCGTGGCGGTGGGCGATGGCCGGCAGGGCCGCGACCACGAGGGCCCTGAGCATGGCTTGCCGGTCTTGTCGGGTGTTGGCCCACACAGCTTCTCCTGGGGTGTTACGACGGTTCCTGGCTGTCCGTGGTGCTCGGCCTGCCGGCCGTGGGCGAGTGCGAACACGGCAGCGGCGAACAGCCGACGCCTCCGGGGGCACGCCCAACCTTTTGGCGACCTCTACCCCGTGGGAGGCCCCCGCCCTGCGGCTGCGGGGGCAGCAACAGGGCGGGGGCGGGCCCGCCGCTGGGAGCGGCGGGGGTGCGAGATGGTCAGTGAGTGTCGAAGACCTGGACCCTGAAGCCCAGCCCCTTCTGCCAGACCTCCACCGTTCGCCGGTCGCCGACGCGGGCGTACCGGAGCGTGCCGAGGTCCGCGTCGTCCTGGGGCGTGCGGTAGTACCGGACGCCGGTCACGGCGTAGACCAGCAGGGCGAGGACGAGGACAGCGCGTTCCATGGGGTGCTCCGGTTGTGCGGGGATGGGCTTGCCGCCGATGGCGGCCGGATGGTGTAGGTGAGGAACCCGGTGTGCTCGCCGGTGGGCGTGAACCCGGCCTTCACCAGGACTCGGCCGGAGGCGGGGTTGTGCGGGTGGTGCTTGGCGCGGACCTCCGGCAGCCCCAGGTGGCCGAAGGCCAGGGCGAGGACTCTGCGCACGCCCTCCGTAGCGTGCCCCTGTCCCCAGGCGTCCGGGCGCAGGATGTAGCTGATCGCGGCGACGGGCCGCTCAAGGTGGAGTTTGACGATTCCGAGCAGGTCGCCGGCCGCGACCAGACCGAGGGTGTAGAGCGTGCGTGGCGTCGAGGCTGCGGAGGCTGCGGCGGTGCGGGTGTAGAACCGGGCTTCGGCGGCGTCCATCGGGGCCCTGCCCAGGTACTTCGTCGCCTCCGCGCTGTAGATGCGCAGCAGGGCGTCGGCGTCGCCGGGGACCAGCTCCCGCAGCTCGATCACGCGTCCGCCGCTTTCACGAGCATGGTCAGCTCGGCGGCGGTCGGCCGGTCGTCGGGGGCGGCCATCAGGACGTGCCGCAGGCGGGCCTGGAGGGACGGCCAGGGCAGCCTGGTGGACAGCGGGATGGCGCGGTGGGCGATGGCCTTGCACAGGGCACCCAGCGGCGTCCCTTTGCCGAGTCCGGCGGTCTCGTAGTCCAGCGGCCAGGTACCGGTGATGCAGGTCCACAGGGTCCCGGCGAGGGCGTAGACGTCGGCGCTCTGCGTGGTCTCGACGGGCTGGGGGCCGTTCATGATCCGCGCGGCCAGCTCGGGGGCGGTCAGGTGGATCATCGTGCCGTCGAACGTCGACCACGGGAGGGTGCCGAGTTGCCGCGACCACGCGAAGTCCAGGAGGCGCACGCCGTCGTCGGTGTGGATGCCGTGCTGGGGCTGGAGGTCGCCGTGCACCCACCCGTCGTGGTGCAGGTCGGCCACGGAGCTGCACAGCGCGACCGCAGCGGCGAGCTCGGTGTCCTTCCCGCCGTCGTCCTTGCGGACGGGGCGGAAGAGGTCCCAGGTGGACGGCCCGGACAGCCACGGGGTGACGAACCAGACCCCGCCGTCGAAGCGCCCGACGGTCACGGAGTAGTCCGTGAGCTGCTCCAGCACGGAGGCTTCGCGGGCGGTGACCTCGGCGGCCTCACCGGTGCCGAGCTTGATGCCCACCACCCCGCGCGGGCCGCTGGCCTTCCACACCGCCGAACCCCGGCGGTCGCTGATCTCCTCCAGCTCGACCGGCCCGCAGATGTCCTCCGCCGCCGTCAGCGCCGCTGCGGCATGGGAAGTGAACTCGCCCATTCTCGTACTGCCTTCCACTCGCAAGGGAGGGGCTCGAAGACGTCCCGGCCGTCGTCCACCGCCACGGACAGGGCCGTGGCGAGGTCGGGTGTGCCTTCCAGGAACTTCGGGTCCAGCGGCCGGACGCCCGCCCGCACCGAGAGGAACGAGAACGGCGGCGGCGGGATGCTCTGCCCGCGCCGGCCGGTCTCGACCGCCCCCTGGGCGAATTTGCCGAACATCACGCCGACCGGGGCGTAAAGGTTCTTCAGCGCCCAGTGCGGCCAGGCCATCAGCTCCCGGCGGTCCGCCCCCTCGCAGTGCCCGGCCAGCACCACGTTCTCGCACGCGAGGACACCGTACGGCCGACCCATGAGCGGGCGGACCCATTCCGCGGCCTGGACTCCGGCGTAGAACAACTCCGCTTCCACCGCGTACCGGTGGCTGCCCGGCGCGATCTCGTAGACCGTCCAGCCGGTCATCCCCCGGCGGACGGACGGCCGCAGGAACGGGCAGTGCTCGTACAGGTCGGCGAGGTAGCCGTCCACGTTCACGCCGACGGGGTTCTCCGTCCGGGCCTCGGTGAGGCGGAGCGCCCCGGCGGTCGGCAGGGACGCTCCGTCGAGTGGTGCGATGATCACAGGTACGACGCCACCGGGATCAGGTCGTCGTCGCCGCTCGGCTCGGGCGAGCAGTCCCACTCGGCCCAGACCTCGCCGGTGTCCCGGTAGTGGGCCAAGGCGGCGGTGTCGACCTTGCCGTCCGCGTCGGTGAACCAGACCTCCGGCAGGGGCCCGTACGCCTCCTCGTACGCGCCCACCCAGGAGATGAAGCCGTTGCCGTTGCTCTCGACGTGGGCCAGCCTGCGGCCGGCGTGCTGGAGGGTGAACGCCTCGTGCGCGGCGGGGTCCGCGACGAGGGTGTGCCACGCCGCGTCGATCGCGGAGGAGAACATCTGCGGCGCGGTCTCGCCCGCATCGATCCGTCGCGCGGTGATCTTGAAGAACTTGCCCAGCTCGTCCAGTTCCATGGTGGTGGCGGTGCTCACGTGCGTCTCCCATCGGGTTGGCTCTGCTCGCCCGGGTCCGGGCGGGCAGTCGTGCGTGGTGCCCCGGCCCGTCGGAGGCTTCACGACGGGCCGGGAGTTCATGGGGCTCCAGGGGCGTGGGGTGACGGTCAGAAGCGGCCGGAGGCGATGAGCGCGGTCACCACGAGCGCCAGTAGGACTATCGCGACCGTCTGGGCGATGGCGACCGGCGGCGGCGTCGGGAGCCCCCGGTCGGCCCGGTCGGCTGCCTCGCGGTACTCCTCCTGGCCGTCGTCCACGGCGGCCTACGCCGGGCGCGGGTCGAGCGCGGCCCGCAGCGCGGCGCGGCGGCGGGGCCGGCGGGCGCGGGCAATGCAGTCGTCGCAGATCGCGTGGCAGGTGCTCTGATCCTCGCCGGGGGCCTGGAGCGTGGTCCCGGCGCAGACCAGCGTCTCGCGGTGGCACACCCAGCAGGTCCCCTGCCGGTAGCCGTCGGGGCGGTCCACGACCATCCCCTCGCCCGTGATCCGGATCGGCGTCGGCGGCGGGGGGCTCGCTCGGACGGGAAGCGGCGCGGTCACGCGGACGGGCAGCAGCGGGTTGCTCACTCCGCGGGCTCCAAGTCGGCCAGGAGGACCATGTCCGGGTACGCGTCGGCCGAGCTGCCCCGGTTCACCCAGGCGTAGTTGGCGAGCTTGCTGGGAGTCTCGGCGACGGTGCCCGTCCAGCCGTCCGTACGGTGCCGGACCGGGTCACCCTGGATCACACTGTTCACAGTTGCGCCTCTCCATCGGGTCGGGGCGTGCGATGTGGTGGTGCTGGTCGCGGTTCAGGCCGAGAGGTCGGCGCGGCGGGTCGTGCAGTTCGGGCAGACGCAGGTGGACCGAACGGCGTCCACCTGGAGCAGCGTCCCCACGCTCGGGGCCCGCTCGGCAGCGCTGGCCGCCCGGTAGTCGTCCAGCGGGCTCCAACCGGCGGGGAGCCGCTGTCGTTCGAACTTCGAGGGGCCGGTCACGACCTCTCGGTACTCACGCCTGGGGGCGCGCCTCTCCATCGGACGGTCCTCCTTCACTTCTCGGAAGTCGCGACATCCAGTGAACGGCCGAGGAGTTGTCGCGAACCAGAGCAGAAGATGAGCACCTGTCGGGCATAATCAACGCACTGTCCGGCCTGACCTGGGCACTTCGATCCGAGCGGAGGCCGCCGTGACGCCGAGAAGATCCCGTCTCGCGAAGCGCCGCAAGGCGCTGGGCTACAGTCAGGAGGAGTTCGCCAACGAGTTGGGAGTGGCAGTCTCCACAGTGGTCCGCTGGGAGGCCGGCAAGACCGATCCGCAGGGATACGTACATCCCAAGGTGGCAAAGCTCCTCAAGGTGACCCCTGAGGGGCTGGCGGACCTCCTCACACCAGAGGTGCTAGCCCCTGACCGTTCGGTGGTCTACACCGCTACCCCGCCTCTTGGTGATACTGACGACATGAAGCGCCGCGATGTCCTGAGTCTGCTCGCCGTGACCGGTGCGCTCATCTCCCTACCGAGCGCCGACAAGCCCTCGCCCCGCTCCAGCCTGGCCGCGTCACTGACAGAAACCGGCCCAGACCTGAACTCACACCTATGGAAGGTGTTCAGCCTCTCCGACTCCAAGCAGGTCGTGTATCCGATGGTGCGGCACCAACTGGGTCTCCTGGCCCAAGGGCTGGGGGAAAGCCAGAGCGATGATTCGCGGCAGCACCTCTGCACACTGGTGGGAGACCTGTATCAGCTCGCTGGTGAGATCTTCTTCGACGCCAACCGGTACGCCGAGGCGTCGCACTGTTACACCCTGGCAGCGAGCGCCAGCAGGGAAGCTGGCGCCTTCGACATGTGGGCCTGTGCGCTGACTCGACACGCCTTCGTGGAACTTTACGAACGTCGATTCGCTGTCGCGGCTCCGATACTGGCCGCGGCCTCCCAGATCGCCAAACGAGGAGACCCTCAACTCTCAACCCGGTACTGGGTTGCGGCGGTCCAGGCGGAGGCGCACGCAGGTCTCGGCGACCTCGATGCGACCAAGCATTCGCTCAACAAGGCCGAGCAGGTACACACCCTGTCCGGGCAACATCACAACGGCGGCTGGCTTCGTTTCGACGGTTCCCGCCTTGCCGAGGAGCGCGGAACGTGCTACCTCGCACTCGGGCGCCCAGACCTGGCGGAGCAAGCACTGACAGCCGCGCTCTCCCAGCAACTCTCACTGCGCCGCCGAGGGGCAGTGCTCGCCGAGTTGGCAGCCCTGGGTGCTGAACGCCACGATCTCGACAAGGCGAGTCACTACACCCGCGCTGCTTTGGAACTGGCGGACCAAACCGGCTCGGGCTACATCGGCAAGAAGTTGCAGGGCGTAAAGAACCGCCTCGTCCCGCTCATGGCCGACGGTCGGGCTTCAACACTGCATCAGCAAATCTCGGCGCTTGACGGCGTTGTCTGACGAAGGAGTAATACATGTCGTCTGATGGACGAATCTTCCGCGAAGCGTGGATCGCGGGCGTCTCGAAGCATTACCCGGGCGAACCAAAGGCTGGGTATGTCACCCCTTGGGAAGAGACCCCCGACTGGGAGCGCGAGTGCGCCACCGCCGTATTCGGCCAGGTCCGAGACTTCATCAGCGTGAGCAACGGCAATACGTCCAAGCTCACCCGAGAGCAGAAGGGCAGGTTCGTCGCGACGTGCTGGATTGCTCAAATCCACAAGCACATCGAGAACCCCAAGCCTGGCTACGTCGCCGACTGGGTCGACCTGCCGTCCTGGCAGCAGGAGACCGACGCGGACATCTTCGAGGCGATCGAGCGCGCCCATCCCTGAACGTAGTACTTCGCCCCTCAACTCCTCGCCAAGCCGTTGAGGGGCAGGCCTGCCCTCCACCGTCTTCGACCGTTCGGGTAGGTGGAGGCCACGAGGGTGGGGCCTGGTGCCCTCTCGCCGATCTCGACGCCGTCGGCGAGCAGCTGCCGGACAGCGGCCTCGGTCTGGTGCCGGTAGGGGTGGCGGGAGATGAAGTGGCCGTTCTCGCGGATCTCGTACATGTCCGCGCTGAAGTCGGTGGTGTTGAGGGTGACGTCGAGGCGGCGGTCGTGGCCCGAGCCGGTCACGGTCCAGCGGCTGGCACTCGCCTCGGACCACGTCAGGTCGATGTCCGCTCCGGTGCGGGCCCGCTCGGCGCGCTGGCGCTCGGCCTGCTCGTCGGCTCGGCGCTGGCGGGCAGCTTCCATCGCCGAGAACCGCACGTCGTGCTCGCGCAGGCAGCCGATCCCCTTCATGATCCGGTCGAACGCGGGCCGCCCGGCCCAGTCGACCCGCTGCTGGTTGAGGGCTGCCGGGCCGTCGATGCTCACCCCGACCCTGAACCCGTACCCGGTCAGGAACTCGCACCAGGCGGGGTTGAGCAGGACGGCGTTGGTCTGCACCGAGTGCTCGACCAGTCCGGCCTGCCGCAGCGGTTCGAAGGGCGCCATCAGCTCGGCGAAGCGCCGGCGGCCGATCGTCAGCGGCTCACCGGCGTGCCAGATGATCTCGATTCCGGTTCCGGGCCGGTGGGACGGCCGGGCCGGGCGCGAAGGCCCGGAGCATCGCTCCGGGCCCACATCACCAAGATGCCGTTGGTTGAAGGCCGTGAATTTTCACCAAAGGTGACAGATCGTCAGATGTTCGTTCGCGTAATCCACGTTGACAGGCGCACACTTCGGCGACTAAGCCCTGTCCGACCGATCTTGCCGGATCAGCCCGCGGCGTTGGGCGCCCGGATCGTGCTTGATCGGCCGATCATGGCCTTGCGGCCGAGGGGGCGAAGGCGGCCCGGACAATGCGCTCGCCGACCGGGTTCATGGTCGTGGCCTTGGCGTCGATCGCATTGACCGAGTAGACAAGGGTGCGGGAGAGGTCCCTGGTCGCCGCGATGAGTGTGCTGTAACCGGGCCGCTCTCCGGTCTTGAGCCAGAGGATCTGCCCGCCACCCGCGTCGAAGCGCTGCAGTCCCGCACTCATCACGGCGCCTTTGATGTCCGGCACGGTGAACATTTCCTTGTCCAGGAGGGACTGGGGGACGAGCTCTCCCCTGAACAGCGCGAAGAGGAATTTCTCCAGGTCAGCGGTGGTGGAGATCATGTCACCCGCCGCCCACCGGTCCGACATGTTCCACTCGGTCGCGTCCACGACCGTGCCGTCCGCCAGCTTCTGGTAGCCCTGGTTGTGCGCGCCGTGGATTCGCGGGTCGGGACCGTCGGGGAAGGACGTGTGCCACATGCTGGCCGTGCGGAAGACACGTACCTGCGCCTGGTGTGCGTAGGAGTCGCCCGTGATCTTCTCGATGAGCAGGCCGAGGACTGTGTAGTCGATGTTGCCGTACCGCTGTTTCCTGCCCGGGCCTTCCCCCGGCCCCTGGTAGGGGCCCTTGGCGACCGATGCCGCGACGACGTCTTCGGGAGTCAGGGTCTTGAAACGGTTCTCGTACCCCTCGGCGTTCTCCGGGCCGAGGGAGGAACCCGGCTGGAGCCCACTGGTGAATGTGAGCAACTGCCGTACGGTGATCGGCTGGAAGGCGTCGGTCAGCAGGTTCGGGAGGTACCGCTGGACGGTGTCGTCCAGATCCACCCTGCCCTCTGCGGCGAGCTGCAGCACAATGACCGAGGTGACCACCTTGGTGATGGATCCCGCCCGGAACCGAGCCCCTTCCAGGGCCTTGCGGCCGCTGTCCAGGTCGTGCACTCCTGAGCCTGCGTGCCAGCTTCCGTGGCCGCCGACACGTACGAGGGCCGCCGTTGCGTCGGGGCTGGGCAGTCCGAGGAGGGCGTCCTCCAGCGCCTTCACGTTCGGGCCGGGCAACTGACTGACCGTAACCTGGACGCGGGGTGTTGCGGCCATGGCGGGAGCCGGGGCCAGCGGACCGGCGCCGAGGCCCAGCACGAGTGCGACAGCCAGGGCGGTACGTATGCGGATACTCAAGGGACGCTCCATTGGTGTGGACTGGCTTGCTTGTGCGAAGCCCATCCTGTCGAAATACACGGACGTCCTGGATCACCGATCAGGAGGGCGCCGACCCTGGTAGTCCCCTGGTCAACCATGCTTCCTGACAACGGTGTTGTCGGGGTTGACCCTTAGGTTCTGTCCGCGCGATCGTGAGCGGAGCCAGATGACCCCTACTCCCCATAGTCGCATCAACGACTCAACTGATCGCCAGGACACGGCCGCAGAGCGTGACAGCGCGGTCACGGTCTCGCGGACCAGCGGGTGCCGGGAGGCCTGCTGCGGGGCGACCGCGTACGCGGCATCCAGCTGGTCGAGCGCGGCGTCGGGCTTGGCCATCCAGCGGTAGGCCCTGGCCAGGTCGATGTGGTGGTGCCCGATCCGGGTCGGCGCCCAGCCCGGCGGGAGCCGCAGGCCCTTCGCGGCGTCCACCGCCTGGTCGTGCTCGCCCGCCTCCACCAGCGTCATCACCCGGTGCACGCGCACATTCGTCGGCCCGAAGTGCAGCGACAGGTCGGGACGTTCGCCTGTAACGGCCGCGACGCGCCGGGCCTCTTCGAGGTGGTGCTTCATCAGGTCCGTCTCGCCGGCGCGGGCGGCGATCACCGAGGCCCCCAGGTGCAGCTGTCCAGCGGTGATCAGCGCGGACGGGGTCTTGTCGTCGGTGCCGTCCAGGTGGCTGCGGCCGGAGGCCTGGAGACGGCGGCAGGCGTCCAGGTCGCCGAGCCGCAGGTAGGCGGTGACCCGCAGGTACTCGCGCGCGGCCCGCAGAGCCGGGGCCCGGTCGCCTGCCCGCCGTGCGGCCCAGTCCATCCGCGCGAGCGCGGTGGCGGACAGATCGTTGAGGCCGATCGCGATCCCCACCGAGTGCCCGCACCGGTAGGCCTCCGCCAGCAGTCCCCACGTCTGCCGCTGCTGTTCGCCAGTGAACTCATGGGCAGCCGTGTGCAGTTCGACCAGCAGGCCCGGCAGCATCGACACCATCGGCTTGTAGTCCGCGGCCTGGGCGAGCGCGTTGACGCGCCGCACCGCTGCCCGCAGCGCGGGCAGCGGCCTGGGCCGCACGTCCTCTTGCGGCGGCAGGTCATACAGGTCGAGGGTGGTACGGATCGGCCCCATCAGCGGGACCAGCGGGTCAGCGGCCATGCCGTCACTGTACGAGGGCGGCTGGAGGTCGCCCGGCTCAACTCCTAAGACCCTGGCGACAGCTGAGACGAACTCCGGAGTCGCCGCCTTGTGTCCGGAGACGACCTTCGTCAGCAGGCTGTAGGAGACGTGCGCGAGGTCCGCCAACTGCCGGTGGCTGAAACCCCTCACGTCCTCGTATGCCGCGATGCGCTGGCCGACACTGATCTCTTCCGGTGGTGCCATGATGGTCCCCATCCCGTGCACGCCCTTGGACCCGGTATGCACGGGACCGTACCCCTCCCTCCGGTTGTCTACCGGCCTTTCGACAAACCTTGTCGACAAGGTCAGGAAGGGCCGCGCCTCGGGCCGGTGACTGTCGGAGCCGAAGCGCTTCGTCGGGATCGCGGTCGTCGCGGGCGAATCGACGGAGCGTGTGACGTCAGCGACTCCGATAGCGTCCCTGATGTCTCGTTACGCGACACACGGCCGTGCCTTTTGGCAACACGCACCGCCGGCTTCGCGCTCGGCGCGAACGGCAACGACGCGCAGCGCTGGGCGTTCTGGCCCACCGCGAACGGGCGCTGGATCATCGGGACGCTGCTGACCGACGGCAAGGCCGCCGCCGGCCAGGGCATGGTCATGGACCACGACCCGGGCACCCACCGCGCCCACCTGATCCGGACGATGGACGGCAACGCCGACCAGCACTGGCCTTCCACGACGCCGGAGGCGGCTGGTTCTGGATCACCAGCGACACCGACAACGGTTGCCTGAGCACCAACAACGCCGGTGAGCAGCTGGGCAGCTGGGCCTGTGACGGATCGGACCGCCAGCGCTGGCGGCTCGACAGCATCCAGAACGGGCCCACCCTCGGCCGCTCGGAAACAGCCCGGTGGCCTCCACCCCGCTCTCGGGGTGGAGGCCACCGCCACGGACCCATCGCCGACGGCCTCGGCGGCCCGCTCGCGGAGGGGCGCGGCCGGAGGAGCGGTTCAGCGGGTCGGGGCGGGCCGCAGGGGGAAGTGGCAGGCGGCCAGGTGGTCGTCGGGGCCGAAGGCGGTCAGCGGGGGCTCGACCTCCGCGCAGATCTGCTGCGCCGCCGCGCAGCGGGTGCGGAAGCGGCAGCCGGACGGCGGGTCGATCGCGGACGGGAGTTCGCCGGCGACGCCGCGGCTGCTCTTGGCCTTCTCCACCACCGGGTCGGCCACGGGAATGGTGTCCAGCAGGCCGCGGGTGTAGTGGTGCACCGGCCGGGCGTACACCGACGGCGCGGGGCCGATCTCCACCAGCTTGCCCAGGTACATCACGCCGATCCGGTCGGACAGGTACCGGACCACGGACAGGTCGTGCGAGATGAACAGGTACGACAGTCCGAGTTCGCCCTGAAGGTCGCTCATCAGGTTGAGCACCTGCGACTGGATCGACACGTCCAGCGCCGAGACGGGCTCGTCCGCGACGATGAGCTTGGGGCGCAGGGCCAGCGCGCGGGCCAGTCCGATGCGCTGGCGCTGGCCGCCGGAGAACTCGTGCGGGTAGCGGTCCAGGGCGGTGAGCGGAAGGCCGACCAGGTCGAAGATCTGCCTGATCCGCCGGTCGCGCTCGGCCTGGCCGTCGATCCGGTGGATGTCCAGCGGCTCGCGCATGATCGACTGGACGGGCATCCGGGGGTTCATCGCCGCGTAGGAGTCCTGGAACATGAGCTGGACGTCCCGGCGCAGTCGGCGCCGCTCGGCCCGTGGCACCAGCGCCAGGTCCCGGCCCTCGAACACCAGGCTGCCGCTGGTGGGCCGCTCCAGGCCGACGATGAGCTTGCCGACGGTGGTCTTGCCGCAGCCGGACTCGCCGACCAGGCCGAGCGTCTCTCCCCGGCGGACCGTCAGGGAGATGTCGGCCACGGCGCTGACCGCGCCCACGGCCCGACGCAGGATCAGGCCGCTGGTCACCGCGTACTCCTTGACCAGGCTGTCGATGCGCAGCAGCGGCTCGGCCGGTGCGTCCTCGGGCGCCGCGGGGGCTCGTACCGCCGCCGGGGCCCGTACTGCCGTCGCCGGGGGCGGTGTCACGGCTGGCGGGCGGCGGCCCGGCTCGGCCTCGCCGACCGGGAAGTAGCAGGCGTAGCGGTGTTCCGGGGTCTCCCCGGACAGCGGCGGCTCCTGCGCGTGGCACTGCTCGGTGGCGTAGCGGCAGCGTGCGGCGAACCGGCAGCCGGGCGGCGGGGTGGTCAGGTCCGGCGGCAGGCCGGGGATCGAGTAGAGCCGGCCGCCGGACTCGGCGAAACGTTCCGGCAGCGATTCGAACAGCGCCTCGGTGTACGGGTGGCGGGGGTTGGTGTAGAGCTCCTCGGTTCCGGTGGTCTCGACGACCTTCCCGGCGTACATGACGGCGATCCGGTCGGCCCGTCCGGCGATGACGCCGAGGTCGTGGGTGACCAGGATGACGGCCATGCCGAGCTGCTGCTTGAGGTGGTCGATGAGTTCGAGGATCTGCTTCTGGACGGTGACGTCGAGGGCGGTGGTCGGCTCGTCGGCGATGAGCAGTTTGGGCTCGTTGGCCAGGGCCATGGCGATCATGGCCCGTTGGCGCATCCCGCCGGACAGTTCGTGCGGGTAGACCAGGGCCCGCTGGGCCGGGCTGGGCATCCCCACCAGGGACAGCACCTCGACGGCGCGCTCGTGCGCCTCCTTCCGGGAGACCCGGCGGTGGATGCGCACGGACTCGGAGATCTGCCGGCCGATGGTCATCGTCGGGTTGAGCGAGGTGGTCGGGTCCTGGAAGATCATCCCGATGTCGTTGCCGCGCACCCGGTCCATCTTCTCGGGGCCGAGCGCGAGCAGGTCGCGGCCGTCGAGCAGGACCCGGCCGTCGACGACGCTGCCGCCGTTCGGCAGCAGCTGCATGATCGACATGGCGGTCATGGTCTTGCCGCAGCCCGACTCGCCGACGATGCCGAGGGTCTCGCCGACGTCCACCGCGAGGTCGACGCCGTCCAGGGCGTGCACCACCGAGCGCTTCAGCCGGATCTCGGTGCGCAGGCCGGTCACTTCGAGGAGCGCCACTGCTGATCCTCCGTCGGGTTCACCGCTTCTGCAGCCGGGTTTCGAAGGCGTCGCGCAGGGCGTCGCCGATCACGTTGAAGCACAGGATGATCAGGATGATCACGGCGGCGGGCGGATAGATCATCCACCAGCAGCCCTGGCCGGCGAAGGTGGTGCCGACGTCGAGCATGCCGCCCAGGTCGTTGTTGGGGGCCTGGAGGCCCAGGCCGATGTAGCTGAGCGTGGACAGGGCGAAGACCGCGTCGGCGATCGAGAACGTGGTGTTGACGATCGTCGTCCCGATGGTGTTGGGCAGGATGTGCTTCAGCACGATCCGCCGGCCGCCCGCGCCCATCATCCGGGACGCGGACACGTACTCGCGGACCTTGATGGCCAGGGCCTCGCCGCGGACCAGGCGGGTGATGCCGAACCAGGAGGTCAGGCCGACCTCCAGGATCAGCATGGCCTTGCTCTTCCCGTAGACGCTGCTGAGGTAGATCAGCAGGAAGATCAGCGGGAAGGACATGAAGGAGTCGATCACCCGCATCATCAGCGCGTCGATCCAGCCGCCCAGGTAGCCCGCGACGGCGCCGTAGAGCGCGCCGAGGACGGCGGCGATCAGACCGGCGGCGAGGCCGATCTCCAGGCTGGTCTGCCCGCCGACCATCACCTTGCCGAGCTCGTCGATGCCGTCGTTGTCCGTGCCGAGCGGGTGCCCGGCGCCCGGCGGCAGGGTGACGGCGGAGAGGTTCACCACCGAGGTGTCGGCGTGGTAGAAGAGCGGGCCGAGGAAGCAGAAGGCGATGATCGCGACCAGGACGGCGACGGCGACCAGGGCCAGCCTGTTCTCGGCGAAGACCTCCGCGCCGCGCCGGAGCATCGAGCGGGGCCGCCCGGCCGGCTCCCCGCCCGGGTCGGAGGCGGGCCGGCCTTCCGTGGTACCGGTTGTCAGGGCCATCAGGTGAGCCTCACTCGTGGGTCCAGCACGGCGTAGCCGAGGTCGGCCAGCAGCGAGCCGATCACGGTGGTCACCGCGGTGAGCAGGGTGGCCGCCAGGGTGATGCCGTAGTCGTTCTGCAGCGCGGCACGGGTGGTCAGCAGGCCGATGCCCTGGATGTTGAAGACGTACTCGACGATCAGCGCGCCGCCGACCAGCGCGGGCAGCGAGAGGCCGACCAGGGTGACCATCGGGATCAGGGCGTTGCGCAGCACGTGGCCGTACAGGGTGCGGCGCCGGGAGGCGCCCTTGGCCTGGGCGGACCGTACGTAGTCCTGGGTGATCTGGTCCAGCACCCCGGAACGCATGTAGCGGCTGTAGCCGGCCACGGTGGTGACGGTCAGGGTCAGGACGGGCAGGCAGACGGCCCCGGGGTGGGTGAGCGCGTCGCCGAAGGTGGCCACCTGGTCCTGCACCGAGACCCAGTGCAGGTCGTCCTCGAACCACTGCTGGATCAGGAAGCCGATGAAGAACGTCGGCACGCCGTAGGCGACGAAGGAGAACACCGTGAAGGCGTGGTCCAGCACGCTGTTGCGGCGGGTGGCCTGGAGCAGGCCCGCCGGCACCGCGATCAGCAGCGCGAGCAGCAGCGAGGCGCCGACGATGTAGGCGGAGGCGCCGAGGGCGTTGAACAGCAGGTCGGAGATCGGGCGCTGCTGGATGTAGTCGAAGCCCAGGTTGCCGTGCAGCAGGCCGTCCAGCCAGGTCCAGTACTGCACGTAGACGGGGCGGTCCAGACCCATCTGCTGGGTCAGGTGGGCGATGTTGGCCGGGGTGGCGTGGGAGCCGAGGATCGCTCGGACCGGGCCGCCCGGCATGAGCTGCATCAGGCCGAAGGAGATGACGGTGACCATCAGCACCGTCAGGAGGGCCTGGAACAGTCGTCGGATGAGGTAGGCCGTCACCGCCGCCCCCCGAGGGGGGCGGCGGCGACGCCGTTACGGATGGCCGTCATTTCGTGTAGTACCAGTACTCCGGCTCGTAGCCCTGGAAGGGGTCACCGGCGTCGAGGTGCAGCTTCTTGGTGACCTCGCTGATCGCGAGCGTGTTGGGGGTGTAGATGACCGGCTGGACGCCCGCGATGTAGTCCTCGTAGGCGTACAGGTCGTTGACGTCGCTGCCGGTGGTGGTCTTGACGATCAGCTGGTCCAGCTTCGGGTCGGAGAAGCTCCAGACGTTCGGCCCGGCTCCGGTGGCGAACAGCGCGTCGCCGGTCGGGTAGTAGTCGGGGGCGTAGACCCAGCCGCCGTAGAGCAGGCCCTGCCACTGGCAGCCGGCCGGCTGGGCGGCGCTGCAGGCCACGCCCTCGTTGCCGATGGTGTTCTGGGTCTGGCTGACCATGGTGATGCCGATGCCCGCCTTGGCCGCGTCCGAGCGCATGTCCGCCGCCATGGTGTCCAGCGCGGCCTGGCCCGAGGGGTAGTCGAGCGTGAACGCGGCCTTGGTGCCCGCCGCGATGCCGGCGCCGCACTGGTTCGGGCCGGTGCCCGGGTCGGTGCAGGTGGCCGGGACGCTGTCGGTGTTCCAGCCGTGGCTGCTCAGCAGCTGTTTGGCGGCCGCCGGGTCGTAGGTCGCGCGCTCGGACTGGCTCTTGGGGGAGAGCGGGTTGCCGGCCGGGAGGCTGGGCACGGCGCCGGTGCTCGGGTAGCCCCAACCCTTCCAGATGCCGTTGATGATGCCCTGCTGGTCCACGGTGTCCTGGACGGCCTTGGTGAAGTAGGGCTGCTTGAACAGCGGTCCCACAGCCGGGTTGGCGAAGTTGATCTGGTAGTACGAGATCTCGTCCAGGTAGGTCGGGGCCGGGATGTAGTAGCCCGCGCTGCTCAACGGGTTGCCCGCGTCCGGGTTCTTGGCGTTGAAGGTCGGGGAGTTCTCGGCCGGCAGGTAGCCGACGTCGATGGCGTTGGCGCCGCCGCTGCCGGCCTTCAGGTCCGCGTACTCGGTGGTGGCCGAGGTGTAGGGGACGAAGTCCACCTCGTCGAGGTGCGGCTTCTGCGGGCCCGAGTAGGCGGTGTTCGGCACGATCCCGTACGCGCCGGAGGTGCCGTTGTAGTTCTTGAGCTTCCACGGGCCGTCGACCACCGACCACAGCGGGCTGCCCGCGAAGTCGCCGCCCTTGGTCGACTGCGCGCTGAGGTAGGCGTAGTCGGCCGCACAGTCCTTCGCGGCGGCGTCCGAACCGAACGCGTCGCTCGCGCAACTGCCCTTCTGCCCCTGGCCGGTGAGGTCCCAGGCGAGCGGCATCGGGGTGATCTGGCTGAGTTCGTCGTCGGTGAACCAGGTCTGGTTGACCGGGGTGTTGAGGGTCAGCGTCAGGGTCTGTCCCGAGGCGGTCGCCGAAGCCACGTTGTCCGGGAAGTACTTGGCGCCGATCGCCGGGTTCGGCGGGGTGTAGTAGCCGCTGTTGGACGACTCGGCCTTGGCCATGTTGATCCAGAACAGCACGTCCTGGGCGTTGACGTCCTCGCCGTTGGACCACTTCCACGGCTTGACCTGGACGGTGACGGTATTGCCGTCCGCGCTCCAGGTGGGCGCCTCGCCGAGGGACACCTCCGGGTCGAGGGTGACCTTGTCGTTCAGGCCCCAGTAGTACAGGGGGCGGTAGAACAGCTGCTGGAACTGGCTGGTGTTCACCGTGCTGACCTGGGACGGGGAGTCGAACGGCCAGATGGCGTCCGGGAAGGTGGAGGGCGCCTCGGCGACCCGCACCATACCCCCCTGCACCGCCGCTCCGGCCGGACCCGGGTTGCCGCTGCCGCCGCCCCCACCACCGCCACTGCAGGCCGCGGCGGTTGCCACGACCGTGACCAGCGCCACCACCTGCGCGAATCTGCGCGCTCCTGCGGACTTCGTCATCCTTGACTTGCCCCTCTCCCCCACGTGAACACCACGAGTTCTTTCCTTGCGCGATCCGACGGTTCGCCGACGCGGGCATGGCGATGCCGCGGTCGGGCAAGGTGAGCGGCTTTCCCGACGGCGGGAAGGCACCGGCGTCCGCGGGCTTCAGCCGCTTGCCGCGTGCTGGCCCTGCCCCGTTCGGTGCTAATAGTTAGACCGATTTTTCGAACAGAGAGAAGCCTTGGGGACGACTCGTGTTCGTCAAGTTTCCATCAAGGAAAGGATCTTGAGGCCACGTCACGTGGTTCCGACAGAGGAACCGGCCGGAGTTCCCCGGGCGGCCCGGCGCTGCCGGTCTCGACCCGGGCCCGGGAGGTGGCCCGTACCGCACAGGACGCCCACCAGGAGGACGCCGCCGTCGACGGCACCGTCTTCGCCACCGCCGCCCCTCCGGCGGCGCCGAGGTCGGCTTCCACCTGCCACCCGCACCGGAGGGCTGGACGGATGACACTGAGCCGGATTCCCAGGGCCCTGACGGGCCCTGGGTGCCGGTAGGCGTGCCACCAGTGCGATCAGCTGCAAAAAACGGGCGCCCCGTGGCGGTTCGGGCGAACCCGGAACCGCCACGGGGCGGGTCGCGCCGGTCGTCACCGGACCGGCACGGTCCCCGGCCTGTGCGTCCGGGGCGACCCGGGCGGCCGGAGAGGTGTGCTCAGGAGAGGTGTGCTCACCGGAGAGGTGTGCTCAGTTGAAGACCAGGAGGTCGGTGCGCATCGGCAGCGCACTGCCCCAGCCGATGTTGATCTTGAACGTCACCAGTCCGTTGCCGGGGGCGATGCTCGACACCTGGAAGGGCGCCGCGCCGACGAACCGGTTCCCGTTGCTGTCGATCTCGGAGGCCGTGATGACGACCGTCGAGT
Organism: Kitasatospora sp. NPDC098663; assembly: GCF_044760075.1. NCBI lineage: Bacteria > Bacillati > Actinomycetota > Actinomycetes > Kitasatosporales > Streptomycetaceae > Kitasatospora > Kitasatospora sp. NPDC098663. Next base: position 87,778 of record NZ_JBIWAP010000025.1, on the reverse strand, counting down.
CGATCCCGATGACGTTCCAGGCGATCTGGAGGTTGAACGTCCCGTTCCCCGGGGTCCACGTCCACCACCCCCGCCACACGGCGCCGACGTTGCCGCCGATCGCCGCGAGGCCCTGGTCCCGGTCGGCGGGCTGCGAACTGCTCGCGATCCGCGGCACCTCGATGGAGGAAGATTCGGCTGCGGCCATGACGGCTCCCCTCGCGCCGGGAGAGCCCCCTTGGGCTCCCCGAATACTTTGAGTGTCCGGCAATGTGCACAGCGTCACAATCACTCGTGCGAGTGAACCCCCGGCGCGCCTCCCCCGGGACTTTCGTTACGGCCTCTGGTCGGGCGGTTCGATGGCGAGGGCGTGCCGGAAGATGTTGCGCGGGTCCCAGCGGGCCTTGATCTGCTGCAGGCGGGGGTAGTTGTCCTTGTAGTACAGGGTGTGCCACGGGGTACCGGAGGTGTTCCACGCCGGGTCGGCGAGGTCGGTGTCCGCGTAGTTGATGTAGGAGCCGTCACTGACCTCGCCGGGGACGGGGACGCCTCCGGTGTCGCGGTACACATCGCGGTAGAAGCCGCGGACCCAGGACAGGCGGGCCGCGTCGTCCGACTCGTCGGCCCAGACGGTGTAGTAGACGGCCTTCATGACCGAGTCGCGCTGGGCGACGGCGGTGGCGTACGGGGGCACCGCGTTGACCTGGCCGCCGTAGCCGACGAGGAGCAGGCCGCACTCCGCACCGCCCGTGCCGTCCGTCAGGTACCGGTAGGCGGTGGCGAGCTGGGGGTCGGTGAGGGAGCGGCGCAGGTAGCCGGCCTTGTCCTTGTAGCGCCGGGTGATCGAGTTGCCGGCCTCGCCGGTCCCCGGCCAGGTGCTGGTGGGCAGCCAGGGCATGGTGCCCCGGAGGGTGGCGGGTTCGGTGGCACCCACGTCGGCGGTCACCGCGCGCACGAAGTCGGTGAGCACCGCGTCGGAACCCGGAACGCCCGCGTCGATCTGCACGACCAGCTCAAGGGTGCCGGACTTGCGGTGTCCGGCGATGAGGACGGCGTACAGGTTCGCCGCGGGGGTCCCCGGTTCGCTGTTGCGCTCGTGCCAGGCGCCGTAGTTGCGCAGCAGGGTGGTGAACGCCCGTTCCGTCATCTTCTCGTCCCAGGTCCAGGCGACCAGGCATCTCCGCAGCTCGCCCGGGGCGCGCGGCAGGAGTGCGGCGGGGTCGCCGTGGGTGCGGGTGCCGGAGGCGTCGGGGCCGGGGGTGCCGGGGCCGGGGGCGTCGGGGGTGTCGCGGGAGCGGAGCCAGTAGCGGGTCACGACGCCGAAGTTGCCACCACCGCCGCCGGTGTGGGCCCACCACAGGTCGTGGTTCGGATCGTCCGGGTCCCGGGTGGCGACCACCACCCGGACGGTCCCGTCCCGGTCGGCCACCACCACCTCCACGGCGTGCAGGTAGTCCACGACCGAGCCGTAGGCGCGGGACAGCGGACCGTACCCGCCGCCGGCCAGATGCCCGCCCGCGCCCACCTCCGGGCAGCCGCCGGCCGGGATCGTCACGCCCCAGCCCTTGAACAGGGTCCGGTACACGCGCCCGAGGGTCGCTCCCGGCTGCACCGCGAAGGCACCCATCGCGGGGTCGAAGCCGACGGCGTCCATGGGAGAGAGGTCCAGCAGGAGCTGCACCACCGGGTCGCCGGTGAAGTTCTCGAAACAGTGGCCGCCACTGCGCACGGCGATCCGGCGCCCGGAGCGGACGGCGTCGGCGACGGCCCGCACCACCTGCCCGGTGGAGCCGGCCAGGCGGATCTCCTCCGGCCGGCCGACGAAACGGTAGTTGTCGCCCCGCAGCAGGCTGTCGTAGCGGGAGTCACCGGGGCGGACCGTGACCGGCCCGAACGGCCGCTCCTGCGGCCCGCCCCCACCTCCCGCCGGACCACCTTCCGCCGGACCCGGGTCTTGGCGGCCCGCCGCCTCGGCGGGCCCGACGGCCAGGCCGGCGACCGCACCGCCGACCGCCACCGCACCGGCCCGGGCGAGCAGGTGGCGACGCCCCAGCCGTTCGTCTGCCGACCCGTCCATCTCTTCCTCCGTTCACCACGACCATCCGTCAGCGCATGCTACCGGCGACCGTGACATCCAAATATGCTCACCGTCACGATAATTGACGAAGAATCAGCAAGACCGATCGTCGACACGCCCGGCCGCCGCCCCCGGCGGACGTTCAGCGGGCGCCGCAGAAGACGGCGTCGAGGAACTTGATGCCCGCCTCGTTCTGCGCCACCTGCTCGGCGCCATCGCCCCGCGAGGTGTAGGAGAGCGCGACCTGGCGGTCGGCGGTGCCCCACAGCTGGGTGGTGAAGCCGAAGGTGCCGCCGTTGTGGCCCAGCACGGTGGTGCAGGAGAGCTGCGCCCGCGCCAGCCCCATCCCGTAGTCGATCTCGTGCGAGCCCGGCACGGTCTCCAGCACCGTGGTCATCTCGCGCTGCTCCGCCGGGCGCAGCAACTTCCCGTTCAGCAGGGCCCGCTGGAAGCGGATCAGGTCATCGGTGGTGGAGATGATCTCTCCGGCGGCGCCCGCCCAGGAGGGGTTCTGGTCGGTGACGTCGATGTCGGTCTTCTTGACGTTTCCGGTGCCGGCGCCGTCCACGGTGGTCCAGTAGCTGTGGGCGTGCGGGCCGGGGATCGTGGTGGAGCGGCCGGGGACCGTGGTCTTCGTCATCCCGAGCGGGCGCAGGATGCGCTGACCGACCTCCTGTCCGTAGGGGTGCCCGGTGACCTGCTCGACGATCAGGCCGAGGATGTCGAAGTTGGTGTTGGAGTAGCCCCATTGGGTGCCGGGCGCGAAATACGGGGAGTGGGAGACGGATGCGGTCACCAGCTGGCGCGCGGTGAACGTACGGTTCAACCCGCCCTGGGCCAGCCACGTCCGGAAGACGGCCGGGTCGTTGAGGTCGGGAAAGACGTCGGTGCCCTTGTTGGTGGCGTCGAACAGGCCCGTGCGCTGGTTGAGCAGTTGGCGGACGGTGATGTTCTGCCCGTTGGGGACCAGCCCCGGCAGGTGGCTCGACACCGGGTCCTCCAGGCCGAGCCGGTGCTCGCCGACCAGTTGCAGCACCGTGGTGGCGACGAACGTCTTGGTGACGCTGCCGATCCGGAACCGGCCGTCACCACGGACGGGCGCCTGACCGACCAGGTCGGTCACCCCCGTGGTGCCGCGCCACCGCTGGTCACCGTCACGCACCTCGGCGATCGCGGACACCGCCCTGGCGTCGGTCAGCCCGTTGAGGGCGAGTTGCAGCGGACCGCCACGCGGGCGGGCCGACGAAGCCGCGGAGTCCTCGGCTCCCGCCACGGCGGCGGAGGCGGGTGACGCGGACACCGCGAGACAGAAGGCTGCGATCAGGGCACTGGTCAGACGGCGAGACATGGAGCTTCCCTTCACTCGGGCGAACAGGGGTTCGCCACGAGTCAGCCTGTCAGCGCCGCCACCGAGGGAGCGTCACTCCGGATGAGGACCGTCCATCCTTCAACAGGCTTACGAGATCGACACCTCAGGACACCAAAGAGGTACGCGAGGGATCGTCCGGCGGTCGCATCCGGGGATGCGACCGCACGCTCCGTCGCGCTACAGCCGGGGGAGCCTCTGGTCTGGTGACTCCCGCCGGCGTCGGCACAGGGTCCCGCTCTTCGGCCGGTCGGCCGGTCGGCCGGTCGGCCGGTCGGCCGGTCAGCCGGCGCTGACGACCTGGCCGCAGACGATCGTTCCGTTGAGCGTGACCGTCCACCTGTCGCCGGTCTCCGTCGCCTTGATACCGGTCGCGTTGTTCCTCACGTAGCCGCCGCCCCTGACCCACCACGACCGTGCGACGGCCTGATCGGCGGTTCCGTGTCCTGAGCCGGCGTGCTACCCGGTCAGCGCCGCGTGCAGGGGGGCCAGCAGGGAGAGGTCGTCGGTGGTGACGGTGAGGTGGGTGGCGCCGGCGGACCGCCAGGCGTCGGCGAGGGAGCGCCAGGTGTCCGCCCGGCCGGGGGCGGGGCGGAGGCGGGCCTCGACGCCGAAGGCGCTCCAGTCGCGGCCGGCTTCGGTCACCGCCGTCCGCAGTTCGGCGATGAGTGCGGCACCGCGGTCGACCCGGTTGGCGAGCAGGCCGGACATGGTGAAGCCGTCGGCGAGGGTGGCGATCCGGCGCAGTGAGCCGGGTCTTCCTCCGGTGCGCAGGGTGCCGCCGCCCATCCAGAGGGGTACGCGACGCGGCCGGGGGGTGAGGGTGACGCCGGAGAACGCGACGTGCGCGCCGCCGAAGTCCGCGTCCGGCCGCGTCCACAGCAGGCGCAGCGCCTGGACCTGTTCCTCGAACAGTGCGGCCCGGGTGCCCGGGGCGACGCCGAGGGCGGCGGACTCGGCGGGGTCGGATCCGATGGCGACGCCCAGCCGCAGCCGGTCGCCGCTGAGGTGGGCCAGTTGCGCGGCCTGTTTGGCGGCGAGCACCACCGGCCGGTGCGGCAGGATCGTCATCGCGGTGGCCAGCTCGATCCGGGTGGTGACGGCTGCCAGGAACGCCACCAGCGTCAGGCTCTCGTAGGCGGGAACGCCGGACACCAGGTGTTCGGGGACGGACAGGTGGTCGTACCCGAGGCTCTCCGCCGTCACCGCGAACGCGCGGAGTCCGGCGGGTGAGAGGGCCGTCGGGACGGTCCAACCGAGGCGGAGGGTCATTTGCGGAAGGCCTCCGGGTCGGCGGTGGAGACGAACACCGCGCGCGGGCGTTCGGCGGGCAGCAGCTGGGAGTTGAGGAGGTGGCGCAGTGCCTTCTCACCGCCGGGGAGGGTGCCGGTGACGGACAGGTGGACGTGGAGGACCTGCGTGCCGTCCTCGGTCACCACCTCGGGCACGCAGTGCACGACCCCCGGGATGGCGTGCGCGGCCTGCCGGACGGTGTTCAGTGAGACCTTCTCGCCGCGCAGGACCACGAAGTCCGACAGGCGTCCGTGGAAGGTCAGATAGCCGTCGTCGATCGAGAAGGCGTCCCCGGTGGCGATCGTCCGCGGCCCCAGCAGGACTCTGCTGCTGTGCTGCCCGACCCGTCGCAGCAGGACGGTGCCGGATTCGACCAGCAGTTCGCCCACGTCGTCCTGCACCTCGCGCAGTGACGCGCGCACTCCCGGCAGCGGGCGGCCGACCGAGCCGTACCGGTGCGCGGGCTCGGCGTGCGCGGCCAGGGTCGACACGCGTGGTCCGGCCTCGGTGAGCCCGTAGGTCAGGTACAGCTCCGCGCAGGGCCGCACGGCCAGCAGGCGGGCCACCTCCGCGGGTGCGAGCCGGTCCCCGCCGACCGCCAGTGCCCGCAGGCCGCGTGGCACGAGCCCGGGGTCGGCCAGCAGTTGGCGGGCGATCGTCGGGGTCACCGCCGAGTGGGTGACCCCGCGCGCGGTGACGGCGTCGCGGTACGCGGTCGGCGAGAACGGCGGTCCGTCGAGCACCAGTCGCGCCTTGGTCACGTACGCGGCGAGCGCCTGTGCCACGAGGGCGTAGGAGTAGTACAGCGGCAGGTTCACCAGCAGGGTGTCGGCCGGGGTGATGCCGGTGGCGTCGGCGTGCAGGCGGGCGTTGTGCAGGAGCGAGGCCACCCGGTGCACGCACGCGCTGAACATCCCGGAGGTGCCGGAGGTGGACAGCAGGATCTCGCCCGGCCGGTACGGGGTGGTGGGGTGCCCGGTCGGCACGGCCAACGCGCCGCCCACCGGCAGCTGCGGCCCCACGCCGGCCAGCCGGGTGGTCACCACGACGCCGGCCCCGACGTGCCCGGCCAGTGCGCGCACCCGCTGCCACGGCGTGCTCGGCGGCACGGCCAGCGGCACCAGGCCCAGCAGCAGCGACGAGAGCAGCACGCGCAGCAGCTCGACTCCGTTGGTGAGGCAGAGCACGACCGCGTCGCCCGGTGCCAGGCCCAGCCCGGCCAGGTCCGCCAGCACGTCGTCCACCCCGGCCGGGGCGCCGCCGCCCGGACCGGCCGGGGTCGCCTCGACCCGGGTCAGGAAGTCGGCCACCCCGGACCGGGTGAGGCTGTTCACCGGTCGTCCCGGGCGCTGGTCAGGACCAGGCAGCGGCACAGCTGTCCGCCTCCCGGGGCGGGTTGCAGGCCGACCAGGAGCACGTGCCGGGCGTGGCCGTCCGCGAGCCAGCCGCCGAGCACCGTGAACGCGACGGGGGTGGCCCGGTCGGGGTGCGCCGCCAGCAGCAGGGACGGCCCGCGCAACCCGTGGCGCAGGGCGGGCAGTCCGGCCAGCACGCCCGGGTTCGCTCCGGCGAAGCGCAGCGGCGACACCCGGGACCTCGGCACCGAGTCGGCGATGCGGCGCATCGTCCGTTCGCTCCCGGTCGCGCTCATGACCAGGATCCCGGTGTCGGCGGCGTCGTCGAGCACGGGTTCGGCGCAGTCCGCCAGTGCCCGGTCCACGGTCTCGGCGACCAGCCAGGCCGCCGGGTCGGCGTAGAAAGACGGTTTGTTCACCGCGTACTCGTCCGGGTCGTCGGCGACCACCGTCGCCGAGCCCAGCACCCGGGTGCCCGTCGGCATGTGTGTCACGCCCTCACCCCTTCGAACAGCAGGCACGTGTTGAACCCGCCGAACCCCAGCGTCAGGCTCAGCCCGGCGCCGGGGCCGACGGGTTGCGCCGATCCCGTGGCCAGCCGCAGTGGGGCCGCCGGATCGCGCAGCCCGAGGACCGGTGGGACCTGTCGGTGGCGCAGTGCCAGGACCGTCGCCACGGCCTCGATGGCCCCGGTCGCGCCCAGGCCGTGTCCGAACGCCCCCTTGGTGGCGAACACCAACGGGCCGTCGGCTCCGAACAGTTCCAGCAGGCTGCGAGCCTCGACCTCGTCGTTGAGCGGTGTGCCGGTCCCGTGGGCGTTGACCACCGCGATGTCCGCGGGTGCCAGGCCCGCGGAGACCAGGCAGCGTTCGACGGCGCGCAGCACGGCGCGTCCGGACGGGTCCGGTGCGGTGAGTCCGGCGGCGTCGTTGGCCGCGCCGGCCCCGCGCAGCCGGGCGTGCACCCGGGCGCCGCGCTCCCGGGCGGAGTCGGGGTGTTCGACCACCACGAAGGCCGCGCCCTCGCCGAGCAGCATCCCGTCGCGCGCCCGGTCGAAGGCCCGCAGGCCGGTGGGGCTCATCGTGCCCAGCGCGGAGTGCCCGAGCCGCTTGGCCTCGGTGACCACGTCCACCCCGCCCGCCACGCAGACCCGCCGCTCGCCCGAGCGCACCAGGGCGTGCGCGACGGCGATCGCGTCCGATCCCGCGGAGCAGGCGGTCATGACGCAGACCGGGGTGCCCGGGTGCCCGATGCCCGCCGCCGCGTCGTCGGCCCAGGCGTGCAGCGTCGGCTCCGCCTCGTCCAGGCAGGCGCCGAAGCTGGTGCCCAGGACGAGGCCGACCTCGGGGTCGGTGGTGGACAGACGCGCGTCCGCGAACGCGGCGGACAGCGTCCGCCCGGCGAGCGCGCGCTGGCGTTCGCCCGCCCGGGTCCCGTACGGCACCGACGCGACGACGGCGGCGGCGGTGTTGCGCAAGGGGTACGGCGAGTGGACGGGCGCCAGAGCCGAATCGCCCGCGCACAGCCGTTCCCACACCGCCTCCTGGTCCCGGCCCAGCGGAGTGTCCCAGGCCAGTCCGGTGATCACCGGGGTCACCGGGGTCACCGGGGTCACCACGGCCGGGCCGCCGCGGGATCGACCTTCGTCCGGCTCATCGCGCCGCGGAATCCGGCGACGGAGCGGCCCTCCACGGTCACCACGGCGGAGAAGGCGAAGGTGGGGCCGGACAGCCGGTCCGCGCGGACGTCGAGCACGACCTGGTCGCCGGGCACGACCGGGGCGAGGAATCGGGACTTGACCGTGCCGACCAGGGTGACCTCGTCGTCGGCGAGCGGATCGCTGCTCAACTGGTAGAGCAGGACGCCGGACTGGGCGAAGGCCTGCATGGTGTGGCTGCCGGGCAGGATCAGCCCCGGGGTCAGGCCGCGCTCGGGCAGGTGCCCGGACAGCGCGCCCATCTCCGCCGAGACGGCGAACATGCTGCGCAGGAACACGCCGGGCTCATGGTCCAGAACCCGGTCGATGAACAGGCGGGGGTGGCGTCCGCGCACCAGGGCCGCGATGGCCGAGGTGCCCAGCGGCCGGGCCTCGCGGACCGTGACGGGAGGGGGCGCCGATTCGTTCGGGTGTCGCATCCGGGACGATTCCTCTCAGGGCCTGTCGCAGCGGTGCCGGTAGGGGCACCGCGCGCCGGGTGTCGGGGGCGACGGCGGCGAAGACGAGGTCGCCGGCCACCAGCGGGGTGCGGGTGCCGTCCTGCTCCTCCCGCAGCAGACGTACCGCGAGGGCGAACCAGGCCGCGCCGACGTGGTCGACCCGGGTGTCCCCGATGATCACGTCGCGGTACACGGCGCTGTTGAGGTAGGTCACCCGCAGGTCGGCGACCACCAGGTCGACGTTCGCCGCACTGAAGGCGGTCAGACCCGCGTCGTGCGCTTCGAGGTGTTCGGTGCCCGCGGTCTCCATCAGCGAGGTGTAGCGGGAGAAGTGCACGATCCCGGTCGCGTCGGTGTCGACGTGCTCGACCCGGGTGCGGAACCCCGCGCTCACCACAGGGCCCGGGCGCCTGCCGCCACCCGGTCCACGATCTCGTCGGCCTGCGTCCCGGTGGTGATCAGCGGCAGCACGATCCGCAGGGTGGGGTGGACGTAGCACCGGCCGCCGGAGCGTCTGCCCGCGCCCGCCATGAACTCGGCGTACACGCCCGCTTCGATCAACTCCCGGCGCAGCGCGCCGATCCGGTCCGCCGCCGCGGCGGTCAGTTCTACGCCGAGCATGACCCCGCTCCCGCGGACCTCGGTGAACACGTCCGGGTGGCGGCCCACCAGGGCGTCGTCGAGACGCTTGGCCAGGTCCACGCCGACGTCGGCCGAGCGTCGCAGCAGCCCTTCGGTCTCGATGTGCTCGATGCCGTCGCGGATCACCGCGCAGTTCGGTGGCCGCAGGTCGGAGGTGGTCACGGCGCCGGAGGAGCGGACGGCCAGCTCCGTGCGGGCGATCACCATCGAGGTGGACACCGCGCCCATGCCCAGGAACTTGCCGATGACGGTGATGTCGGTGGGCACCGGTCCGTCCGCGTCGCGCATGGCGAACCAGCTGCCGGTCTTGGCGAACGTCAGCACCTCGTCGGCCACCAGCAGCACGCCGTCGGCCGCGCACCGCCGCGCGAGTTCGCGCAGGTATCCGGGCGGAGGCGCGAGGATGCCCGCGTCGCCCTGGATCGGTTCGACCACGACGGCCAGCAGCCGGTCGGCGGACTCGGCGAAGTACTCGGTCAGGGCGTCGAGGTCGCCGAACGGGATGTGGTGGACCCGGACTCCGTACGGGCCGGCGGTGTCCGCGCCGGGCAGCCCGGCCCGGTAGTACCTGCGGTTGAGCAGCTGCACCAGCCCACTGGTCCAGCCGTGCCAGGCGCCGTGGAAGGCGAGGATGGTGTCGCGCCGCTCCTTGCCCGGGCGGTGGCACAGCCGCCGGCCGTCGAAGCGGGACTCCAGCACCAGCCGCAGCGCCAACTCGTTGCCCTCCGAGCCGGAGTTGCGTCCGCTGACGTGGTACCGCCCCGCGGGGAAGTGGTCGGTCCACAACCCGCCGGGGCCGAAGAGCCGGTCGAGGAGCTCCGCCCGTTCCAGCGAGCCCAGTTCGTCGGTGACGTTGCCGACTCCGGTGCCGCGCGCCAGCGCCGCCCGTACGACGGGGTGGCCGCCGCCCAGGGTGGCGCTGGCGTAGCCGCCGCTGGCGTCGAGCAACCTCAGCCGCCTGCCCCGGCGTTCCGGGCTCAGGTCGACCACGTCGAGGTGCAGGCCGCTGCCGCCCACGCAGGCGAACGGGAGCCGGGCCGCCCCGTAGTGGTTGAGGTGCAGGTCCGTGCCGCGCGACAGCACACCGGTCGGGTCCCCGGCGTGGTCGTCACCGGCGACCGGGGCCGTGCTCACGCGGTGGCCGGGGGGCGGTCGGCCCCCGACAGCCGCTCGACCAGTGCCAGCACATCACCGAGGGTGGACAACTCCCCCGCCGCGACGGCCTCGTCGGGGATGCTGATGCCGAACGCCTCTTCACACTGCACGCGCAGTTCCACGAAACCGAGCGAGTCCATGCCGTAATTCTCGCGCAGCCTGTCGTCGAGTCGCATCCGGTCGATCGGCACCTCCACCAGCACCTCGGAGTGCAGAATTCGTTTGATGGTCTGCAAAGGATTCACCAGAACTTCCCCTCTGGGTGGGTTCATTCGAACAGGCGGCGGCCGCGCGTCCGGCGTGCGGGAATGCCGAGTGAGATCGCGGAAACGGTCGGACCGAAAGTGGGACGACGCCGATCGAATACAAGGGGGCGTCAGTCATTCACGCTTTATCGAAGCTAGCCGAGGCTTTATCGCCTGTCAATGGTCGCCGATTTACCCGCCACGCACCTTCGAACGCCGTAATCGAGGATTCTTTTGCACGTCAGTTCGACGGCGATTCGGCCATTGCCGAGCCCATGGTCCGTACACCTGCGAAAACCAGCCCGCAGCGCGCTTCCCGAGCGGGCCGGCGCCGACGGCCAGGCGGCAGAATGCACCTTTTGCGAGATTTGAGACGCATCTCCGACTGGCGCATATGTTTCTTGTCCTGGTGAATCATCCCGAACTAGCCTGAGGTCGTCCATTTGTCTGGATGGACGCACAACGCGGGAACGGGCACGCCATCGGGCTCCCCGGTGGCAGCGTCAGGCCTCAACACCCGACTCCCTCCCGGTTCACCGCAAGCGCACCATCCGATGGCGCCGACCACTTCTGCTTCCTGTTCCTGCCGGCCGAAGTCCGCCCCCTTGCACGGCCGTCGGCAGACTCCTTCGAAGGAGCTTCGAAACATCGTGAAAGTCACCCCGGACGCCCTGCGCGGCGTCACCGTGTTCGTCGGCGGCCCGATCCAGCACGCCCTGGTGCCCGGCGGAATGGCGGCGCCGATCCAAGATTTCCTGAGACTGACCATCGACCAGTCGCAGCAGGCCGGCGCCACCGTACTGTCCGCTCACGTGGCCGAACGGTTCGGTGCCGACACCGCTTCGTTCACTCCCGAGGAGGTGTCCGTGCGCGACTACGCGTGGATGCGCGAATGCGATGTGTTCGTGCCGGTCCTGCCGGTGCTCGACGGCACCCTGCTGCGCACGGACGGCACGCACATCGAACTGGGGTGGGCCAGCGCGCTGGGCCGCCCCATCGTGGGCATCACCGACCAGCCCTTCGCCGAGTCGGCCAGCCACCTGCTCAAGGGGCTCGCCCAGGTCGCCGCCGCGACGTTCCTGTCCGCCAAGGAGATCGCCAAGGACCCGGCACTGCTGGTCGACGGCGTGCTCGCGGCGCTGGGCCGGACCAGGGCGGCGGCCTGACATGACGGCCCCGACCCACCTGCTGGGAATGCACCTGGCCAATCCGGTCGTGGTCGGCTCCGGCCTGCTCACCGACCAGGAGCGCAACATCCGCAGGCTGCTGGACACCGGCGCGGGCGCGGTGGTCACCAAGACCATCCACCCCAACCCGCCGATCGGCCTGGACGAGCGCCTCGTCAGACTGCCCACCGGAATGATCAACAGCACCACCTACTCCAAACGGTCCGTCGGTCACTGGGTGCGCATCCTGCGCGACCTGACCCGGGACGGACTGCCGGTCATCGCGTCCCTGCACGCCGACAGCCCGGCGGAACTCGCCGAGTTGGCGGCCCGCGTGGAGGCGACGGGCTGCCGGGCGCTGGAACTGGGCATCTCCTGCCTCAACGAGGAGGACGGCCTCGACGACACTCCCGAGCGGGTGCGCGCCTACACCGCGGCCACCCGCGCTGCGACGCGGGTGCCGTTCTCCGTCAAGCTGGCCAGCGGGGAGGGCCTGCACGCCCGGGTGTTCGCCGCCGCACGGGCCGGCGCCGACGCCGTGACCATCAGCGACACCCTGCCCGCCGCCGCCGTGCACCCGGAGACCGGTGACCTCCGACTCGGCGGCGTGTTCGGCTACTCCGGGCCGGGCATCAAGCCGCTCGTGCTGGCCTCCCTGTGGAAGCTGCGCCGAGCCGGGTTCACCCTTCCCGTGCTGGCCTCCGGCGGCGTGCAGTCGGGCCGGGACGTGCACGACTACCTGGCGGTCGGCGCGGTGGCGGCCCAGGTGTACACCGCGCTGCACACCGACATGTACCCCACGCTCGCCCGGATCGTGGCCGAGACCACCGGACCGGGGAACACCAACGCGGGGATCACCGACGCCGGGAACACCGGCCGGGGCCTCGAACCCTCCACCGGCGCGGACCGATCCGGGCAGGTGCGGCCGTGACCCCCCGCAGCGCCGGGCCGCAGCTGTGCGACCTGAGCAGCGCCGACGTCCTGGCGGCCACCACCGGGCGGACCGTGGTGTGGCCGGTGGGAGCCACCGAACAGCACGGTCCGCACCTGCCGCTGTCCGTGGACACCGTGCTGGCCGAAGCGTTCGCCCGGCAGATCGCCTACGAGCTGAACGCCCTGACCCTGCCGACGCAGTCCATCGCGGCGCGCTCGCTGCCGCAGAGCGGCGGCGGCCTGGCCTTCCCCGGCACCGTCTACGTACGCGGCCGGTCCCTGCTGGCCTTCCTGGAGGACGCGCTGGAGTCGCTGTGTGCCCTGCCGTGGAGCCGACTGCTGGTCGTCAACGGCCACTTCGAGAACGAGCCGTTCCTCTTCGAGGCCCTCGACGAGGTGGGCCGACGGCCGGCGGCCGCGGGCAAGGAGTTCATCGCGCTGAGCTGGTGGAGCCTGGTCGACACCGACTGGCTGGCCGGGCGAGTGCCGCTCTTCCCGGGGTGGCACGCCGAGCACGCGGGGATCACCGAGACCAGCCTGATGCTCTACCTCCGCCCGGAGCTGGTCTCGCCCGCACGGCCCGACCACGCCGACCCACCCCGCCCGGGGATCTACCTGCACCCCGCCGACGTGAGCCGCACGACCAACCAAGGTGTCCTGTCGAGCACTTCGGGCGCCACCGTCGCCCTGGGCAAGGAGCTCTTCTGGCACGTGGTCTCGGCCGCGGTCGACCTGGTGTCACAGAGCAACGCACTGCTGCACGAGGAGAAGAAATGACCGTCCCCACCCTCTGCGTCAGCAACGCCGTCGACACCCTGCGCGACTTCGCCGTCCGCGCCGACGGCGTCGACGAGCTGCTGTCGGAGTGCTACGCCCAGCAGGACCAGGCGCTGTTCTGGGGGCCGCTGGACAAGATGCTCGTCACCTACGAGCCGATCGGAGACCTGGACTGGCAGCGGAAGTTCCTGGAGATCGACGGTGTGGTGAACCTCAGCCCGGCGGGCCGCACCGGCTCGCTGTTCGCCGACATGCTCGCCGATCCCGAGCTGATGGCCGCCGTGGCCGCCCACGCCGGGCCGGGCCGCAGGCTCCGGCTGATCCCGCACACCACCACCGCCGACCTGTGGCGGTTCACCGAGGCCCTGCGCACCCGGTACGACGTGGTGACCGAGTTGCCGGAGAGCTCGCCGCAGCAGGCCCTCCGGGACCTGCTGGACACCAAGACGGGCCTGCGCGACCTGGCCACCGACCTCGGCATGACCGACGGCCCCTGCCGCATCCCGCCCGGTACGCACTGCACCGGGAAACAGGACGTGCCGGCGGCAGTCCGGGACATGCTCGCGACCGGCACACCGTGCATCGTCAAGGCGGACCGCGGGGAGGCGAGCCTCGGCCTGCTGATCTTCCGGCCGGGCGACGACGACATCGCCGAACGCCTGGCCGCGAGCACGTTCTACGACGAGGACCCGGTGGTCGTCGAGGAGTTCCTCGACGGCGACATCACCTTCCCGTCCGTGGAGTACATGGTGCCCGCGGACGCCCCGCCCCACCTCTGCTACACGACCGACATGCTGTTCGAGGGCGCCACGCACCTGCGCGGCAACGTCACCGCGCGCGAGCTGCGCAGCGCCTGGTGGTACCGCCCGCTGACCGAGGGCGGACTCCGGCTGGCCGAGGAGATGCAACGGCGCGGCTACCGCGGGCGCTTCGGCATCGACGCGATCGCCCGCGACGGCGTCGTCTACCTGCACGACCTCAACGCCCGCCGTACCGGGTCGAGCCACGTGCACGAATTCGGCGAGCACCTCATCGGCCCCGGCTACCTCGACACCCACGCGGTCGGCAACTACGACTTCTACGGCCTTCCGACCGGGCTGTACCTGCCGGAAGTGCTGCGCCTGCTCGGACCGCTCGTGGCCTCGCCCCGACACGCCGACCGGGGTGTGGTCCCGACCGAGCTGACGGACCTTCAAACTGGCAGACTGAGCTGCATGTTCTACGCCCCCGGCCTCGCCGAGCTGCACGACCTGATCGACAGAGCCAGGGCGGCTCTGGACCTCGGCCGGTGAGCAGCACGCTGCCCGTGGTCGGGACGGCCCGGCGCTGGCTGGTGCTGACCGTGGTGCTGCTGTGCTTCCTGCCCGCCGCCGTGGACGTCACCATCCTCACCATCACCGTCCCGACCCTCGCCCACGACCTGCGGGCGTCCCCGACCGAACTGCTGTGGGCGGTGGACGTGTACTCGCTCCTGATGGTCGGACTGGTGCTGGTCAGCGGGCCGTTGGGCGACCGGATCGGACACAAGCGGCTGCTCCTGGCCGGACTGGCCGTCTTCAGCGCGGCCTCGGCGCTGTGCGCGGTGGCACCGGGTCCGCCGGCCCTGATCGGCGCCCGGGCGCTGCTGGCGATCGGCGCGTCGATGATCATCCCGGCCACGCTGGCGCTGATCCGGCAGACCTTCGGCGACGGCCGCGACCACGCGGTGGCCATCGGGGCGTGGAGCGCGGTCGCCGCCGGCGCGTCGGCGCTGGGACCGGTGGCCGGCGGCTTCCTGCTCCAGCACTTCTGGTGGGGCTCGATCTTCCTGGTCAACCTGCCGATCGTGGCACTGGCCGTGCCCGCCGTGGCACTGCTGCTGCGCAACGAGGTCGAGTCCGAGCGGCAACCGTGGGAGGCCACCTCGCCCCTGCTCTCGATGGTGGGGTTCCTGGGCTGCGCCTACGCCATCATCGCCTTCACCCACGACGGCGTCGGCATCCCGGAGGTGGTGCTGCCGGCGGCGGCGGGCCTGACCGCGCTGGTGCTGTTCGTGCGACGGCAGCAGCGGATGCCGCACCCGATGCTGGACCTGTCCCTGTTCCGGCTACCCGGGCTTCGCGCCGGAGTGGTGGCCTCGGTGCTGCCGGTGCTGGTGATGGTCGGCTTCGAACTCCAACTGGTGCAGTACCTGCAGATCGCCGGGGGACTGTCGGCGGAGGCCGCCGCGCTGTACCTGATCCCGATGCCGTTGGCCGCGACGGTGGCGGGGCCGGTAGGCGGACTGCTCCTCTCCCGCCTGGGACAGCCGCGCGCGGGCGTGCCCGCCGGCCTGCTGCTCGCGGCGACCGGATACGTCCTGGTCGCCTCCGGCACGGTGGTCCCGCTCGGACTGGCCCTGATCGGGTTCGGCCACGGCCTGGTCCAGATGGTCGCCTCGAACCTGATCATGACCACCGCGCCGTCCTCCCAAGCAGGCGCGGCGGCGGGCATCGAGTCCGTCGCCTACGAGGCCGGCGCCGGCCTGGGGATCGCCGTCTTCGGCACGGTCACCACGGTGGCCTACCGGCTGCTCCTCCCCCCGGGCACGTCGTCGTCCCCGCTGGACGCGGGCGCCTCCCCGGAAACCGCCCGGGCCTTCACCGACGCCTTCCACTCCACCACCTGGCTGGCTGCCGCCCTCACCCTGGCCACGATCCTCCCGGCCACCCCGACGAGGACGTCGACGCGGTCCGCAACACCCGGCGCGGCCGCGAACGCCTCGACTTCCCCGGCACCGCCGGGTTCGGGGACGAGCAGCACACCGAGCAGGAGACAGCCGAACGAACGGACCTGACAGCCGTCGTCGACCAGACCGACCTACCGAATCCCCCGGCGCGCGGAGCCTGCTCCGGCCGAACCGGTGGGGCTGAGCGATGTCAGCCTTCGGTAGTAGCCTGCGTGGACGGGCGTCCTCCACGACTGTCCGGCGGGGCGACGCAGAGCCCGTGTGCACGGCGGCCCTGCCGGGATGATCCTGAAGACCAGGGGCGGCAACACGCGAGGCGGCGATGGACACCACACACGCAGCACCGGAAGAGACCGAGGCCTGGGTCGTGGCGCAGCCGGGGCCGGTGGGTACGGCACGCCCGGGGCCGTTGGTGTGGGAGCGGCGGCCGCTGTCCGCACCCGGACCGCAGGAGATCCTGGTGGAGGTGGAGGCGTGCGGGGTGTGCCGTACGGACCTGCACCTGGCGGAGGGGGACCTCGCTCCCCGGGTGGCGAGGTGCTCACCGGGGCACGAAGTGGTCGGGCGCGTGCGGGCGGCCGGTCCGGCGGTCGAGGAGTTCACGGTCGGGGACCGCGCCGGGGTGGCCTGGCTGGCCCGGACCTGCGGCAGCTGCGGGTACTGCCGGACGGGGCGGGAGAACCTCTGCCCGGATTCGCGCTACACCGGCTGGGACCGGCACGGCGGCTACGCCCGCCACGTGGTCGCGGACGCCCGTTTCGCCTACCGCCTGCCCGAAGGGCCGCCCGCCGAGGAACTCGCCCCGCTGCTGTGCGCCGGGATCATCGGCTACCGGGCGCTGGAGCGGGCCGAGCTGCCGCCGGGCGGGCTCCTGGGCATCTACGGCTTCGGCGCGTCCGCGCACCTGACCGCCCAGCTCGCCCTCGCCCGGGGCGCGCGGGTGGCCGCGTTCACCCGGGGTGCGGCGGCGCGACGGCTCGCGCTGGAGCTCGGCGCCGAGTTCGCCGGCGACTCGTCCGACCCGCCCCCCGAACCGCTGGACGCCGCCGTCCTGTTCGCCCCGGCCGGCGACCTGGTGCCGGTCGCCCTCGCGGCGCTGGACCGGGGCGGCACGCTCGCGGTGGCCGGCATCCACCTCAGCGACATCCCACCACTCGACTACCAGCGGCACCTCTTCCAGGAACGCACGCTGCGCAGCGTCACCGCCAACACCCGGGCCGACGGACGGGCCTACCTGGCCGAGGCCACCCGCACCCGCCCGGTGGTCCACGTGCGCCGCTACCCGCTGCGGCACGCCGACGCGGCCCTCGGCGACCTCACCGCGGGCCGCGTGACCGGAGTCGCGGTGCTCGTCCCGGAGTAGGCGACGGCGGACCGGGCCCCGTCGGCTGTCCGGCAGTTCGCCCGCCGAATACGGGCGGCAGGGGGGTCACGGACGACCGCCGGAGGAAGCGGTTCCGACGGGATCGGCTCCCGAATCGGCGGGGACAGGGGGTCCGGATTCGATCCGAGCGCGGACGAGTTCGACCGGGCCCCGGAACCAGCCCAGTTTCTCCACCCACCAGGTGAGGCCGGCCGCCCGGTACGGGGCGACGACCATGGCGTCGGTGTTCCGCTGGAACCCGGCTGTCTGGCCCTCCATGACGACATCGAACGGCTCGTTCTGGACGGCCTGTTGGGCGCGGACGTAGGAGACCACGGCTTCCAGGTCCGCAGGAGGCATCATCTGGGTGTGGCCCACCCCCGCCCGGGTGGGGAAGACGCCGTCCCAGCGCGCGGCCCGCCGCATGGGGCGTCGCGAGGGCCAGGTGCCGGCGATCCACACCGGGATGCGAGGACGTTGCGGGCTCACCGGCTGGAAGGCGAGGTCCGTGACCGTGAACCAGCGGCCGTGGAAGGTGAACGGCCGGCCCGCCCACAGCCCGTCGAGGACGTGGAGGGCTTCGTCCAGTTTCTCCGCACGCACCCGTGGGTCCGGATCATGGCCCAGCGCCTGGAACTCGGCGGCGGAGGAACCCAGGCCGGCGCCGAAGATCAGCCGTCCGCCACTGAGAAGGTCCAGCGCGACGGTCGCGCGGGCGACTTCGGCAGGACGCTTGAGGGCGAGCACGCTCACCATGACGCCGAGTCGCAGGCGCTCCGTGTCGGCGGCGATCGCGGCAAGGGTGGTCCACGAGTCGGTGACGTGCTCGTCTGGGTGTTCCGCGACCTGGCCGTCCCAGAGGAAGAAGCCGTCCCAGCCGGATTGCTCTGCCAGCACTCCCAGTTCGCGGAGCAGGCGGGGATCCGCGTACTCGCGCCTGTTGGGCAGTCCGACGGCGTATCGCAGCGGCTGCTGTGGCGTGGCGTCCATCGGCTGTCGCCTTCCTGGTCGGACACGACGGTCGCTGACGCGACCGGTTCCAGCCTCGATGATGTCGGCGGCGCGACGACCGGGGCAACCGGAACGGCGCCGCTCCGGTGACCTGGCCAGGTGACCGGAGACGGGCGGGCGGACGCCCTCCGACGCCGTGGCCGCCCGCTGTCCCGGCGTCGGAGGGGCGTCCGCCCAGGCGGTCACACGGGCACGGATCAGTAGTCGGATTTCCATGACGCGCAGCAGGTCAGCGGTCCCTCCACAGGCGGAGAGCCAGGCGCGGTGCTACGGTCCACTGGGAGCCTGAACCGCCGGCGGCGGTTCCGATGCCCTCCCCGCGTGGCGGCGTCTCCTTCGGCCGGACGGCACGCCACCCTCCCCGACATCAGCGATCAACCGGAGTCCCTCGGCCGCTGCGGGCTACGGCGGGGCGGAGGACGCCTCCGATGCCGGCGAGGCCTGGCCCGCGCCGCCCAGACCTTCCACACCCACCTCCCACACCCATCGCCTTCGGACGGAACAGCGCCGGAGGATTCGAAAGGGAGCAGCGATGTCCGAGAACAGCGCGGCCCCGGCGCCCGGCGACGAGGTCCTGGTGATCGGCGGCGGGTTCACCGGCCTGGCCGCCGCCCACGAGCTCGCCCTGGCCGGGGTGGCCTGCCGGGTGCTGGAGCGTGAGCCGTACGTCGGCGGCCTGGCAGGGTCGTTCGAGGTCGGGGGAGCCCGGCTCGAACGCTTCTACCACCACTGGTTCTCCTCCGATCTGGAGGTCCAGGGGCTGTGCGCGGAACTCGGCTGCTCCCACCTGCTGCAGCCGCACCGGACCCGGACCGGCGTCTACTACGCGAACTCCGTGTACCGGTTGTCGAGCCCGTGGGACGTGCTGCGTTTCGCCCCCCTCCCGCTGCCCGACCGGGTCCGGCTGGGCTGGTCCGCGGTGCGCGCCCACCAGGTGAAGCACTGGCGGGACCTGGAGGACCTCACGGCCCGCGAGTGGCTGTTGGAGCTGAGCGGGCCACAGGTCTACGAGACGGTCTGGCGTCCGCTGCTGGAAGGCAAGTTCGGCCAGTACGCGACCGAGGTCGGCGCCACCTGGATGTGGACCAAGCTCCACCTGCGCGGTGGCAGCCGGTCACACAGCGGCCGCGAGGTCCTCTACTACCTGCGGGGCGGCTGCGCCGCCCTGCTGGACGCGTGGGTCTCGCGCCTTTCCGAACTGGGCGTCCGGATCTGCACGAGCACCCCGGTACGGCAGGTTCTGACCGACGCCCACGGGGTGTGCGGGGTCCGCACCGGGAGCGACGTACTGCCCGCACGGCGGGTCCTGGCCACCACGGCACCGGACCTGCTCGCCGGCTTCCTCTCCCCTGCCGCCGGACCACCGCCCCATCCGAACGTGCCCGCCGTCCGCCGGCGGCTGTCCGACATCCCCTACCTCGCCAATCTGTGCCTGGTGCTGCAGAACGACCGGTCCCTGTCGGACACCTACTGGCTCAACGTCACCGACCCGTCGTTCCCCTACGTCGGCGTCATCGAGCACACCAACCTGGAGGCTTCCGACGCCTACGCCGGACGCCATCTGGTCTACCTGTCCGCCTACCTTCCGACCAGCGCCGAGCTGTACCGGATGGACGACGACGCGGTGTTCCACGCCAGCCTTCCGCACCTGAGCCGGATGTTCCCGCAGTTCCACCGCGACTGGGTCCGGCGCTACCACGTCTGGCGGGCCGATCACGCCCAGCCGGTCATCACCCCGCACTACTCCGACCGCATCCCGGCGATGGAGACCGATGTGCCGGGGCTCTACCTGGCCAGCATGGCGCAGGTCTACCCCCAGGACCGGGGCACCAACTACGCCATGCGGCAGGGGCGGCACGTCGGCCGCCTGATCGCCGACCGGATGCGCACCGCCCACCGCACCGCCCCCGACCCACGGCTTCCCGACGCCGGGCACGGCACGGGTCCGCAGTCCGGCCCCGAGGAGGGGACGTCATGAACTCCCTGATCAGCATCGAGGATTGCGAGCGGATGCCCATCGCGCGGGTGCACGAGCTCTACCATCGCCATGTCAGCCGGGGCCAGGTGACGCTGCTCTCCGCCTTCGGATTCGGCCGCGATGTCGTGGACAGCGCCTCGGGTTGCTGGATCACCCTGCGCGACGGGCGGCGGGTCCTGGACTTCACCGGCGGGATCGGCGTCCTGAACCACGGCCACAACCACCCCCGCATCCTGGCCGCCCGCCGGCGCTTCCAGGAACTGCAGCGCATGGAGGTGCACAAGAACTACTTCTCCCCGTACGTCGCCGCACTCGGACACAACCTGGCCCAGCTGCTGCCCGCGGACCTCGACGTCAGCTACTTCCCCAACTCGGGCGCGGAGGCCGTCGAGGGCGCCCTCAAGATGGCCTACAAGTACCACCGCGGCCGTCGCGGCACCGTCCTGCACACCGACATCGCCTTCCACGGCAAGCTGCTCGGCGCCGGAAGCCTGACCACCTCGCCGGAGGTGCACTTCAGCTTCCCCAGGATCCCCGGCACGGACGGTTTCGCCTTCGACGACCTTCCCTCCCTCGAACTGGCCCTGGAGCGGCACACCACGCCCGAGGGCGAGAGCGACGTCTACGCGTTGGTCCTGGAACCCTTCAGCGCTTCCAGTCTCCGCGAGTGCTCGGAGGAGTTCCTGCGCGAGGCGCGCCGGCTGTGCACCGAGCACGACATCGTCCTGATCTTCGACGAGGTCTACACCTCCTGGGGCAAGACCGGTTCACTCTTCCACTTCATGCGCCACCCCGGCCTGGTCCCGGACGTGGTGACCACCTCCAAGTCCTTCGGCGGCGGCAAGGCGTCCATCTCCGGCTACGTGGCCAGGGAGCCCGTCTTCCGCCGAGCCTACGACTCGCTCCCCGACGCCACCCTGCACAGCACCACCTACTACGGATTCGGGGAGGAGACGGTCACCGCGCTGGAGGCCGTCGCGATCGCGGTCGAGGACGACTACCCCGCCAGAGCCCGCCGCCTCGGCGAGCGGCTGAGCCGCGGCCTCGCTGCCCTCGCCGCCGCCCACCCGCAGCTGATCGCGGAGGTGCGCGGCGCCGGTGCCCTCCAGGGCGTCGTCCTGCGCCACGGTCCGGCCGGCCTCGGCCACGCGCTGCGCCTGCTGCCGTCCTCCTTCGCGCGCGACCCGCAGGCCGGCGCCAAGCTGGCCACCGCTGCCGTGGTCGCCGCCCTCTACCGCGACCACGGTGTGCTCACCTACTACGGCTCCAACCACGACCTCCCCCTGATCGCCGCGCCTCCGCTGGTGGCCGAGGACTCCGACGTCGACCTCTTCCTGGAGGCCCTGGACGCGGTACTGGCCAAGGGGATGCCCCGTCTCCTGGCGGGCCTGGTCAGGGAGAAGGTCACCGCATGAGCTCCCCGGCGGCCCGTCCGGCCCCGCCCGCCGAAGGGTCCCGTACCGCGCGGGAGCACCGTCGCCTGCGGGTCTGGGAACGGCGCGTACACTCCGCCGGGCTCCCGCCGCTCTGGGCGGGCCGCTGCACGGCCCTGTCCGAACCGTCCCGCCAGGCCGCCGCGGTCCGGCACACGGCCGCCACCTTCGCCGCCCTCCCGAAGCCGTACCGCCTGGTGTTCGCCCTGCTGATGCGGGCGTTCCCGGTCGCCGTCGTCCTCGCGGACCCGACGGGCCCGCTCCGGGGCACCTCGGACCGGGCCCGTCCGCAACGGGTCGCCGACCGGCTGTCCACGGTGCCCGGCTGCGCCGAACTGCTCAGGGTGAGCCTCGCGCTGGCCCTGCACGGCGCCCTGGACGGACCCTCCACCACCCCCCGGCAGGAGCCCCTGTGAGCAGCACCGTCCGCACCGTCCGCTGCGACGCCCTGGTGATCGGCTCGGGAGCCGGAGGCGGCACCGCGGCCCTGGAGCTCGCCGGCGCGGGCCGGGAGGTCCGCGTCCTCGAGGAGGGCCCGCTCGTCCCGCAGGCGCGGATCACCCGGGCGTCCCCGGCGGAGAACCTGCGCCTGCTCTACCGCCAGGGCGGTCTGGTGCCCATCCACGGCGCGCCCACCATCCCCTTCGGGGAGGGGCGTTGCGTCGGGGGAACCACCGTGGTCAACGGAGGGCTGCTCTGGCCTCCTTCCGAACACCTGCTGGAGTGCTGGGCGTCCACGGGCGTCGACGGCTTCCGGGCCCACCACCTCGCCCCCCACCTGGCCGAGGTGGAGCGGCGCCTCGGTGTCATCGACCAGCCGCCCGGGCGGGGAAACCGCGACTCGGTGCTGCTCGCCCAGGCGGCCGACCGACTCGGCTGGCGCTGGGCACCGGCCCGCCGGGCGGTACGAGGCTGCCGGCACGCCAACCGGTGCGTCACCGGCTGCCCCACCGGGGCCAAACAGAGCATGCTGGTGAGCTACCTGCCCGCCGCCGAACGGCTCGCAGCGGTCGTCGAGCCCGACACCCGGGTCGTCCGGCTCGAACACGACGGCACCCGGGTCACGGTCGTACACGCCCTGCGCGACGGCCGACGACTGCGCTACCTCCCGCAGACGGTGTTCCTGGCCGCGGGCCCGATCGGCAGCGCGCTGCTGCTGCGGCGCAGCGCCATCGGCGGACGCGGCCCGGGCCGGGCCATCGCGTTCCACGTCAACTTCCGCACAGTGGCGCGATTCAGCGAATCCGTCCGCGCCACCGAGGGCACCATCTTCACCGCGCAACTGCAGGAGTTCGCCGACCGGGGTGTGCGGGTGATGCCCGCGAACCTCACTCCGGGGTCGCTCGCCGCGGCGCTGGCCGCCCACCCCGCCGGGACCGTCGACCGGATGCTGGCCCAGCTGGACCGGATCGCGGTCTACACGACCCAGGTGAGCGTCCAGGGCACCGCACGGCTGCTGGCGGTACCCGGGCTCGGCGCGGTCCTGCGGCACCGCCTGACCGGCAGCGACCGGGACCTCCTCCGCTCCGCCTTCCGGCACACCGCCGAGCTCCTCATGGAGGCCGGCGCGGTCGAACTGCTGCCGCCCGCACCCGTCAGCCTGACCACCGCCGCGCAGGCGGCCGACTTCGCGCTGCACGGCCGGCCCGAGAGCTGGGACCTGATCTCCGTCCACGCCATGGCGTCCTGCCGGATGGGCCCACCCGCCCTGGGCGGAGTGTGCGACGCCCAGGGACGCCCGCACGGCTTCACGAACCTGCGGCTGTGCGACGCGAGCGTCCTGCCGGGCGCCA
Organism: Kitasatospora sp. NPDC098663; assembly: GCF_044760075.1. NCBI lineage: Bacteria > Bacillati > Actinomycetota > Actinomycetes > Kitasatosporales > Streptomycetaceae > Kitasatospora > Kitasatospora sp. NPDC098663. The sequence goes on along the minus strand of NZ_JBIWAP010000025.1, from coordinate 64,348 downwards.
CCGGCATCAGCCCGCAGGAGACCATCATGGGCTTCTCCCACCTGATCACGGCCCGGTACCTGGAGCAGCCCCCCGGCCATCGGCCCGAGGGCACCTGAGCGGCAGGCCTCCACGCCGTAGTACTGCGCGAGGAAGCCGATCACGTCGTCCGCGTGCGGGAGCAGCTCCGGCAGGGTTCTGACGGTCGCCGCAACACCTCAGCTCAAGGGGTGCGATGGACTTCGAGATCCGGGCGAGGACGGCGGCCGCCTGCGCCGGGTTGGCGCGGAGCCAGGCGGGCTCGACCCCACGCGCGTCCGAGCCGGGCCGTAAGCCCCCGCAGGCCCCGCAGGCCCCGCTCACGCTGAATCGGTGAAGACCGCCAGCGCGGCGTCACGGACGTCCGGCTGGGGATGGCGGCGCAGCGTGTGCAGCACGTCCCGCCAGGCAGTGGGCCAGTCGAGCTGTGCCCCGGTCGTCGTCAGGGTGACGGCGAACAGGCCGGGAGCGAGTCCGTCGTCGGCGGCCAGTCGGCGGGCGGCCTCCAGAGCATGTTCGGGAGCCTCCCGTCGTCCGCATCCGTACTGGCTCAGCAACCCGGCGGTGACCACCGCCAGCGCCGGACGGTCGGCGACCAGGACGGCCAGCTCGGCGAGGCGCTCGCCCAGGTCGGGCGCGTCCTGGTCGAGCGCCGCGACCAGTCGGCGGGTGGCCTCGGGAAGCAGGGCGGGCTCGGTGAGCAGGAGTGAGGCAACCGCGCGCTGGGTGGCTCGGAAGGATTCCGCCGGGGCGCTCGAGTTCCAGAACGAGCCCACGAGCGCGGCGATCCGCCGCCGGGCCGGCTGGTCGCGGCCGGGGAGAGCCGGTTCCCCGGCGTGCACGATCCCGATCAGTGTGGTCAGGGTGTCCGCCAGGACGCTGCCCGGTGCGCAGCCGCCGAGCGGGTGCGGGGCGTCCGACAGCGCCACCCCGGTCACGACCCGGGCGGCTCCCTCCCAGCGGTCCCGCTCGGCGAGGTCGGTGACCAGAGGGGTGAGGGCCCGCACGGCCTCCGGCGCGTACCGGCCCCAGGAGACGAGTTGTCCGCGCGCGGGTGCGGCGACCACGTGTTCGTCGTCGAGCGACAGCCGGGCCATCAGGCCGGCGAACGCGGGGCGGTGTTCGACGGGTACCTCGTGCGCGCGGAGGTGCCGGACGACCGTCGACCGCAGCTCCGACGGTCCGTCGGCCGTGTCGGTGAGCACGTCCCACAGCGGCAGGTCGGCGATCCGCTCGCTGATCGTCGCCAGCACGGTGGCGCGGACGTCCTGGTGCTGCTCGGGCGCGGCGAACGCCTCACGCAGCAGGGCGGCCGCGTCGGCGAGAACCAGGTGTTCGGCGGCGAGCCGGACGGCCTGCTTGCGGCTGGTCACCTTCACCCCCGGTTCGAGCGCGATCCGGCGTAGTTCCGGACCGAGTTCGGTGCTCCGCGTGAACCAGGCGGCGCGGCCCGCCGCGTACAGGGCGACCCGGGCCCGGTCGTCGGCCGCGTGGGACAGCAGCTCGGGCAGCACCTCGGCGGGGCGCTCGGTCCGGGGCAGTGCGGCGAGCGCGGCCTCGGCGAGGACGATCTCGGCGGATTCCGCGTACCGTCGCAACAGCGCCTCGCCGTGGACGGGGACCGAGGCGGCGGCCCGTAGGGCGGCGGCGCGCTCGCTCAGGCCCAGGGTGGGGTCAGCGACCGTGCGGGCGAGCTGTTCGACGGCCGCGTGCTGTTGCGCGGGGAGCCAGCGGTCGGCCTTGACGAGGTCGGCCGCGGTCAGGGCAGTGGTGAGCAGGGGGCCGAGCAGGTCGGTGCGGACCGTGGTCAGTACGGCCCGCACCGGGGCCAGGGTGATGGCCGACGGCCTCAGGGCGAGCAGCCGAGCCACGCGTCCGGAGCCGGTGGCGGGGGCGCGCAGCAGCTGTGTGGCGGCCCGTTCGACGGCACGGTCGCTGCCCGAGTGCAGGACCTGCTCCAGGAGTTCGGCGAGGGCGGGGGCGCGTCGTGACCGGGCGCCGAGCGTCTCGGCCAGTGCGAGCAGCAGTGCGGCGTCCCGGGACCGTGCCGAGCGTTCCAGGGCGGCCCTCAGCTCGTCGACCGCCGCGCTTTCGCGCCGTGCGGGGAGGGTGAGGCCCACGCCGCCGGTCCACTCGACGGTGCGGACGGCCCAGGCGAGCAGTTCGCGGGCGGGGCCGCCCGCGTGCTCGCCGAGGACGCGTCCGGCGAGGCGGACGAGCGCGGCCCGAGTGCCTGCCGAGCAGTCCCGGGCCGTCAGGGCGTCGCCGGTCAGCCGCTCCAGCAGCCCGGCGGTGGCGTCGCCGAAGAACCTCGGCGGCACCGCCGCGACCGCGTCCAGCGCCTCATGCCGGACCGGGTCCTGCTCGTTGCGCAGTCCCGTGAGCAGTTCGAGCGCCTCGGGCAGGGCACCTGGCTCCCCGGAGAGCACGGCGTGGTGGACCAGCTGTGCCCAGGCCCAGCCCCGGTCCCAGGCGTCGGCCACGCGGGTTTCGGCCAGCAACCTCGGCCGTGCCTCGGCGACCGGCAGCAGGACGAGCGGGACGACGTCCTGGCTGTCCGCTGCCAGCTGGGCCCGCGCCCGCACGTGCCGCTCCTTCGCGGGCAGCACGGCGAGGACTTCGACGGAGTAACGGTACGGGCCGGGCAGCGCCGCCACCTCGTCGTAGAAGGCGGGCCGCCGGGCCGGGGGCATCTGCCGCAGCAGCGCCAGGTGGGTCTTGTCGTGGCGGTGCGCGAGCGCGGCGAGACCGTCCGGCCGGGCCGCGACCAGCCGGCGGGCCACGTTGACGCGCAGCGGCGGCTCGTGGCGGTGCCGGTCGATCGCGAGCAGCAGGCGGACGGTCCGCCCGGCGGAGACGGCGGCGAGGTCGGCGAGCCGGTCGTGCAGCGGGGCGGGGAGGGCTCGGACGGGGTGGCGCTCCAGCAGCTCCAGCACCCGGGCCGGTTCGCGGGTGGCGGCGGCTGCCAGTCCGAGGGCGTGCCGTTCCCAGAACGCCTGCCGCAACCCGTACGGCAGGTCGGCGAGTCGGTGCTCGGCCTCGTCCAGCACGGCGGCCGGGTGGCGGCGCCCGAGCGAGGTGGAGAAGGTGATCGCGTGTGCCAGCGTGGGCAGTTCAGCAGCGACGACCTCGGCGGAGCAGACCGGCAGCAGCCGGGCCGCCTCGGCGGCGCCCCAGCGTATGCGGATGACGGGCACCAACCGCTCGGCCACCGCTGTGCGTCCGGCCCGCAGGATCGCACGGGTCAATTCGCTGCGGACCGCCCTCGGGGCGGTGAGCATCGTGGACTCGAGGTCGTCGCCGGGGAAGGGCAGCTCCCCGATCGCTCGGTGCGCGTAGCGACGTACCACCGGGTCGGGATCGTCGATCCGGTCGATCAGATGGCGCGCCTGCCGTCCGGCGAGGGCGGCCAGCGCGGCGAGCCGACGCTCGTACGGGCCACGGCCGTCCAGCTCGGCGAGCAGGCCCAGCAGGTCGGAGGAGGCGAGGGCGGCGGCGGTGCGAGCCACCTCGCGCAGCCGGAGCGAATGGGGCAGTGGTTCGACGGCGGCGAGCAGCCGGTCGGCAATCAGTCGAGGCATCGGCGACGATTGTGCCCGGCGGATGCGGCAAGGGCACCCGAATATTCGCGGTGGTGCGTTTGCCGGCGGCACAACCCGGTTCGAGAAGGTCGTTCTTCGAGCCGCATGAGCCCGGGGACTACGGCCGCTCAAGCAGGCCGAGGTCCACGAGGCCCATGCCCGGCTCGTGGTCCGCCTGGCCCTCCGCCCGCCGGACGAGGCGTTCTCCGCCGCGCTGGACAGTCGGCCGGACCTGCTCCGGATGAACCCCTAGGTGGTCCTGCCGATGAGCCGCTGGACGGAGTCCGGCGGGGCGGCCTGCTTGTCCTTGACGTGGGAGTCGGGGATCGCCGGCCCGTAGACCTGGCGCATGGGGAGCACACCGCCCCAGGCGTTGCCGTGGTCCCAGTCCCGGTCCTCCTGGTTCTCGTGCTCCGGCTCGGCGGCGTGGTGCCGCTTGAGGCGCACCACCGTCGTGTTCTCCGTCAGGCTGATGGAGAGGACCCCGACGGTGGGGGTGTGCTGCTTGTCCGAGTCCAGTTCGCTGGCCTTGCCGCCCTTGCCGTCCTTGATCGGGCGCAGCTCGGGCCACCGGCCCGGGATGACCTGATTGCTGAGCGCCTCGAACGCCTTCGCCCGGTCCGCCGGATCGACCGTCCGGGCGATGCCGTCCACCACCACGGAGCGGTAGTTGAGGGAGGTGCTGATCGCCGCCCGTCCGACGAGCAGGCCGTCGAGCACGGTGACGGCCAGGCATACGTGGACCCCGGCGTCGTTCCACAGCTGCCGAAGTGAGGGCGACAGCTCGGTCTGCGGCGGCCAGTAGACGGAGCCGTGCAGATAGAGGCGCCGCTCGTCCCCCTCCTCGTGGTAGGCGTAGACCATGGGCACGCACCTCGGCCCGCCCGTTTCGGGGTCGACGTGGGCGAGGGTGCAGACGTAGGCCTGTTTGAGGACGGCTGTGGCCGCCACCAGGTCGGCCGTCTCCTTCGTCCTCTTGAGGTGGCCGCTCATCCGGTCTCCTTCTCGGCGTCCTCCTGGGCCTTGGCCAGGATGGCCTGGGCTGCGCGCTCGGGGTCCTGGCCGTGGAAGGGGCGGTCGAACAGCCAGTTGTAGAGCATCTCCCGGCAGATCCGCGGCTGGTAGGCCGGCACTTCGTGCCCGGAGTCGGGCACCGCGACCTGGGTGACGTTGTTCAGGGTGCGGACGAAGCCCTTCGGGTGGCCCTGCGCCTGCTTCCAGATCAGCCGCGGGGCCTTCTGCCAGCCGTCCTTCATGATCTGGTCGAGGATCTCCTCGGTGCTCTGGTACCCGCAGGCGGTGTCGAAGTCCCCGGTGTAGAGCAGGACCTTGTAGTTCTCCTTCGCGTGGATGAGTTCGGTGTACACCTGCGAGGCATCCGCCATGTTGTCGGCCTTCAGCGCGATGGCCACCGGACCGGAGTTGTCCTCGGACTTCCACTCGTGGTCGACGTGCAGGGCCTCCTTGACGGCGGCGCTGTTGAGGTAGGAGCCCAGTGCACCCGCGGACAGGTCCTCCCAGCGCCGTACGTCGTAGACGTCGAAGTCGCCTCCGTAGGCGAGGATCGCGTTGACCAGGCCGTTTCCGAGATCGGTGGCCTCCTTCATCCTGCCGCCGCTGATGGCGTCCTGGAAGTGCTTGTACGAGGATTCCAGGATGTCCTTCTGGCCCTTGCCGAGGAATCCGGACGCGTAGGCGTAGTCGATCATGACGCGGATCGAGAGTGCCGGGGTGATCCAGCCGTTTCCTACGGAGATCCCCTTCAGATTGACGTGCGTTCCGGGCCCCGCGAGGTTCTTCTGCTGGATCTTTTGGGCGATGTACGGCACGTACTTGCCCGCGTAGCTCTCACCGCAGACGTAGAGGGGGCACTGCTGGTACTCCGGATACGTTTCGAGGAACTGAACCAGCGCCCGGTGGAAGATCTCGCTGAGTTCGTCCTCGTCCTTGACGTACGTTTCCGGCTTCTTGCAGTAGCTGTATCCCGCGCCGACCGGCTGGTCCCAGTAGATGACGTGGGCTTCCTGGTTCCAGGAGTCGGGGCTGACCGAAATGGTCCCGGCAGCGTCGTCACCGATGCGCAGCGGCCCGTTCTCCAGGAACAGCCCCAGGAGCGACGAGGCGCCGGGACCGCCGTTGAGCCAGATCAGCAGAGGGGTCTTCTCGATCAGGTCCTTCTGCTTGCCGGCGTCGACGTGGGGGTCGCAGGTCTGGCTCTCGAAGAACCAGTAGAACAAGCGACTGCTTTCGGTGCCGGGGCCGTCGACGTCCGCGTACCCGGCGTAGGAACGGACCGCCTTCGGGACTCCTTCGTCCTCCTTCTTCTCGGGGTCGGGATAGAAGTGGATCGTCTGGGTGTTGAAGGCGTTCGCCGGGATCGCGTAAACGGGCTGACGAAGCATGGTTCACTTTCCGTTTCGGGAGGGAGGTCAGGACGTCGGCGCAACGCGCCCGGGCAGCGGGCGGACGTAGCGCTCGAAGTGGCGCTCGGTGTGCGCGACCTCTTGGAGGACCCCGATCCGCTGGCCCAGGAGGAGCTGGAGTGCGGGGAACCGCTTCTCTTCGAACAGCAGGATGTTCAGTGAACCGCCGTACTGGAAGTAGCCGATCTCGTCGCCCTTCTTCACGCCGACCGGGTCCGACTCCGCCGTGATGTTGCGGAACGGATCGAGGAACCTCACGGAGCCGATCGAGTTGAGGCCGACGGGCACCAGGGCGACATAGCCTTCGCCGTCCGGTTCCCCGAGGTGGTCCACGTAGGGCGTCTTGATGATGGCGTATCCGCGGCGGAAGTCCTCGAACAGGCTGTAGTCGTACCCGTAACCGACGTTCCCCTTGTTGAGCAGGTCGGGGAAGTCCCGAATCCCGTAGTAGACGCCGCCGACGTCGTCGCGGGCTTCGACCACCTCGCCGCCGACCGGGGCGTGGTAGCGGTGGTAGGTGTCAGGCATGAGGATGCACGACACGGCCGTGCCGCCGATGAACTTCTCGGCGTACTCGGAGCCGTCGAGCAGCCTGCTGACACTCATGGTCACGGCCGCCTTGATCGGGAGCGGCGTGTCGGGCGCCAGATTGTCGACGATCATGTTGATGACGCAGTCGGTCGGGGCGGTCACGACGCTGGGGTCGTCGGGGTGGTCGATCGGCCGCTTACCGGGCTTCAGTTCCCTGATGAAGAACTTGTTGAGGGTCGACCAGTCCCCCTTCTTGAAGTCCTCCATCCGCTTCTCGCCGAGTTCGTCGATCCACTGCTGAACCAGATTCTCGGAATCCGTGGAGTCCATCTGCCGGCCCTGCAGCTGCGTGAAGTCCGCCAGCACCTCACGCCCTGATTCGCTGGTCACGAACGCGAGTCCCGCGGCGTTCTCGTAGCTGATCCAGCTGAATTTGCGGATGTACCTCAGCCCGTCGGAGATGGGCTGCTTCCAACCCCAGTCGTACCATTCGACGAAGAATTCTGCCAGGGTCTTTCCGGTCGCCCCTCGCCAGTCCTTGTAGACGTCCGAGTCCGGGTACACCGTGGGCGGCGTCAAACCCCTGATCGCCGCATCGAACTTGCGCCTGAAATCGCTTTCCTCGTCGCCGTAGAGCGCCTCGACCTTCTCCTTGAATTCCTTGATGTTCTGCGACTCCATGTCCTGTGTCCTTCCGTTCGACGGGACCCCCTGGGCGCTGCCCTCTCACCAGTACGTCCCGCTCCCCGAAGAACCGCACCCGCGGCTACTCCGTTCGTCTAAAAACCACCTCCGCCCGGCGGTACGCCCGCATCGCTCCCGACTGCGGATGGTCCTGAAGTGGCAGATCCGCAGGGGCACTTCGGCGCGAAAGGCCGATACCGGTGGTGGCCGCGCCCGGCGGTCCCGGGCACCTACGGTCACCCCGGTGGCGACCTCCCGGCGTGATCCGAAAGGCGTGCCCCAGGTGCACCGGAAGTCGGCCCGGCCGACTTCCGGTGCACCTTCCTCAGCATCCCTGACCGAGACGGTCCTTCCTCGATCGGGAGCCAACCGTTCCTTTGCACAGACTCCGCTACGCCGCCGCAGAGTTGCCGGAACTGCTCGTCCAGCTCGCGGGCGGACCGGGCGCGTTGCGCTGTCGCGACGAATAGTGCGTGTCGCAAGCACCGCGTTCCCCCAAGGGGCCGCCACTCCTCCCATGCTGGGGCGGATGCCGCCCCGGCATGGGCGGGTGGAGCTCGACGAGCTGGACGGAGAGTGCTGATGAGTGTGATGGAACGTGTGGACGAGAGGGTCCTGGCGGTGGAGGGGGACGACGAGTCGGACGTCTACCCGGACGACCGGGAGTGGGTGAACACCTGCATCCACACCATCCGCGGCGAACTCGCGCCCAAGGAGACGGCGGTGGACGAGATCCCGCTACCCCCGCAGCTCAACGGGTTGAAGCTGTACATCAAGCGGGAGGCCGACCAGCCGTCCGGCAGCCACAAGCACCGGCTCGCGGCGGCGCTGCTCACCCACGCCCTGGCCAGCGGTTGGCTGGCGAAGGGCCGCCCGGTGGTGGAGGCGTCCAGCGGTTCGACGGCCATCTCCGAGGCGTGGTACTGCCAAAGGCTCGGCATCGACTTCTACGCGGTCGTGCCGAAGAGCACGGCCCCGGAGAAGCTGAAGACGATCGAGCAGTACGGCGGCACCGTGGTCCCGGTGTCGGGTGACATCGTCGAGTACGCCCGCCGGGTGGCGAAGCGCTATGACGGCCACTTCATGGACCAGTTCACGTACGCGGAACGGTCCTACGACTGGCGTGGCGACCACAGTCTCGCGGCGGAACTGCTGAAGGGCCTGCCGGACCTGGACTGGTTCGCCATGGGCGCGGGCACCGGCGGCACGACGACCTCGGTGGCCCGGTACGCCCGGTACACCGCCAGGAAACTCCGGGTGTGCGTGCCCGACCCGGAGCACTCCGCGTACTTCGACGGCTGGTACTGGCAGGACCCCACGGTGACCGACCAGGGCTCGCACATCGAGGGCATCGGTCGCCCCAGGGTCGAGGCCTCGTTCGTGCCGACCACGGTCAACCGCATGATCCGCGTCGCCGACGCGGCGTCGATCGCCACCATGCGCTACCTCTCCGACCGGACGGAGTGGGGCATCCACGCCGGGCCCTCGACCGGAACCGGCGTGTTCAGCGCGATCCGGATCCTGCTCGGCATGAACGACGGCCACCAACTCGGAAGCGTCGCCACCGTGATGTGCGACCCGGGCGACCGCTACACGAACGAGTACTACAACGACGCCTGGCTGGCGGAGCAGGGGATCGTCTACAAGCCCTGGTACACCACCATCAAGGACTTCTTCGAGAACGGCGTCTGGGCCCCGCCCGCATCCGTTCCCCCCGCGCCCCGCCCCACGACGGCCATGTGGAACATGTAGCACCTGCGCGCCGGCAAGCGGGCCCGGAACGGCGATGGAGCCGTTCCGGGCCCGTTCACGGATTCCCGCCGGGATCGGGGCCGGATCGGCCGCCGTCCCGCGTCACCAGCGGGATCACCGCGCGGACCACCGACGACGGGAAGACCGAACTGACCGACAGTCATGATTCCGGGACGCGGAGGCCGGTAGGCCTTTACGGTGAGCAGGCGACACCTCACAAGCGGTGTTCTGTTCGGGGGCTTTGACCAGATCCGGGGGGATCATGGCGTACTTCGTGGAACTGCCCGTCGGCTCGGTGAGCGAGGGGCAGGACGTGGTCCGGGTGGAGATCGAGCAGGTCGGAGAAGGACTGGTGCAGGTCGCCCGGCCCGGACAGGTGGTGGCTCGGGCGACACGCTCGCTCGGGGACATGCTGGCCGGCGTGCGTCCGGTCGCGCAGAACTTCGTCGAGGGGTTCCGGGGCTTGGCGCACGCCCCGGACGAGATCAGCATCGAGTTCGGCCTGTCCTTGTCGGCCGAGGCCGACGTGGTGATCTCCAGTACCGCCGCGGAGGCCAACTTCAAGGTCTCGCTCACCTGGAACCGGCAGACCACCGAGGCATCGGCGCCTCCGGCGGCTTCGGACCCGGCATAGTGTCCACGTTCCGCGCCGACGCCGTCGACGGGGCCGGGCCCGATGCACTGGCCTCCGCCGTCGTACGCATCCATGACCGTCGAGGCGTCCCGGTCGGCCTCGGCTTCCTGGTGACCGCTGATCGGATACTGACCTGTGCACACGTGGTGTCCGCCGCGCTCGGCCTCCCGCCGGGAGCCGAGCCGGACGCCGACGCCCGCGTCGACGTCGACCTCCCGCTGCTCACCGACCCGCCGCTCACCAACCCTCCGCTCACCAACCCTCCGCTCACCGCGGCTGACGGCACAGGCGGTACGCGCGTTCCCACGACTGTCGAACGGTGGGCGCCCGCCCACCCGCACGGCGCCGGGGACGTGGCCGTGCTGCACCTGTCCGCTCCGCTTCCGGGCGCCCGGCCGATCCGCCTGGTGGAGTCCTCCGACGTGTGGGGACACGCGGTGCGGGCGTACGGCCTGCCGAGCGGCCGCCCGGGCGGTGTCTGGCACTCCGGTGTCCTGAGGGCCCGGCAGGCCAACGGGTGGATCCAGGCCGACCTGGCCGCCAACGGCTACCGGGTCTCCCCGGGGTTCAGCGGCGGCCCGGTGTGGGACGAACAGCTCGACGGTGTCGTCGGCATGATGGCGGTCGCGGAGACCGGCGACCCTCCGTCCGGCTACTTGATCCCCGCCGAGGGCCTCGCCTCCGTGTGGCCGGAGCTTCGCGAACTGGCGCTGCCGCCGTCACCGTTTCGAAGTCTGCGCCCGCTTCGGGAATCCGACGCCCCGGTCTTCCACGGCCGTCGGGCGGAGACGGCGGAAGTCACCGCCCTGGTCGCCCGGGAACGCTGGACCACCCTCGTCGGCCCCTCCGGTTCGGGCAAGTCCTCCCTCGCGATGGCCGGCGTCATACCCCGCCTGCGCTCCCAGGGCATGACCGCCGTGGTGATCCGGCCCAACGCCGGCACCACCCCGCTGTCCGCGCTCGCCGCCGCGCTGTCTCCGCTACTGGAACCGGAACTGACCGAACTGGAACGCCTCGAGCGCCTTCCGGTGCTTGTCGGCCTTCTGCGCGCCCAGGGGCTCGGAGATCTCGCAGCTCTCCTGCTGGCCCGCCTCGGCACCGATCAACTGATCGTCGTGGTCGACCAGTTCGAGGAGATGCTCACCGGAACCGACCCGGCGGCCGTCGATGAGTTGGCGGCCGTGCTGTTCGGCCCGTCGCTCCCCCGGACCGTGCACGTGCTCACCACGCTCCGGGCCGACTACCTGGAGACCGCGCTGGCCCATCCGAGCCTTGGCCGGGCCTGCAGCCGACAGGTCTACGCGCTGGGGCCGATGACCGGTGACCAGCTCCGGGAGATCGTCACCGCACCGGTGGCAGCGATTCCGTCGGTTCGCTACGAGGCCCACCTGGTGGACCGCATCCTGACCGATGCGGGCGGTGAGGCGGGTGCCCTGCCGCTCCTCGGCTTCACCCTCGACCTGCTGTGGAAGCGTCAGGCGGCCGGGGTTCTCAGCCACCGCGCGTACGAGGAGATCGGTCACGTCAGCGGAGCCCTCGGAGAGTACGCCGAGCAAGCCTGGGACAGACATGTCTCCGCCGGGGAGGAGCCGGCCGCCCGCCGGCTCTTCACCCGCCTCGTCCGCGTCCCCCTCGGGGCACCCGGTGCCACCCGCCGGACCGTTCCCCGCCAGGAGCTCGCCGAGGACGAATGGCACATCGCCCAACGCCTGGCCGGCACCCGGCTCCTGGTCATCGATCACAGTGCCGAGGGCGTCGAGACCGTTGAACTGGCCCACGAGGCCCTGATCACCGCCTGGTCCCGGCTGCGCGACTGGGTCGGCGAGGACCGCACATTCCTGGAGTGGCGGGAATCCGTCCGGCACGACCGCCGGCGCTGGGACTACGCCGGTCAACCCGCAGACCTGCTCCCCACCGGGCCCACCCTCGCCACCGCCCGCACCTGGCAGCGCGAGCGCGGCGCCGAGCTGTCCGAAGCCGAACGGACCTACCTCGAACTCGCGAGGCGGCACCACCGGGCCCGCGGCCGCCGGCGCCGCACCTTCCGGACCGTCCTCGTCGCGGTGATCACCGTCTCCCTCTCCCTGGGCGTCCTGTTCGCCACGGCCCGCCGCGATGCCGCGGAGCGCCAGGCCGACTCCGACTCCCGCGCCCTCGTCCAGGCCTCCCAGGACGACATGACCTACGACCCGGTACGGGCCGTGATGATGGCCCTCGCCGCGTACCGGACGAAGCCCACGCCCGAAGCCCGGAACCAGCTGATGCGGCAGTACCTCCTCCGGGCCGGCGCGGACTCCCTGTTCTCGGGCATGTCCGGAACCGGCGGGACGTTCAGCACCAGCCGGGACGGTGACGTCGTCCTCTCCCGCGACGCCATGGCCCACGTCGTCCTGTTCGTCCGCGGCCGGGACGGCACCGTCCACAGCCGGCCGGTCCCGGCCGTGTACGCCTTCTACCTGGTGGTCTCCCCGGACGGACGCCGAGCCGGATTCGTGACCGACGACGGGGCGGGAGGCTGGTTCGACGTCGACAAGGAGAGCACCACGCCCATCGGCCAGGTACACCAGTTGCCCCGAGTGGACGGGGTGCTGCAGATCTCCGCGGCTCCTGCCGACGCGGCCGCGATGTCACCCGACGGGCGCTACATCGCCGTTCCGACCCGCGACAGCCTGGTCTGGTGGGATCTGGAGGCGGGGGCGGTCGCCGGCCGCGTCCCCGCACCTCAGGACATGGGAAGCGGGCTGTGGTTCGGCCCCGACGGGCATTCCCTGCTGGTGAGAACCAGCAACGGTGGTGCCGGACTGGCCTCCGTGGACATGGCCGGCGGTGCCGCGCGGAACGTGGTGGTGCCTGCTGATCACCAAGGGATCCTGCCCTCCGGGGACCGGACCACCGTCGCCGTCGTCCGGACCCACGACCCCGGACAGGACAGTGGCACGAAGAGCACCGTGCGACTGATCCGGGTGTCCGACGGATCCGTGGTGGGGAAACCGTACGACACCACGGAGACGATCGCCCCGGCGACCGAACTGATCGCGGCGAGCGCCGACGGCCACCGGATCGTGACCAACGAAGCCGCCAAACTGACGCTCGTGGACCTCGACCGGGGGAAAGCCGTCGCGTTGGTGGACGAACCGGGCCGCCTGTACGAGCACGCGTCCGTCCTCCTCTCCGCCGGCGGGAAGGAGTATCTCGCCGGTCAGGGACGGAGCTCCATCTCCTACACCGAGATCCCCGCGGGCGAGGAGGACACGGCCGCGGCCGACACCGTCCACCTCAGTCGGGACGGCAGAAAGATCACCATCCGCCTGACGGGCGGCTCCGACCTCGAACTCCGCGAGCCCGGGCTCGACGTCGGAAGGCTCCTGACCAGAACAGCCCTGCCACAGCCCGCCTGGAAGGGCAGAGGCGACCGCCTCATGTCCAACCGGGACGACACGCTCATCGCACTCCGGGACGGCCCGAACACCGCCTCCGTCCGTGATGCCTCCACCCTGCGAGCGGTCGCCCGCATCGCAGCGGCACCACCGCCCCAGGGCGACTCGGCAGCCGACGACTTCAGCTACTTCTTCGACGGAGCCGACCACCTGGTGACGGTCTCCGGCACCCAGATCCAGCAGTGGGAGGCCAGAACCGGCGTCCGGTCGGCGCAGTTCGACGCGGCCGCGTTCCACCCCCGGGCCGACAAGCACGGCACGCCACAGATGTACGTCGGCCCGTACTGGCAGGAGGGAAAGCTGACTGTGATCGTCCACGACGACCCCGTGATCCGTGTCGTCGACATCGGCACCGGCCACACCGAAGCGTCGCTGAACCCGGGCATCACCGACCTGATCGCGGCCCGGTTCGACGAGAGCGGCCGCTACCTGGCCGTTCTCCGCCGGAACAGCGTCATCGAACTGTGGCGGCTCGACCCCCTGCAGAGGGAAATCGGCCCCCTCCCCACCACCAGCACACCGGGCCAGAACTCGGCCATCACCCGATTCGTCGACGCCCGAGGCCGTTTCATGATCGCGGCCAACAACGCCATCCGCATCTACCAGGTCGGCGGCCCACCTTCCGTGGACTCCTACGACTTCCGCGACGTGACCGACAACAGTCTGCAGGAGCCGCTGACCTTCCTGGACGCCACCACCGACGGAAAGACCATCCTCATCCGCACCGAGAACGGCTACGTCCACCGGATCGTCCTCGACCCCGACGCTTGGCAGCGGGACCTGTGCCGCATCATCGGCTACCGCTCCTTCACCGCCGATGAACGACGCACCCTGCCAGTCCGGGTACCCGACCGTCCCCTCTGCCTTCCCCCCAAGCCCTGAAGCCGCGGACGGCACCGGACTCGACGCCGGCCGCGCGGTGAACGCACGGATCCGGGCTTCCGCCCGCAACGGATGGACGTGGCGTCGCACTTGTCACCCTCCCGACCGCCCGCGGTCTCACTCCGGCTGCGGGCGGTGGTTGTGGAACAGGACGATCCCCTCCATCAGACCCTTCTCCACCACCGCCGGGGTGTCGCGCAGCCACTGGAGTGCTTCCGCGCTGATCGGGGTGCTGGCGACCAGCTTGTAGGAGGCCAGGTAGCCCGCCACGCGTTCCAGGAGCACGCTGTCGTGGATCCGGATCCCCGGCCCGAAGGCGTCGAGGGGATTCCGGCCGCTGGCGCGGTAGCTGTCCATCGTGTGGAACTCCCCGGCGAGTCGACTGCGCTCGGGTGTGAGCCGGTCCGGGGGAATCGTCTTCAGGATCGCGGAGAGCTTCCCCTCGCTCTTGCTGTAGCCGTCGCCCATGGCGAGTTTGAGCGCCGCGGCCGCCTCTTCGCCGAACGCGCGCAACTCGGTGGAGATCTTCCGCTGCGCCATCGTCTGCGGTTTCTCCTGGGACTTGAAACGGCCGGTGACCGAGTCGAGCGCGTGCTGCATCTCGTGGGTCACGGTCGCGGCGAATTCCCGCAGTTCGAGCGGTGAGGCGCCGTCCTTGGGCGGGGTGATCCTCAGCGCGCCGCCCTCTCCCTCGTTGCTGAGCGCGAACAACGCGCGCGCACCCCTGATGTCCGTCTGCTCGTCGATCTCGATGGTGATGGCGGACTCCTCCAGGGCCTTGAACAACTCCCGGTAGGGGACGCTGAATCCGTCACCGTCCTGCTCGCCGGACGCCTGGTGGAGCAGTTCCGCGAAGCGGTCCGGCGAGAGGTGCTGCCGTGACCAGTCGGCCTTGGCGTAGGTGATGGCGCGCTGCACGACCGGCTCACCGGGGCGGGCGGCTGTTGCGTCCCCCGTCCCCCGCTGGGCGGGGACAGCTCCGCTCGACACCCGGGTCGCGTTGGCTTCGGCCTCCCGCTCGAAGCGGTCGGACGGGGAGAAGACCTCGTCGTGGACGGTGGACCGCTGTACCGGTGCGCCCGCCCCGACGGCGGCCTGCGGGTGACCGCACCCCGCACCGTGCTGCTGCCTGGACCGCTCGATCACGCGCGAGACCGCAGCGTTGCCGATGCCGCGCTGCAAGGCGAGGACCGTCTGCGCAGACCCGCCCCCGAGGCTCAGCCCCAGCCCGTCCGCCGCCGGAGCGGCCTTGCGCGGCAGGTCGCGGCGCCGCTGCGGCTCCGACGGCTTGCCGGGGTCTTTCGCGTGCATGGGAACCCCTCCAGAGGCGCGACAGGTGTTCCCTCTGACATATCCGGCCGGACTGTCGCCGCGCAGCACAACGGACGATCGGGCACCATTCTGTGCTCCAAAGGGCACGAGAGGGCCGGGGCGCGCACCCGTCGTGCCCAGTGCGTCCCCGGCCCCGCCGGCGTGATCACGGAGGAGAACACGCCGGTGTCGAACGGATCAGCTGCCGCCGTTGTTACCGCCCCCGTTGTTGCCACCCCCGTTGTTACCGCCACCGCCGTTGTTACCGCCCCCGCCCCCGTTGTTGCCACCCCCGTTGTTACCGCCACCGCCCCCGTTGTTACCGCCACCGTTGTTGCCACCCCCGCCGCTGTCACCACCGCCACCGGTGGTGGGAGGCGGAGAGAGCAGGTTGAGCAGGTCGCCCAGAAGGTTGGGCTTGTAGATGTACGTGTTGCCGCAGTTGTTCGAGAAGCCCGCGTCCTGGCCGACCACGCATGCGATGCCGACGTCTCCGCCACGCCTGTCCGTGCCGCCATGATCGCCCGAGCCGGCGACGGCCCAGCTCGCGTCCGCGAGAACGAAGGCACTGGCAGCAACTGCGACGACAGCGATTTTCTTGATCATCTCTCCACCTCTCGATTGGTGACCTCGCTTCATGCTGCGGAACCCCCGCATGCCACCACCGCGCGGCAGGACGACAAAATCGCAAAACCCTATAAATTTCACCCATTTCACCCACGACCGGCGGGTTTTCACCGCAGGGCGATCCGCTCGGCGGGCACGACGGCCAGGTCACGATGCGTCGGTGTGACACGGGCGTCCACCGCAAGGCCGGCGGCCGTTTCAGGGGGCCGCGAACAGCCGGGGGAAGCCCGGGGCCAGCCACGGTCGGCGGCCCCAGGCGAGCACCTTGCCCCGGGCGAGGGCGCCGGTGGCGGTGTAGCGGCCCAGCGCGATGAGGAAGAACGCCACCGGCCCGGTGAGGATCGTGCAGTCCGGGCGGCGCGGCGGCTCCTGGCTCACCACGGCGACACCGTCCGTGAAGGTCACCGCGAAGCCGCCCAGGCCGCGCACCCGCAGCCGGTAGCAGGCGCTGTGGCCCGCCGCGGCGCGCGCGTCCAGCACCCGGGGCATCGCCGTCCGCAGGAAGGGCATCGTCAGCCCGACGCGGTGCCGGTCGATCGGGTGCGGCCGCCCGAGCGCGACGGCGATGTCGTAGAGGTGGCCCAGCATGTGGGTCAGCAGGTAGGCGCCGAGGGTGTCCAGGTCCATCGGGCCGAGCGGGGTCAGCACCGGCTCGGTGCCGGCACGGGCGCCGGCCGCCGCCGTGAACTCCCTTGCCTGCCGGGCGATCTCCCCGGCGAGCACGGTCAGGTCCCGCTCCGGCCGCCTGGCCAGCGAGGCCGCGTTCGCGGCGGCCAGCGCACCCGGAGTGCCGTCCCCGTACGGCCGTTCCTCGCCGGCGGCCAGTGCGGCCATCAGCTCGTTGGCCATCGCCAGGTGGGCGGCGGCCTCGCCGACCGTCCACTCGGCGCCGGGTATCGGGGTGTCGCCGCGGCCGCCGGCGAGCAGGGCGACGGCCGCGTCGCCGACGGCGGTGACGGCTTCGAAGAGCGCGGTGCGCGCGGCACCGGGGACGTGCTCGGGGAGCGGGAGGGTCATGCTGGTGAAGACTGGCCGACCCCCGCGCCGCTGTCCAGGCCCGCGACACGGTCAGGGCCGGCCGCTGACCATCGCGATCCGCCTGGACGACGAGTTCGCACGTGCCGGAGGCTTTCAGGCCTGGAGGGGTGTCTGGTGGTACCGGCCGGTCGACAGCGACCAGGTCAGGTTGCCGCGCATCCATGACTGCAGGCCGTCCAGGTAGCGTTCCAGTTCGGGGCCTGCCGGGAGCAGGGGGCGGAGCTCGCAGTAGGCGGCGACTTCGGCATCGTGCATCGTGGCGGCGAGATCGACCGCCTCCTGGACCGTGCCACGGTCACGGCGGCGCAGCAGGGTGGGCAGGTTGACCGGGTGGTTGCTGCGGGCGGCCTCCTTCTCGTAGGAGTGGATGTCATTGGCCCAGCAGACCACGTTGACGGCCTTGGCCGTCAACGCTTTGACGTCTGGACGCGCCAACTCGGCGGCGGGGAGCTCGAATCGACCGACGACGTCGATCAACGCCAGGCAGGTCGGCACCGCGCCGGTGTGGACGCGCATGGCCGTGTACTCCTCGACGGTGGGCCACACCGCGTCCGCCCGGTTGGTGGCCTCCCAGAGCTGGGCGAACCAGTAGCCCAGCACCGAGGTGACGAACCGCTCGACCTGCACCCCACTGGCCACCGCCGCCAGCCGCCGGCGCAGGTCCCGCAGGGCCGCCGTGAAGGGATCCTCCTCCCCCACCCGCGTCTCGGGCTCCTGGAGGATGCGCAGGAAGCACGCCAGGCTCCGTGCCATCGGACCGGGTTGAGCACCTTCCTCGGCTTCCTCCGAGCGGACGTCGTCGAAGGCGAACAGCCACATCTGCCAGTCGGAGTGCAGTTGCACCAGCTCCGCGTCGGCGTCCGGTGTCGTACGGGAGGCCTGCCAGCCGATCTTCGACCGGCCGAAGCGGGCGCGTACGGCGGGGTCGGTGAGGAGCGCGAATTCGTCGAGCCATGCCAGGGATGCGCGGTCGATCTCGGCGGCGTCGGGATGGACCTGGTCGGGAAACGGGCAGTGCAGTGGTGGAATCCGCAGCACCGGTGTCCTGGCCGGCGTCATCGGGCTGCTCCGCGATCAGTGGTGGCGCGGCCTTGCCGGGGGTGGACGATCATCGGCATCCTGTCCGGCTTGGGCACGATCGCCGGCCTGGTGTGAACGGTGGTCCCGGGAGCGGGGCTGAGCCGGTGCCTGGCGGTGACGGCGGCCAGGGTGGCGACCATTTCGGCCCAGGCGAAGGTGTCGCCGATGCATTTGTGGACGCCGGCGCTGAACGGGAGGTAGGTGTCCCGTCGGACCGGCTGACCGCCGGCCGGCCAGCGGTCGGGATCCAACTGCTCCGGGTCTGGGAACAGTTCAGGGTCGCGGTGCAGCGCGTAGAGGCTGTAGGCCACCTCGGCGCCGGCGGGGAGCCGGATGCCGCCCAGGTCGACCGCGGTGGTGGCCCGTCTGATGAGCAGCAGGAACGAGTGCAGCCGCGCGACCTCCTTGAGGAAGCGGTCCGTGTAGTCCAGCGCGGCCACCTGGTCGGGCCCGACCGGCCCGCGGCCGACGACCGCGTCGACCTCCTCCTCGACCCGTGCGCGGACCTCGGGGCGACGGGCCAGCTCGTGGAAGGCCCAGGTCAAGGTGGTGGCGGTGGTCTCCACTCCGGCGTTCAGGATCGTCACGGCCTGATCGCGGATCCAGCTGTCGCCCATCGGCCCGCCGGTGGCCGGGTCGCGCAGGGCGAGCAGGAGCGCCAGCAGGTCCTGCTGGCCGCCGGGGTTGGCGCGGCGTTCGGCGATGACGTGGTCGATGGTGGCATGGATGGCGCCGGCGGCGGCGTCGAACCTGCGGTTCACCGGAAGGGGCGCGGCCGTCAGCGACGGCGGCAACACCGCGCGCATCAGGGCTCCCTGGCTGATCACCCGTACCACGTGAGCGAGTTCATGCGTGCCGGCGCGGTCGAGGCGGTGGGAGAACATCGCCTCGGTGAGGTTGGCGATCGAGAGGTGGTACATCGCCTCGTCGACGTCGATGCGGTCGCCCGGCTGCCAGGACTCGGCCAGCTCGCGGGCGTTGTCACTCATGATCGTGCCGTAGTGGGCGAGTTGGGTACGGTGGAAGCCGGGCTGGATCATCCGCCGGTCGACGCGGTGGCGTTCGCCTTCCGAAGTCACCAACCCCTCGCCGAAGACCGCCCCGGCGCGTTGGAAGATCGTGCCGCGCTCGAAGCTGCCGGACTGCGTGACCAGGACCTGGTGGACCAGATCCGGGTCCGTGGCGAAGTAGAGCGTCATTCGGCCCAGGCCGACTCGGACCACTCTCCCCACCGTCCGCAGGCCGAGCACGAACTCCATCGGATCGCGCCAGAGCCGCCAGGCGTGCCCGACCAGCGGAAGCCGGCCGGGCGCCAAAGGTGTTGCGGTTGCCGAACTCATGACTTTCCCCCTCCTGAGCTTCGATGACGGATCGACCGCGACCTTGGAACGACCCCGGCCGCATGTACCCGGTCGGGGCTCCCGACAAGCCCGGGAAGGCCAAGAACCCCACGATCGGGTGAGTGTTCTGCGCGAGCCCCCTGGGAGGGGACGGTGGTCGGCGAGGACGCGGCCGCTCCCGCCGGGCCGGTGACGGAAAGGCCTCGCTCCGGCCCGGCGGAGTCCTTGACGAGCTCGACGAAGTCACCGCGCACGAAGCCGGGCACGAAGTGCGCCGGCCCGTCCGCCTTGACGTCGCCGAAGGTGGTGCTCGGGCGGTCCTGGATGCCCGTCGCCGAGGCGACGTCGGCCGGTCGGCCCGCTGCTGGGCTCTGCGGACCCTACGCTCGGCTGAAGCCGTGGCTGCGCTCCACCTTCGCCACGTGCAGCGTGTAGTTCTGGTACCACTCGGCCTGCCCGCGCTTCTGCGCCGCGCGGTGCTCGACGTTGGTCCGCCACTCCGTGAGGGCGTCGGCGTCGCGGAAGTATCCGACGGTGATGCCCAGGCCGCCGGGAGTCTGGGCGTGGTCCATCCCCAGGTACCCGGGGACGTCCTTCACCAGGTCTTCCATGCGGGCGTTGGTCTCGCTGTAACCGCCCTGCTCCTGGGTTCGCACTGTCGTGAAGACGGCCAGGTAGTAGGGGGGTTCATAGGCCTCGACGGGCGCGACAGGTGCTTCGGGGTGATCGCTCATGGCGCCACCGTAAGGCGGGATGCGCCGAACGATCCAGCTCTTTCCTGGACGGCGACGCGCATGGCGTCCTCGTCCCGGTGCCGGCTCCCGGGGGTGGCGGCGGGGGCGAAGGCGAGGGCGGTGTTGTGGCCGCCGAATCCGGCCGAGGTGCTCAGCACGAGGTGGAGGCGCTGGCGGCGGGGGCCGCCGTGGACCAGGTCGATCGCGCCGGTGTCCCGGTCGGGGACGGCGAACCCCGCGGTGGCGGGGACGAGTTGGTGCTGCACGGTGAGCACCGCCAGGGCGGCTTCGATGGCACCGGCGGCGCCCATCGTGTGGCCGAGCGCGCCCTTGGCGGAGGTGACGGACGGGGGGCGCCGGGCGAAGAGCCGGTCGATCAGGCGGGCCTCCGCGGAGTCGTTGAGCGGGGTGCTCGTGCCGTGGGCGTTGACGTGGTCGACGTCGTCGGGGCAGGCGCCGGCCTCGGCGAGGGCCAGCCGGGCGGCCGCTTCGAGTCCGCGGGCTTCCGGGTGCGGTGCGACGGGGTGGTAGGCGTCGGCGGCGGTTCCGCTGCCGACCAGCAGGGCTCTGGGCGTGGCCTGCCGGGACGTCGCGTCCGACCGGCGTTCCAGGACGAGGAAGCCCGCTCCCTCGCCGATGACGAAACCGTCGCGGTCCGCGTCGAACGGGCGGGAGGCGCGGGCGGGGTCGGTGGTGCGGGAGAGGGCCTTCATCCGGGCGAATCCGGCGACGCAGACCGGAGTGATCATGGCGTCGGTGCCGCCGGCCAGGGCGATGTCGCAGGCTCCGGTGCGGAGCAGCAGGGCTGCGGTGTGGATGGCGGCGGCCCCGGAGGCGCAGGCGGTGGCGGTGTGCAGCACCGGGCCCGTCGTGCCGAGCTCGATGGCGAGTTGAGCTGCTGCCATGTTCGGCAGGAAGGCGGGGAGCGCCAGTGCGGACACGGCGGAGGGGCCCAGGGTGCGGAGTCGTTCCGCCGCGTGTTCGTAGCTGCCGACTCCTCCGGCGGCGGAGCCGAGGACCAGGGCGACCCGGGCGCCGTCCCAGCGCGCGGGTTCGAGGCCCGCGTCGGCGACGGCCTCCCGCGCGGCGGCGATGGCGAAGCGGGTGGCGCGGTCCAGCCGCCAGGGCTGGCGGCCGCCGACCAGCGCCGCGGAGTCGCCGGGGACCCGGCAGGAGAGGACGACGGGGAGCCCGGCGAGCGCCGGGTCGGGTGCGGCCGTGCTGCGGGCGTCGAGGACGCCTCGCCAGGTCGGCTCCGCCCCGTGACCGGCCGGGGTGACCAGGCCGATCCCGGTGACGGCGAGCGGTGGGCGGGACGCGGTCATGCGGCTGGGCCGGGCGGCTGCTCGGGGCCGACGGACGGATCGAGCTGGACGGAGGCGACGGGCCTGACGGGCTGCGCGAGCAGGGCGTGGATGCGGTCGACGAGTTGGCCCACCGTCACGTCGGCGGCGGAGTCGAGGTCGTCGTCCAGGGCGACGCCCCAGTGTTCCTGGAGGGTGACGACGAGTTCGATCCGGGCGAGGGAGTCGAGGTCGAGCTCGTCGAGGGCGGCGTTGTCGCCGATCGTGCCGGAGGGGGTGTCGAACTTCTCGGTGAGCAGGGTGACCAGGTGCTCGCGGACGGGGTTCACGGTGGGCTGACCTCCTCGTGGTCGTGGTCGCGGTCGTGGCGCGGGGGCCGGGGTTCCGGGGCGGCCGTCCGTACGGGTGCGTCCGGCCACAGCAGGGTGGCGGAGGCCCAGGTGAGACCGCCGCCGAACGCGGTGAGCAGGGTCGGGGCGCCCGGGCGGCAGGCCCCTCGGGCGGCGGCGTCGGCGAGGGCGAGCGGTACGGAGGCGCCCGCCGTGTTGCCGACGTCGCGGATGTTGCCGAAGCGGTGCCGTGGCGCGATGCCGAGGCGGTCGGCGACGGCGTCCAGGATCCGCTGGTTGGCCTGGTGCCCGATGAAGGCCTGGACCTCGCGGGCCTGCCAGCCGGTCGCGGCCAGGACGGCCCCGGCGGAGGCGGCCATCCGGCGTACGGCGTGGGCGTAGACCTGGCGCCCGCGCATCCGGAAGTAGCGGTCGCCGCGCCCGGCGGCTTCGGTGGCGGGGAGTCGCGAGCCGGCTGCGGCCACGGTGATCAGGTCGTACTCGCCGCCGTCGCTGCCCCAGTCGGTCTCCAGCAGGGCCCCGGGTTCGGTGGTGTCCCCGGGGCGGAGCACCACCGCGGCGGCGGCGTCGCCGAAGAGCGGTGCGGTGTCGCGGTCGAAGGGGTCGACGATGGCCGAGTACTTCTCGGCCGCGACCACCAGGGGGGTGCGGCAGGCGCCGCTGCGGAGCAGGCCGGAGGCCGTGGCCAGGCCGTAGAGGAAGCCCGAGCAGACGGCCGCGAGGTCGAACGCGGGGACCGGTCCGAGGCCGAGGCGGTGGGCGACCTCCGGTGCGGTGGCCGGGCAGGGGCGGTCCGGCGTGGTGGTGGCCAGCAGGAGCAGGTCCGGGCGCAGGCCCGGGGAGCCGGTGGAGTCGATCGCGGCGCGCGCGGCGGCCGTGGCCAGGTCCCCGGTGCTGATGTCGGGTCCGGCCAGACGCCGGCGGTGGATGCCGGTCCGGCCGGTGATCCACTCGTCGGTGGTGTCCAGGCCGCCCCGGACGATGATCTGGCTGTTGGTCACCTCCTGGGGCGGGAGGCTGGAGCCGAGGCCGGCGATCACCGCCGTGGCACGGTGGCCGGGGGCGGCGACGAGGGGTGGGGAGGTCATGCCGCGGCGAACGGGGAGGGCGGCTTGGGGGTGCCCGCAAGGCCGCCGTCGGGGACCGAGAGGCCGCCGTCCAGGGCGATCGCCTGCCCGGTGAGGAAGGCGGAGGCGGGCGAGGCCAGGAACAGCGCCGCCGCGGCGACCTCCTCCAGTTCGGCCCAGCGCCCCATGGGCACGTGGGCCAGCAGCCAGTCGGTGAGCGCGGCGTTGGTGTGGACGGCGGCCGTCATGTCGGTGCGGACCCAGCCCGGGCACAGCGCGTTGACCCGGATCCCGCTGCGGGCCCAGCCGACCGCGAGACTGCGGGCGAGGGAGACCTGGGCGGCCTTGGTCGCGGCGTAGACCTCCATCATGGGCGTGCCGACCAGACCCGCGACCGAGGACATCAGCACCAGGCTGGCGCCGTCCGACCGCGCCAGGTACGGGTGGGCGTGTCGGCAGATCGCGGCGGTGGCGTTGAGGTTGACCGCGACCACCTCGTCCCAGACGTGCTGCGGGAGGTGCTGCAGCGGTGCGAGGAGTGTGCTGCCGTCGAGGTTGGTGGGCAGGATGCCGGCGTTGTGGACGACGATGTCGAGGCCGCCCAGGGCCTGGGCGGCCTGGTCGACGATGGCGGCCTGCCCGGTGTCGGCGAGGTCGCCGGGCACCAGGACGGGGGTGCCCCCGTAGCGGGCCACCTGGTCGGCGGTGTGCTTCAGCGCGGGCCCGGTGCGGGCGGAGAGGGCGAGCCGGGCCCCGGCCTGGGCGAGCGCGACGGCGACGGCCTGGCCGATGCCGCGCGAGGAGCCGGTCACCAAGGCGCGGCGGCCGTCGAGGCGGAAGCGGTTGAGGATGGTCATGGGGGTGTTCCTCCGGTTCCGGCGGGGCGTCAGTCGGTGGCGTTCCGGGCGGGGGTGTCCTGGACGGGGGTGTCCCGGGCCGGGGTTTTCGGGTCGCCGCTGTCCCGGACGGGCGCGCGCAGGGAGCGGGCGCCCGTCCAGGTGAGCAGGGCGCTGCCCCAGGTCAGACCGGCGCCGAAGACGCAGACGAGTACGCGGGCCCGGTCGGCCAGCAGGCCGCGGGCGGCGGCGTCGGCCAGCGCGAAGGGGGCGGAGGCCGCGCCGATGTTGCCCGTCAGGTCTCCGGTGATGTGCAGGCGTTCGGCCGGGATGCCGATCCGGTCCGCGACGGCGCGCAGGAGCAGCGGGTTGGGCTGGTGGGTGATGAAGGCGTCGATGTCCTTGAGGTCGAGGCCGTGGTCGGTGAGGGCCTGGTCGACGAGGTGGGGGAAGATCTCGGCGATGAAGTCGCGCACGACCCGGCCGTCCATGTGGATGTGATGCAGCCCGGCGTTCAGGCTCTCGGGGCCGGCGGGTATCCGGCTGCCGCCGGCGGGGATCAGCACGTGGTGCGCGCCGCGGCCGTCCGAGCCGAGGCGGAAGCCGTGGAAGCCCGCGTCGTCGTGGACGGGGCCCAGGACGGCTGCGGCGGCGCCGTCGGCGAAGAGGACGGCGGTGCCGCGGTGGGCGGGGTCGACGAACTTCGAGTAGGCCTCGACGCCGACGACCGCCGCGTACCGGGTGCCGGGGGTCGTGGCCAGCCAGGCGTGCGCGACCTTGGCCGCGAACAGCCAGCCGGAGCAGGCCGCGCTGACGTCGAGTGCGACGGCGTTGGCGGCGCCGGTGAGGGCCTGGACGCGGCAGGCGGTGGCCGGCCCGAGTTCGTCGGGCGTGGAGGTCGCCGCGACGACGAGGTCGAGCCGCTCCGGCGGGATGCCGGCGGCCTCGCAGGCGGCCAGTACGGCGGCCGCTGCCAGGTCCGAGGCGGCCTCGTCGGGTGCGGCCCGATGCCGTTCGACCACGCCGGTGCGCTCCGTGATCCAGGTGGCCGAGACACCGGCGGGCGGGCCGACCTCGTGGTTGCCCCGGACCTCGGCGGGCAGGTAGGTGCCCATGCCCAGGACGCCGGTCATGGGGGGCTTCCTTCGGTTCACGACGTGCTCCCGGTGCGATCGGAGGAGCTGGCGGGGGTGCCGGCGGGGGTGCTGGCGGAGGCGCCGTGGGCGGCCAGGAGCGCGGCGGCGTAGTCGGGCTCGTCGAGGGTGGTACGGGCGAAGCCCGCCCCGGGGTCGAGGGCGGCCACGATGTCCGGCAGGGCCTGACGCAACCGGTCGCACAGGGCGTCCATGGCGGCGGGCAGGGCGCGTACGGCCGAGGGGGTGAGCACGCCGGTCGCCAGCAGGGGACCGGCCAGGCGCCGGGCCTGGCGCAGGCCGTCGAGCGCGGCGAGTTCGGCCGCCCGCGGAACGGGCCACCCCCGCCCGTGCGCGGCGTTCCCCTCCACCGCGGCCTCGGCCGCGAGCCGGCGGGCCTGGACGTCCCCCAGCTCCAGGGCGTCCTCCAGCAGCGGGTTCCACACCTCCAGGTCTCGCCGGAGCGAGCCGTGGAGCGCCTCGGTACGGGCCGACGCCGCGGCGGCGAGGTCGTCGGCGAGCCGGTCCTGCAGCGCGGTGACGACCGCGGGCCACCACGCCGCGCCGGTCGGGTCGGCCGAAGACAGGCCCGGGTCGGCCGAAAACGGGCCCTGGTCGGCCGGGAACCGGCCCGGACCGGCCCTCCGCCGATCGGGGCGTGCCCGCTCCTCGGCGAGGGCGCGGCCCGCGTCGAGCAGGATGAGGGTGTTGTCGCCGCCCGCGTTGTCGAAGGCGCGGGCGAAGCCGAGGTAGCCCGGCAGCCGGTTGTGGTCGAAGAGGCCCGACACCCCGCAGCAGTGCTGGAGGGAGTCGACGAGCTCCGCCACGGCCCGGGTGCTGTGCGCCTTGTGGAGGGCGAGCGAGCGGTCGACCGCGGCCCAGGGGGAGAAGGTCATCGCCGTGCCCGGCCCGCCGGAGGGGCTTGCGGCGCGCAGGTCCGCCCACGCGGACAGGGCCGCCCGGGCCGTGCAGCGCAGGGAGAAGGCGGCGGCCAGCGCTCCGACGACGGCGTGCTGCTGGGTGCGGTACTCCAGGACCGGGCTTCCGGGCGCCAGCCGGCCGTGCGAGCGGCGGCCCGCGCTGAACCGCCAGGCCATCGCCGCGCTGCGGCCCGCCAGGCCCGCCATCGCGGACGGCAGGGTGGCCCACAGCCCCTGGCCGCAGCTCAGGGTCCGCTGGAGACGGGCGTCGGCGCTCGGCTGCGGGTCGTGCAGCACGCCCGTGGCGTCGATCCCGGCCCCGTCCGCCAGCCAGCGGTCGTACGGGATCCGGGCGCCGTGGAACCGGACGAGGCCGTAGGGCAGCGGGAGCGCGCCCACCGGGAGCGGGCCGGAGACGGACACGCCCGGTGCCGGGCGGCCGTCGGCCCCCGTGATGTCGACGAGGAAGGAGAACACTCCCCCGTCCCGGGCGCCCGTCAGCAGCCGTGCGCAGACCACCGCCTGCTGGGGCAGGCCGAACGCCGCGACGGAGGAGAACTTCGCGGCCCGGTGGTCCGGGGTGTGCAGCGTGAACGCGCGGTGGGCCGGGTCGAACCGGGCCTCGGTGCGGATCCCGAGGTGGCTGCCGGCGTCGCCGATCTCGGTGACCAGGAAGGAGCCCTTGGTGCGTGCGTGCGCGAGTGCGCCGTCCGGGTCCGCGGCCTTGCCGCCCAGGAGGACCAGCGAGCCGACGCACAGGGTGTAGTGGGAGAGGAAGGTCTGATAGAGCGATGGATCCGCCAGTGCCGTCGCCTCGCTGAGCGCGGCCAGCAGTTCCGCGTCGGCGACCACCTCGGCCGCCGGCGGCAGCGAGGCCGCCAGGCGGGCCAGCCGCCGGTGCGCGCTGACGTCCGTGCGCAGGGCCGCCGCCCCGTGTTCGGCCCGGTGGTCCGCCAGGAGCTGTCCGAACTCCGAGGCCCGCCAGGGAGGGAGCAGCGCCGAGAGGCGGGTCAGGACGTCGATCGCGCCGGCCTCCTCGCCGGGCCTCCGTGCGGTGTTCAAGAGTCCCCCCGTGCGGCCGTCGTGGTCGGGTGGTGGTGCGACGTGCCCTCCCCCGGCGCGGCGGGAGGCGGGCAGGAGCACGGGGGCGGCAGCGGCGCCCGGGGGCCGGTCGGCCACCGGCCGTCGGCGACCGGCGCGAGCGCGTCCTGCCGCGGGTCGATCCTGCGCACGCTGTTCGTCAGCGTGCTGCCGGTGCCCGCCTCGACGACCAGCGAGGCGTCCGCCATCGACGCGCCGAACACCGCGGGCAGGTCGAAAGACCTGACCAGGCACGCGGACAGGGCGCTCGGCAGATCGCTGTCCGCGCGGTAGAACCGGCCGGCCACCGCCGAGTACACCGGTCGGCGCGGCGGGGACAGGCGCAGCCGCCGGGCGAAGTGCGCGAACGCACCGGCCTCGTGGACGAGAGCCGGGTGGTGGCTCATGAACGGGAGCCGCAGCCGCTGCGCCCCCACGCCGTGCGCCGTCGCCGACCGTTCGACGACGGCGAGCCCGTCGAGCGGGCCGGAGACCACCGTCTCCCCGCCGTGGTTGACGCAGGCCACCACCACGCCCGTGCCCGGCCCGGCGGCCGCGAGCAGCCGGCGGGTGGTGGCCGGGCCCGCGCCCAGCAGCGTCATGCCGCCGCCGTGGCCGGTCAGCAACTGCCCGAGCCGGCAGGCCAGACGGGCCCCGTCGGCGACCGAGCAGCATCCGGCCGCGGTCAGCGCGGGGATCTCGCCGAAGCTGACCGCCAGGAGACGGTGCGCCCGGCAGCCGTCGGCTTCGAGTGCGCGGTGCACCGCCAACGACACACCGAACAGCGCGAGTTGCACGGTCCCGGCCGGCTCGGCGGCCAGCGCGCCGGTGCTGGGCGGGGAGTCGCCTGTCAGGTGGGATCCACCACCCGAACGGGAGCCGCCGGTCAGGTGGGAGCCGCCTGCCAGCCGGGGGCCGATCGGCGCCACCCCGAACTCGGCGGCGACCACGTCGGCCTCCTCGAAGACCTCGGCGACCGCGCGTGCCAGCGACCCGACGCGGGAAAGCGTCCGCAACAGCGGGGTCAGACTGAAATCCCCCTGCCCGGGGAACATGTGAACGAACTTTCCGGTGGCCGTGGGACTCTGCGGACGCTGCGGGCCGGACATCACGGATTCCGCCTCCACCCTGGGGCACGTTCGAAGAAACGCCCCGACGTCACCGATGGTGGGGTCTTCGGCCGCCCTCGCGGGGCTTTTTCGACGGCCGGCCCGTCAAGCTTTTCCGGGCGTCAACTTCCAAGTAATTATCTAGAGTTGAGAATCACATCCGGGGTTTCCGGCGGCACTGCGAGCGGATAGCATGGCGGGATGTGCGCAGCGCGACCGCGTACCGCGGAGGCCGGACCGGGCCGCCGTGAGCGCGGCGTCGACGACCCGCCGGGAGAGACATGGCCGTCCGCCGTGTGCCGAACGCCCGCCTTCGCGAACTCCTCGAAGAAGCCCGATGGACCGGAGAGCAACTGGCCCGGGCCGTCAATCAGATCGGCGCCGAATCCGGATGGGCCCGGGCCTACGGGCGCGCCTCGGTGCACCAGTGGCTCACCGGAGCCGTTCCCCGCAAGCCCGCCCCCCACCTCGTCTGCGCGGCGCTGGGCCGTCGGCTCCGACGGCCCGTCACCCTGGCCGACGCCGGATTCGGAGACCCGCCGCCGGACACCCCGGTGCCGGGCACCCCGGCGCCGGATTCCCCGGCGGTGCTCGCGCGGCTCGCGGCGGCGGCCGTCGCACCCGATCGCCACGGGAGCCTCCTCTCCTACCAGCCGCCGCCCGCCCCGTCCGGAAGCCCGATCGACCTGCCCGAAGGCCTGGCCGAACGCCCGACCGACCCGTCGGTACCCGCGGGCGCAATGGCGCCCCCGGCCCAGCCGGACGCGCTCGCCCTGCTGCTGCCCGTCTTCTCCGCGATCGACCGCGTCCACGGCGGAGGCCAGGCCCGCACCGCACTCGCCGCGTTCCTCGCGACCACGGCGGCGCCCATGCTCGCCGCACCCGCCCCGCCCGTCCGGCACTTCG
Source organism: Kitasatospora sp. NPDC098663 (assembly GCF_044760075.1). Taxonomy (NCBI): domain Bacteria; kingdom Bacillati; phylum Actinomycetota; class Actinomycetes; order Kitasatosporales; family Streptomycetaceae; genus Kitasatospora; species Kitasatospora sp. NPDC098663. Next base: position 35,571 of record NZ_JBIWAP010000025.1, on the reverse strand, counting down.
GCATCCTCGGAGCCACTGCCCGGCTGTGCTACCTGTGCGCCTTCATGCACGTCGACGACGACCTCAACGGCCTCGCCGGCCAGTACTACCGCCTCGCCCTCGACCTGGCCCGGCACGCCGGCGACACGGCCGCCCAGGCGATGACCCTGCGCGCCATGGCCACCCAGACCTACGAACTCGGCCACCGGCGCCAGAGCCTGCGCCTGGCGCAAGCCGCCGCCGACTGCCGCATCAGCTCCTCGGCGCCGCGGCTGCGCGCCTCCGTCCTGGGGCAACTCGCCCTGTCCGAGGCCGCCGTCGGCGATCGGACGGCCGCGCTGCGCCACATCGGCGACGCCCGCGAGCTCCTCACGAACGCCACGGGCCCGCCACCGCCGATCGGCGACTACCACCGCGCCTCGTGGGACCACCAGCGGGCCCTCGTCGGAGTCGAACTCGGCGATCCCGCCGGGGCGATCAAGCTCCTGGAGGTGTCCGCCGCCCGCAGGCCCCGGGGCGAGTCCCGCTCCCGTGCCGTCATCCTCAGCAGGCTGGCCGAGCGCCAGCTGGCGGCCGGACACATCGAATCCGCCTGCGCCACCTGGCACGAGTTCCTCGACGTCTACCCGCTGCTGGCCTCCCGCCGGGCCCACCTGGCCAGGGCGCGGATGCCCGGGCTCCTGCTCCCCCACCGCCGACGGCCTGCCGCGGACCACCTCATCCAACGGGCCACCGCCCTGGGGCGTGCCTGACGATGCGCACACGCGGTAGCGGGGCGAGCCGGCTCCCCGTCAGGACCGGCGCGGAGTCCGCGCGAGGACGTCGGTCGCGACCTCCGTGACCGTACGGTGGTAGGCCACACTCACCGGCCCCAGGCCGCCGATCGCCCCGACCACGGCGTCCGTCGCGTCCACAGCGCCCTCGGCAGCCCGCAGCGGGGTGATCACACCGACGGTCGCCGCCGCCGCGATCTCCTCCGGCCGCAGGGCGTTCAGACCGTTGAACGCCACGAACGCGCCGGAGCGGATCGGCGCCGCCAGGGTGCTGCCGGCGGAGACCAGCACCAGGTCGCTGGACTCCGCCACCGCACGGACGGCGCGCCGCCGGTCGGAGGAGCGGTAGCACCACTGATCGGGGTGCTGGCCTCGAAGGAGCGGGAACCGCGCGCGCAGCACCCCGAGGATCTCCGCAACCTCCTCGACCGGTGAGCACGGGTGCTGGACGAAGGACAGCCGCTCGGGATCGACGGACCGCAGGGCCTGCGCCCCGGCCGCGTCGGGCACCCGGATCCGCCCCGCCTGCTGCGCGGCCGGGCCGGCCGGGGCGAGACCGCCGCCGCCGAGCACGAGGACCGTGTCCCCGCGAGCCTCGTACTGCCGGACGGCGGCCCACGTCGCGGCCGCCCGCGGGCACTCGGCCTGCCCCGCAGCGTCTGCGGACGGGGCACGCCGGTTCAGGGGCTGGGGCGGGACGACCGGGGTCGGCCCGCACGCGGGCGCCGACGCGCAGACGATCAGCCGCCTGGTCCGCACCGTGGCCGACCAGACGCGGACGGCCTCCGCCGCCACCGCCTCCTGGCGGGCCGGAGCGATCACGGCGATCCCCACCACGGCCCCGTCCAGGTCGATGTAGGTCGTGGCGAACAGCCGCCCGCCCCGGCCCGTCGGCAGGATCCCGCCGGCATCGATCCGGGAGGCGAAACCGCGCTCGTGGAGCCACCCGGCCACGAGCGGAGCCGCCGGGCAGGTCACCGGTCCGCGCGTCGGATGGACGTAGCCGGACAAGACGGTGATCGGACCGTCAGGGCCCGATGCCACGTCGGACTGCTCCGTCAACCGGGACCGGTTCATGCCGGCTCCTCCCCAGGGTGGATGGCCACGTCGTTCGGCTCCGGCGAAGATCCCGGATGCCGTTGGTGATCTTCCGAGTGTGCCCGGTGAAGCCGCGTCGGCGAGGGGGACAGCGCCGTGGACAACGGTGTCGCCGGCGGGTGTCCGGGAGGCGCAGCCGGCGGCGGAGCCGGAGCGGGCGGCGGGCCGGATGTGAAAGTCGGATTCTCCATGAATCCGACCGAAGGTTCGCCGTATACGAATGGAAGTCGCATTGTCCTGGCGGCCGGACGGCCGGAATCCACTCCACCCCACCATGGTTCACCAGCGACAGCATTAACCTGAACGCCGCATTCGGACAAGCGGCCGAGTCGACCGAGTGGGCCGCGAATTCCCTTGCGGTGGAGACGAGTTGAACGAAGATCCGACCGGTCGCGCCGGGCGCCCGGGCGCATCTCCGGAGTTCGGGGCACGGGTACGGTGCGCACGCGAATAGTCCAGCCTGCGACGGCCTGCGTGGCGCGATGCCACCGGCGCTGGAATATTGCTAGAAGTGACGGCAGTCACACGCAATGGAGTTCGATGTGCGCTTCGCGACACGCGATGTCCGCCGCTCGGTCATCGTCAGCCTCATGGGTACCACGCTCGTCTGGTACGACTTCTTCCTCTACGTCAACGCTTCGGTGCTGGTCTTCAAGCACCAGTTCTTCCCCTACCTCTCGCCCTTCGCGGCGACCCTCACCGGCATCGGCCTCTACGGGGCCGCGCTGGTGGCACGGCCGGTCGGCGGCGCGCTCTTCGGGCACCTCGGCGACCGCCACGGCAGGCGCCCCGCCCTGGTCGGCGCGCTGTTGCTGACCGGGGCCTCCACCGGCCTGGTCGGGCTGCTGCCCGGCTACGGCCAGATCGGCTTCGCCTCCCCGCTCCTGCTGGTCACGCTGCGCCTGCTCCAGGGGCTCGGCCTGGGCGGCGCGTGGGGGGCGGCCACCGTCGTCGCGCACGAGTGCGCCGAGCCGGGTCGCCGGGGGCTGGTGTCGAGCTGGGCCCAGATCGGCGCGCCGGCGGGCAACCTGCTGGCGTTCGGCGCCATGACGGCGGTCTCCGGTGCGCTGACACCCGCACAGTTCATGACCTGGGGCTGGCGACTGCCCTTCCTGCTCTCCGCCGTGCTGGTGGTGGTGGGGCTGTGGGCCCGGGCGCGGATCGAGGAGACCCCCGCCTTCCGAACGCTCGCCCTCACCGGCGCCCGCAGCAGGCGGCCGGTCGTCGAACTGATCGCCCGGCACCGCAGGCAGTTGCTCGTCACCACGGCGATCACCGCCGGAGCCGACGTCGTGCTCTTCGGCTTCTCGTTCAACTACGTCCTCACCCTGCTGCGCGTCGCCGGCCTGTCGCTCAACGCTCTGATCGCGCTCTCGCTCCTCGCCCCGCTCGCGCTGATCGCCCTGATCCCGTTCTTCGGCGCGCTGTCCGACCGCTACGGGAGACGGCGGGTCTGCCTGGCTGGGACCATCACCATGGCGCTCTGGGCCGCCGCGTTCGCGCCCCTGCTGCGCTTCGGCTCTCCCCCGGTCCTGGTGCTCGCCTACCTGCTGTCGCTGGTGGGCTTCGCCGCGATGTACGCCCCCCAGGCGGCCCTGGTCTCCGAGCTCTTCCCGAGCCGCGTGCGCCTGAGCGGGACCGCCGTCGGCTACCAGTTGGGCGGGCTCCTCGGCGGCACCCTCGCCACCTACCTGACCGCCGAGGCCACCGACTGGTTCAAGTCCCCGGCCGTGACCCCGCTCTACGTCCTCGCCGTCCTGGTGGTCAGCGGGACGGCGCTCCTCACCCTCGCGCGCCACGGCGAGGACGACGGCTCCCCCGCGGCGGCCGGGCCCTCACCGTCGGGCTCCGGGTTCCCCACCCCGTCGAGCCGTCCCACAGCACCGGCCCCCGGACTCCCCGGGTGAGCCGGCCCGCAGCACCACCGGGTTCCCCCACCCCAAGAAAGGCACGACCCCATGAAACACCCCATCGGTATCGCGGCCGCCGCCCTCGCGGCCGGCACCCTGGTCGGCGGACTGCTCGTGTTCGACACCTCCGCCGCCGGAGTACCCCAGGTCATCACCTGCGAGGACAGCTTCACGATGACCTTCAGCTCCGGCCTCACGCTCGTCCCCCAGGACAACATCACGGCCACCCTCGGCAGCCCCAAACTGCTCAACTGCACCGGTGACGCCCCCATCACCCAGGCCGACTACGTGGGGACCGGCCTCGGCAACGGCGTGACCTGCGCGGCCGGCGACTACCAGAACGCGCCCGGCACCCTGCAGCGCGTCACCTGGGAGACCGCGAACGGCCAGCCCACCACGGAGGACCCGGGCACCACCGACTTCACCTGGGACATGCAGCCGATCCAGGACCTGCTCAAGTCGAGCAACCCCCTCAGCGGCGGCATCACCGCGGGCCGCTACAAGGGCGCCACCTGGACGGTGGTCCTCGACCCGGTCAAGTCCAACATCGACCTCACGGCCTGTAACACCCCGACCGGTCTGAAGTCGATGACGCTGGACGGGACGGTCACCATCACGCTGCCCACCGGCACGCAGTCCCCCACGCCGACACCGACCTCCACATCCAGCCCGACCGCCACATCCAGCCCGACTGCCACATCCAGCCCGACCGCCACCGCCACCCCCACGTCCACCGCCACGCCTACGGTCACCCCCACCCCCACCCCCACCGCCAGGCCCATGCCCGTCGTCCCCTTCGTCCCCGCACAGGACGCCTGATCGCGGACGAGCGCCCCACCACCGCGCTCCCGCAAGCCCCGCCCCTCGCTGCGGAGCGGGCGGTGCCCGGCGGGCTCGGGCCGGGCGGCACGAACCTCCTGGACCCGGCCTGACGCAATGCCGGGCCCCGACGCCGACCAAGCCGGCGTCGGGGCCCGGCCCGCCGGTCCAGGGCCTGTCCGGCACGATCCGCCGGACAGACCCCCTAATAGGTGAGGGTGATGCAGCCGCTGCCGCCCGCGGTGCCCTCGGTGCCGTCCTCGCCGGGGGTCTGGGGGTTGTCGAAGTTGCCGACGTAGTCCTGGCCGTCGCCGCCGTCGCCGCCGTCCCCTCCGTCGCCGGTGCCCACGGGGCAGGCGGCCGACGCAGGAGCCCCCGCCACACCGCCTTCGCCCCCCTCGCCTCCCGTGCTGCCGGGGACGGTGTCGCCGACGGTGGCCGGTGTCACGTCAGCGCCTTCCTCCCCGACGGCTCCGAGCTCACCGTCGGATCCGCCTGCGCCGCTGGGCCGGCCGCCCGCGCAGGCGGAGGCGGTCCCTCCGCCGTGGCCGCCCTCGCCCCGGGCGCCGCCGAGCACGCTGCCCGCGCCGCCGCCGCCGGGGCGTGACCCGCCGTCCACGAGTGCCAGGACGACTCCGCCGCCGGTGAGGGTGGACCGGCCGCCGGCGCCCCCGTCACCGCCCCCATCGCCCGGGTCGGCCTCCTCACCGCTGGCACCTCCCGCTCCACCGGCTCCGCCGGTGCCGACGGCCAGGGTCAGCACCTCGCCGGGGGTGACGGCCAGGGTGCAGGTGACCCGGGCGCCTCCCCCGCCGCCGCCTCCCGCTCCTCCGCCGCCGCCGCTCTTGAAGAGGCCGGTGCCGCCTCCTCCGCCCCCGCCGCCTCCACCGGCCCCCGCTGCGACGAGGGTGACGGTGATGCCGGTGACACCGTCCGGGACGGTGAACGTGGCGTCGGTGATGAAGGTCCGGGTGGTCGCGTCCCGGGCGAGAGCGGTCACGCCGACGGGCAGGACCAGCACCCCCGCAAGGCATCCGGACCTGAGGGCGGCGCGCACCCTTCGGGGGCGGGCGGGTCTCGCACGGGCTCCGGCCGCCACCCCATGGTCGTAGCTCATGCTCAAACAGTGCTGTGGCCGCGGTTGTCCCGCGACACCGGAGAGTGGATCGGGTGACCCGGCCCGGCCGCGGCGGGGCGCCGACGGCAACCACCTGGCCGCCCGTCCCGCTGTCCGGGTGAGACACGGAGTGCGCCGGCAGCGCACGAATGCCGATTGGTCGAACACGGACGATTCTTGGCGGCAAGGCACGACGCCGATGGACAGAGAGAAGGACGACTGATGAGACGTTTGATGGTGGCGGCCCTCGCGGGCGGGTTGCTGTCGGTGGCGATCCCCGGCGTGGCCGGGACCGCGCAGGCGACGGAGGTCCTGGACAACCTGACCTGTACAGGGCCGGTGACGCTGACGTTCCAGAACCCGCTGACCAACGCGGTGGTATCGAACTCGTACACGGTCAGCGGCAGCCTCAACGACTGTTACAGCGCCGCCGGGACCAACTCGAACGTCGATCACGGCACGATCTCCTCGGTCGGCACCGGGACGTTCTCCTGCCAGGGCTACCACCCCTTCTCCGGAGTGGCGATCTTCACCTGGTACGACGTCGGCAACAAGGTGCTCGGCCAGACCACCGTCTCCTTCAAGGGCGGGGAGAAGGGCAACTCGGGCAGCAGCGAGGCGACCAACGACGAAACCGGCGTCACGGACGTGACCAGTACCCTCCTGCCCCTCAACAGCTACCAGGGCAGCTTCGACATCAGCAACATCACCGGCTCCTGTGACACCGGGGTGACGGCCCTGACCGGGAACCACGAGGTGGACTTCAGCCTCGCCTCGCTCTGAGCGGCACGGCACGACCTCTCGCGTCGGCACCGGGTACCGTCCGGTACCCGGTGCCGGCCCGCCCGGCCGTCAGCACCTCCCCGGCGACCACCGGCCGGTGCCGTCACCGCATGAGGCCGAAGGCTGAATCCGCCGTGAAGTTCCCACCCCGCCAAGCGCGTTGACCGATCCGCGACACAACCCTGTGTCAGGGTACGAACCATCGGGCTGGAAGCCCACCTCACCGCTACGTGCCGTTGGAGGCGCAGACATGGTCGATGGAATCCGCGAAGAGGACGAGTCCGGCAGGCCGGGGGCAACGCCGGTGGCACGCCGAAGCCTCCTCAGGGCCGCAGGACTGGGCGCAGCCGTGGTGGGCCTGGGCGGAGCCGTGCCGGCGGCAGCCGCAGCCGAGGACCGGTCCGTGGCCCCCGTGGGTGCCACTCGTCAGCCGGACGCGCTGAACAGCGTGAACCTGTACTGCTCGGCGGACGCGGGCACCTACATGGGCGGCGGGACGGCCACCGTGCAGGTCACGGTCGGCAACTTCAGCGGCACCGCGGCCACCGGACCGGTGTCATTGAAGGTCATCACCCCGTTCTACGCCAACGTCGCGGCGCTGCCGTCCGTCAGCGGCGGCACCTCCCGCTGGCTGTACCAGAACAGCGCGCCCAACGTGCCCTCCGTCATCCAGGTCTCGTTCAACGGCTTCCCGGCGAACACGGCCCTGACCGTGCCCGTCACCTTCACCCTGCTGCCCGGCGCCCCCAACATCCCCCCGATCGGCCGGGCCATCTTCACCACCGACGCGAACAACACCACCGACATGGACAGCGATCTGACCCGCAACGTGTGGGAGTTCGGCTTCGTCCGCTCCAGCCTGGCCGCCCCGCCCCCCGGCAACGCCAACCTCTACTTCACCTCCCCGCAGCTCCCCCTGATCGCCGGAGGGGCGTCGGCCGAGATCCCGTTCCATTTCTTCAACGGCGCCGGCACCCTGTTCGACGGCACCCAGAACCCCGCGGACTTCACCTTCTCCACCCCCTTCTACACCCAGATCCCCACCGACGGCCGCCCGCCCGGCCTCACCACGCTCTACCAGAACAACGACCCCGCCATCCCCTCCGTCTACCAGCTCTCCGTCCCCCCGGGGCTCGGCGCCCTCGGGCCGCAGACCCCCGCCACCATCGGCATCCCCTACCTGATGCAGAGCGGCGGCCCGCGGGAGTACACCGTCTCCTCCGCCATGATCACCCCCACCGGCGGCGACACCCAGGGCGACCTCTCCATCGCCCACCACCACTTCGGCATGGTCTCCGTCGTCGACACCGCCGTGTAGCCCGGTCGGAGCACCGGTACTGCTCCTGGTGTCCCGCGCCGGATCCCCGGCGCGGGACACCGGTGCGCCGGGGCCGCTCCGCACACCGCCGGGCGCCCGGCCCACCCGGAACCCACTCGTACGCTCACTCCACCGCTTCCAGGCCCGCCAACGGCCCCGGCCGGGGCCCGCTCGGCGCCGCCGGCCGCCGCAAGCGCGGTGCCCACCAGTTGAGTTCGCCGAGCAGGCGCATGGTGGCGGGGACCAGCAGCATGCGCACCACGGTGGCGTCGACGGCCACGGCCACCAGGACACCGAGGGCGATCTCCTTCACGGTGGCGACGGGGCTGGTCGCGAAGGCCCCGGCGACCAGCACGATCAGGGCCGCCGCGGCCGAGATCAGCCCGCCGGTGCGCCCGAGGCCGGTCACCACGGCGCTCGCGTTGTCCATCCCGCCGCGGTGGAGCTCGCGGATCTGCGCGATCAGGAAGAGCTCGTAGTCGACGGAGAGCGAGAAGACGAACATCAGCATGATGGCGGCCTCCAACACGCCGACGTACCCGGTGGGTTGAAGACCCAGCAGCCGGGCGCCGTGGCCGTCCTGAACGGTCCAGGTGACGGCCGCGAAGGCGATGCCGAGGGACATCGTCGTGGTGATGACCGCCTTGAGCGGGACCAGCAGCGACCGGAAGGCCAGGAAGAGCAGGCCGAGCGTGACCACCAGCAGGTACCCGACCAGCGCCGGGAGCCTGCCCTTCACCGTGTCCAGGACGTCGACGTTGGCCGCGGCCGGTCCGCCGACCAGGACCCGGCCGCCGTCGGGCGGGTCGAGCGCCCGCACGGCGCGCACCAGTCGCTCGGCGGCGGGAGCGTCCGGAACCGTGTCGGTGGCGACGGTCAGCAGCGCGCTGTGCGCGGTGGTGACGCGCAGCCGGACGTCCTGGGCGCCCGGCAGTCCGGCGAGCCGCTGCTGCCAGCGGGCCAGCGCGGCCTTGCCCGGCTCGCCGCTGATGTCGTCCCGCAGGTGGGCGACGACCTGGAGTTGGTCGAGCCCGGCCGCCGGGAAGTCCGCGTGCAGCAGCTCCTGTGCTCTGCGGCTGTCCGCCCCGGCGGGCAGGGTCCGCTGATCGCTCGCGGCGAGGTGCAGACTGACGACCGGGAGGCTCAGCACGGCGATCACCGCGACGGCGGCGGTGAGCCAGGCCCACGGGTGCGTGACGGCGCTCCGGCCGAGCCGGTACCAGAATCCCGCCTCCTCGCCCTCCGCCCAGGCACGTCCGAGACCGGCCCGCCCGAAGCCGGGCAACCGCACGCACCCGGCCTCGACACGCGGGCCGAGCACGGCCAGCACGGCGGGCAGCATGGTGAGGCTGGCGGCGCCGGCCAGCGCGACGGTGACGGCGGCGCCGATGCCGAGGGAGCGGGTGATGGGGAACGGAAGCAGGGTCAGGCCCAGGACGGCGAGCGAGATGGCCGTCGCGGAGTACAGCACGGTGTGCCCGGCGGAGGCCATGGTGGCGGCGACGGCCCGGTGCGGGTCGCCCCGGTGGCGCAGCTCGCGCCGGAAGCGGACGACGACGAACAGGGCGTAGTCGACGGACAGCCCGAGAGCGATCATGACGACGACGTTGCGGGTGATGTAGCTGACCGGCACCAGGGGGGCGAGCACGCGCAGCACCGCGAAGGACATCGCGAGGCTCGCGCCGGCCACGGCCAGCGGCAGCAGGGCCGCGGCGAGGCTGCCGAAGAAGAGCAGCAGCAGCAGGAACAGCAGGGGGAAGACGTAGAGCTCGGCGTGGGTGAGGTCCTCGTCGACGGTGCGGTCCAGGTCTGCCTGGAGCGGTACCTGCCCGGTGTAGGAGACGGCGAGCCCGTCGGGGTGCAGCAGCCGGCGCAGCCGATCGTAGGAGGCGGTCCTGGCCTGGTCGCCGGTGCCGGCCAGTCCGACGACCACGCAGGCCTCGTGCCCGTCGGCGGAGACGAGATCCCGCGTGCCGGTGTTCCAGTAGTGCTGGGCACCCGTCAGCACGGTCCTGGGCACCGCGGCGAGCGCGGACCGCACGGCTTCGCCGAACTCCAGGTCGTCCACGGTGAGGGTCTCGCTGCGGAAGACCACGATCGTGCTGGTGCCGCCCGCGTTGTAGTGGTGTTCGATGGCTTCGAGCGCCCGGCCGGACTCGGCCCCGGGGTTGGTGAAGCCGCCGTGGGACAGCCGTGCGGGCAGCCCGGCCCCGGCGACCGCGGCGACGGCCAGCAGCAGGGCGGTGGTCCACAGCACCGCCCAGCGGTGGCGGGCGACGAGTGCGCCGAGGCGGGCCCCGGTGGCGCCGGGCGGCGCCGGGGTGGTTCGGACCATGCCTGCCCTGGGGTCAGTCCCGGCGCAGGGCGAGGACGACATTGTGGCCTCCAAAGCCGAAGGAGTGGCTGACCGCCGCGTCGATGCGCTGCCGGCGCGCCGTCCCGGTGACGCAGTCGATGTCGAACTCGGCGATGTCGGGGGTGAGGTTGGCGATCGGCGGTACCAGCCCGCGTTCGACGGTCAGCACGGTGAGCGCCGCCTCGATCGCGCCGGCCGCGCCGAGGCTGTGGCCGAGCACGCCCTTGGGGGCGGTGACGCTGGGCCGGTGCGGCAGGACGCGGGCGATCAGGCCGGCTTCGGCGGCGTCGTTGAGCGGGGTGGAGGTGCCGTGGGCGTTGACGTGGCCGATGTCGCCGGCGCCCAGGCCCGCACTGCGCAGCGCCGTACGCAGCGCCTGCTCGGCACCGGCGGCGCCCTGGGGCGGCGCGGTCGGGTGGTAGGCGTCGTTGCTGGCGCCGTGTCCGGCGAGCACGGCGCGCGCCGGGGCACCGCGCGCCTTCGCGTCCGCGGCGCGCTCCAGGACGAGCACGGCGGCGCCCTCGGCCAGGACGAAGCCGTCCCGGTCGGCGGCGAACGGCCGGGAGGCGCCCGGTACGTCGTGCCCGCGCGCCGACAGGGTGCCCATCCGGTGGAACCCGGTCGCCACCAGCGGGCTGAGGGCGGCTTCGGCGCCACCGGCCAGGACGAGGTCGCAGGACCCGGCGACCAGCAGGTCGTGGGCGATGGACAGGGCCGTGGCACCGGAGGCGCAGGCGGTGGCGCAGGCGAGCGTGGGGCCGCGCGCGCCGAACTCCTGGGCCACCTCGCCGACGGCCATGTTGCCGATGACCATCGGGATCAGCGTCGGCGAGACGTGGGCCGGCCCGCGCTGATGGAGTCGGCGCAGCTGGTCCTCCCAGTGCGGCGCGCCGCCGAAGCCCACCCCGAGCACGACGGCGACCCGGGCGCCGTCCCACCCGCCGGTGTCCAGTCCCGCGTTCTGGACGGCCTCCCGGGCCGCGAGCAGCGCGAGCTTGCTGAACCGCCCGATCCGCCAGGCCTTCTTGCGCCCGACCGCCGTGTCCAGGTCCATGGTGGGGATGCGGCAGGAGAACGTCACCGGGGCGGCGTCGAGGTCCGGGTCCGGTGACGCGGTGGGTGCGCCGGCGCAGACCCGCTGCCAGGTGTCCTCGGCGCCGATCCCGGCCGGGGTGACGAGCCCCAGGCCGGTGACGGCGATCTCGGGGCGGTTCACGCGACGGGTTCGGTCGCGTCGCCGAGTCGGGCCTGGACGATCCGGGCGACGTCGATGAGCGTACTCTGCCGGTCGGCGTCCTCCTGGCTGATCAGGATGCCGAACTCGTCCTGGAGCACGAAGGCGAATTCGGCCAGCGCGAGCGAGTCGACGTCCATCTCCTCGAAGGTGGCGTCGGGGCCGATGACGTCGGCGGATACGCCGAACCGCTCGACGAGCAGGGTCTGGGCGGTGTCGCAGACGTCGTCCACGGAGAGCGTCGTGTCCATGGTGGTTCCTTTCCGGAGTGTGAGGGGGGCGGGCTCAGCCGCCGGTGGTGCGGTGGTGACGGGTCAGCTCGGCCATGGCCTGGTCGAACGTGGTGGGTGGCTCGAAGCCGAGGTCGCGCCGGGCCGCCGTGAGGTCGAACCAGTGCGGCCGGGTGAGCTGGTGGAGCAGGAATCGGCTGAGGCCGTGGTCGGTGTGACGGCGGAGCACCGTCGTGGTGGCGTCGGCCAGGACGGCGGCGGCCAGCGCGACGGGGTAGGGCACCGGGCGCCAGCTCGCGCGGCGTCCGGCTGCGGCGAGGAGCCTGGTCACCACCTCGCGCAGGGGCCGCGGTTCGCCCTGGGCGACGAAGTAGGCCCGCCCGGCCGCCGGGTGGCCCGGTCGCAGCCGGTCCAGCGCGAGCAGGTGGGCGTGGGCCGCGGTGGCGAGGTGGCAGGTGTCGACGAGGTTGGTGCCGCGGCCCGGCATCAGCAGTCGCCCGGCTTCGGTCGCCCGCAGCAGGGCGGGCAGGAAGTGCGGGTCGCCGGGCCCCCAGATCAGGTGGGGGCGCAGCACCGTGGTCGCCAGGTCCGGGCCGTTGGCGGCGAGGACGGCCGCCTCGGCCTCGGCCTTGGTGCGGGGGTAGGCGGCCGAGTGGCTCCGGGGCCCGGGCAGGGACTCGTCCCCTCCCATGACGCCTTCGGGGGTGAAGGCCACGCTGGCAGTGGAGGTATAGACCAGCTGGCCGATACCGAGGGCGCGGCAGGCGGTCAGGACGTGCCGGGTGCCGTCGACGTTGACCGCGCGGTACGGCTGCTCGGGCCCCCGGACCCCGGCCAGGGCCGCGTTGTGGATCACCGCCTCGCACCCGGCGAGGGCTCGCCGGACCGTATCCGGGTCGGCGATGTCGCCCAGGTGCTGACGGACCCCGAGCCGCTCCAGCTCCGGACTCCAGCGGCGGTTCAGCGAGACCGCCGCGTCGCCGCGCCCGGTGAGGCGACGGCACAGCTCCAGACCGAGGAAGCCGCTGCCCCCGGTGACCAGGACCCTCATCGCCCGCCTTCCGGCACGGCGCCCGGGCCTCGTCGGCGCAGCTGTCGGCGGGCCCAGCGGGCGAGGCGGTCGCGGTCGACGCGCGAGTTGTGCCTCGGGTCGGTGGGCAGCCGGCGGTGGACCAGCACGGTGGCGATCCGGTGGCCGCCCGGCACCGCCGACAGGGCGTGCCGAAGCCCCTGGACGACGGCCGTCGCCGAGTTGGCCGACGATGGCGCCAACTCCACGCACAGCACCGGCCGTTGACGGCCTGCGGGCCCGAGGCCGATCAGTGCGGTGCGGCCGATGCCGGGCACCGCGTCGGCGATCCGCTCGACCACGGCGGTGTCGAGCGCGAACCCGGCTCCGTGCACCCGGTGTGCTGAGCGCCCGAGGAACCACAGCCGACCGCTCTCGTCGAGCCAGCCGAGATCGCCGGTGCGGTGCAGCACGTCCTCGCCGGCGCCGACCTTGGCGGCCGCGTTCGCTCCCGGGCGGGCGTGGTAGGCCCGGCTGACCTGCGGGCCGCCGACCGTGATCTCTCCGTAACTCCCCTGTGGCATCGGCCGGTTGTACGACACGGGGCCGGCCGGCACCAGGACGTGGGCCTCGATGCCGGGCACCGGGCGGCCCAGGCAGACCCCGCGGTGGGCGTGCAGCGGTTCCGCGTGCGCGGCGGCCAGTTCGGCGCTGTCGATCACACTGACCGGCAGGCATTCGGTGGCGCCGTACGCGCTGAGCAGCGTCGCCTCCTCCGGCAGCGCCCGGCGCAGCGCACGCACCAGCCGTTCGGACGGCGGGGCACCGAAGGAACAGGCCAGCCGCACCGGGGCGAGCGACAGACGGCCCTGCTCGCACTCCCCGGCCAGGGCCCGCAGCACCGCCGGGGAGGCGCACACCACCGAGGTGAAGTGCTCGGTGACGGCGCGCGCCAGGTCGGCGCCCCGGGTGCGGGCCGGTCTGAGGTGGTCGATGGCCGGGACGACGGTGGTGGCGCCGGTGGCGGGCCCGAACAGGGCGAAGGGCAGGAACCCGGCGAGCAGCACCTCACCGGGGCCCAGCCCCAGCAGCCCGGCGATCGAGCGGACCTGGGCGGCCAGCTGCCGGTGCTCGTACTCCACGCCCTTGGGCACTCCGGTGGAGCCGGAGGTGAAGGCGATCAGCGCGAGCGAGGCGGCGGGCGGCGGACTCGGCCACGGCGGCTCCGACCGCTCCAGCTCCGACTCCGACCCCGGCTCCGGTCGGCGCGCGCGCCACGCGCGGCCCGTGAGCAGCGAGACGGTGACGTGCGGGCGGGCCCAGCCGAGCAGCAGCCGGGCCAGCTGGGCGAGCGGGTCGCCGATGAACACCTCGGGCCGCGTCTCGTCCAGACAGGCCCGCAGCGCCGGACGGGGCAGCGCCGGGTCGATCAGCACCGGCACCGCACCGAGGGCGAGCAGCCCGTACACGGTGGTCACCAGGTCGTACGGGTCGCGGGCCATCACCACGGCCTTCTGCCCGGCGCCGGCGCCCGCCTCGCGCAGTTCGCGGATGCGCGCCCGGCAGGCGGCCTCCAGCGTCGCGAAGTCGACGGTGTGCCAACGGCCGCGCGGGGCGGGCCAGACGAGCGCGGCGCGGTCCGGTTGCAGGCCGGCCCAGCCGGCCAGGTGGGCGGCGAGCGTCTCCGGCCAGGCGTCCCGCGCCTCGGTCGCCCCGGGGGCCGCGCTCACCACCGCAGGGCCATGACGCCGAGGCTGGTGCCGCTGGCCAGGCCGAGGATCCCCACCAGATCGCCCTCGTGCAGCCGGCCCTGCTCCTGCGCGAGCGCCAGTTGCAGCGGGATGGTGGCGGTGGCGACGTTGCCGTAGTGGGGGAAGGTGGGGATCACGGCCTCGACGGGGATGCCGGCGCTGGAGCAGAGGTCGCGGGTCATGGCCGCCGAGGGCTGGTGGACGCAGAACAGCGCACAGTCGGCCACGGAGCCGACCAGTTCGCCCGCAGCCTTGAAGGCCTGTTCCCGCAGCTCGGCGAAGGAGGCCGTCAACGCGGCGTCGTCGACCTCCAACTCATGCATCCGGCCGGTGGTGTACGGGCTGCGCAGCACCGCGCTCGGCCAGGCGGCGGGGTTGGCGAAGAAGCGGCTGCCGAGGATGCCGGGGCGTTCGCTCGCCTCCACCAGCACGGCCGCCCCCATGTCGCCCAGCGTGAGACTGGCCAGCGCCGATGCGAGCCGACCGCGGTCCGGAACGCGCCAGCGGGTGATCCGGCTGGGTGTCTCCCCGGTGACCACCAGCACCCGCCGGTAGGAACCGAGCCTGATCAGCGCGTCCACGCTCTCCAGGGCGCTGAGCACGCCGTTGCAGGCGTTCATCAGATCGAAGACCGGTGCCGTGACGCCGAGTTCGGCGGCCACCACGTTCGCGGTCGCCGGCTCGTCGAGGTCTTTGTTGATCCCGGTGTAGACGAGCAGATCGATGGCCTCGGGCGGGAGGCCGGCGTCGCGCAGGACGGCGGCACCCGCCCGGGCCGCCAGGTCCGAGGGCATTTCCTCCGGCGCCGCCACGCACCGCTCGCGCAGCCCGAACATGTGCTCCAGCAGTCCCGCCGGCAGCGCGGCCCCGGGGCTCTGGCGGCGCAGCTCCTCCTCGATCTCGCGGGAACTCTGGCGGGCCTCGGGGACGTGGACCCGCACGTGACTGATCCTGCTGTGGGGCGAGGGCATGGGCACCTTTCCGTGATGGTTCGTCATCGCGTGGACAGGAAGCGCCGAAGCGGCCCGGTCAGGGACTCGCCGGCGTCCTCCAGGACGAAGTGGCCCGCGTCGGCGAAGGCGTGCACCTCGGCGTGCGGGAGTCTGCGCCGCCACTCCCGCAGGACGAGCGGTGTGAACACCGGGTCGCGCAGGCCCCAGCCGATGAACACCGGCAGCCCGGCGAGCTCGGCGCTGTCGCCGCCGGGATCGACCAGGGACCAGGCGGGGTCCGCGCCGCTGCGCGGGATCTGCCGAAGGAAGTCCCGCACCGCGCGGCGCTGCCACGCGCTGCGGTACGGCCGCAGATAGGCGGAGCGGACCTCGGCGGGCAGCGGCCGGACCACCCCGGCCCGCAGCGCCGCCCGGGGGAAGACGTTCAGCAGGTGCGCCGCCGCACCGAGCGGCCGGACGTCGCGCAGCAGGGCCAGCGAGCGCGGCAGCCGGTAGCCCTCGGGCCACCGGAAACCCACGCTGTTCAGCACGACCAGCTTCGCGACCAGCCCGGGGTGCCGCCGCGCCCAGGCCAGACCGATCGGCCCTCCCCAGTCGTGCACCGCCAGGGTCCAGCCCGCCGACGGTGCCCGGCGCTGCTCGATCAGGTGGGCCGCCAGCGCGTCGAGGTGCTCCAGCCGTTGCGCGAGTGGAATCGGACCGGCACCGGCCCTGCGCTGGGAGAGCCCCATGCCCAGCTGGTCCGGCACGATGCAGCGGAAATCCCCGGCCAATGCGGCGATCAGACGCCGCCACAGATATCCCCACGTCGGGTTTCCGTGCAGCATGAGCACGACGTCGCCGGATCCGTGGTCGACGTAGTGCAGTCCGGATCTCTCCTCGCGCCGCCAGTGCTCCGCACCCGGAAAACCGGGCAGCCGATCTGCGGCCGGGGTGCGGGAGCGGCGAATCGGAAGAGGCGGACTGGGCGGCATCGGGGTCTCCTCTGGTCCGCAGGGCGGCCCGGCGGGCAGGCACTGAAAAGGTCTGCCGCAGAACGTAACCCGGCGCCGGCGGAAGACCCGGCAAGTACACGCTGCTATCCCTCGACTGCCCGACAGTAAAGGTCGTTCACGATCTTCAGTAGCAAAAAGTCAACGCCGCAGGAGCCTGAGGGTGCACTGCGACAGTCGGATCAATATCGCACCGTAAAGGCGAATCCGACCCCGCCCGGATCGCACAGCGCCCCACCGGAAGTGAATCTGACAGCAGCAGTTCGTACACATAAACAAAGGAGAGCAACTATGGGCGCTCAAGCCACCGCCCCCGGCACACCGTCCGGACCGCGCACCGGAAACTCCTCGGTCCGGCGGTGGCGTCTCGCCACCGTCCCGCTCGCCCTGGCCGCCACCGTCGCCGGCGCCGGCCTGCTCCTCCAGCAGGCCGACCCCACCTCGGCCGCCGCCAGCGAGTCCACCGGCCACCGCGACACGCTCCTGACCAAGCTCACCTGCTCCGGGCAGGCCGTCGGCACCAGCAGCGCGCCGATCACGAACACGGCCGGGACCGTGTCCCTCTCCGGGGTCGGCACGTTCGACGAGTGTTTCGCCGAGAACGGCGGGCCCACGAACGTGCTGTCGGCGACGTTGACCTTCGCCGGCACCGGCACGCTCTCGTGTTCCTCCCCGAGTACGTTCAGCGGCACCGAGACCATCACCTGGTACAGCGGGCTGAACCAGACCGGCAGCGTCGTCGGGACCTCCACCGTGACCACCAACGGCGCACAGGACGTCGAAGGCGACCCCGCGCACGGGGACATCCTCAACTCGAGCGACGGCACGGTGTCCCTCGAAAGCAAGGTCCTGCCGCTCGCCGGTGTTCTCACCACCTTCGAGCCCACCAGTGACATCAGCCACTGCTCCAACGGCCTGAGCAGCCTCACCGCGAAGCACGACGCCCAGTTCTCCAGCCTCCTCTGATCCCCCTCAGCCGCCCGACTTCACAGAACAGGAACACCATGCCCTCGCACTCCTGGGACTCCGACCCCGTGCCGACGCGGGAAACAGCGCCGTCCAAGCCCCGCCGGTGGCGCCTGGCCGCCATCCCGCTCGCCCTGGCCGCCCTGGCCGCCACCTCGGCCGTGCTCCTCCAGCAGCCCGCCCCCGCCTCGGCCGCCGACACGCCGGTCGTGACCGACGGGGCCAACGGGGCCGCCGAAACCCGGGCCAACCCCCTGCTCCGGCTCATGTGCAACGCCAGGGGTACGGTCCAGAGCACCGCGCCGATCACGGACACCCCCGCTGCCGTCGACCTGTCCATGAACGACGGCGCCATCGGCAGGTGCCTGACGAAGAACGGCGGCCCCAGCCTGTCCGCCGGATCGGTCTCCCTCACCGGGTCGGCGACCCTCTCCTGCAAGCAACTCGGCCAGGTCACCGGCACCATCGTCGTCAACTGGGCCGACGCGAACGGCAACCCGGCCGGCACCTCCACCATCAACGCCTCGGGCATGCAGGACGTCGAGGGCGACCCCTCGAAGAACGAGATCTCCAACAGCCTCAACGGCACGGTCACCCTCGACAGCTCCGTCCTGCCCGGCGCCACCGTCACCGGCACCCTCTTCCCGGTGGTGGACATCACGAGCTGCAGCAACGGAACCACCTCCAGCCTCCCGGCGAATATGGTCATGCGCTTCAACCTCTGAGGCTCCCTCGGTACCCGGCCGGGGCGCGGCACCTGCCGTGCCCCGGCGTCGGACGATCCGGGTCAGGGGATCCCGCCCTCGCCGCGGGCAGCCGCCGATCACCGCCGGGTGCCCGGCCCGACGCTCTCAACGCCTTTGGTGGACGAGGGTGAAGCGAGCCAGGTGGCGGCAGGTCATCCCTCCCGCGCAACCGGCTTCGAGGGGGGAGGCCCCGGGTCAGCTCGGGGAGCCGGACCAGATGACGTCCTTGCGCAGCCGCCCGAGACCGTAGTCGAACTGGGCGGAGAACCGATCGGCCGCGCTGCCCGGCAGGGCGTACGCCGTCAGACCGGTGGCCTCCTCGCCCGGGGCCAGCGAGCCTCGGAGGATCTTCATCCGTCCGCTTCCGTCGATCAGCGTGAAGACGAGGTTGCCCTTGGCGTCCCTAACGGTGGGCAGCCCCGACCCGTCGAGCGAGACCTCCTGCGACCCGGTGTTGACGACGGTGATCCGCACCTGGATGATCTTGGCGTCCTTGGGGGTGTCCGACACCCTGTCACTCGGAACGTACGGCGTCGGCGCGGCCATCGTGACCTTCAGGCCGTCCCCGTACGTGTAGGACTGGCCGAACGACAGGCGCCGGGCCCGCTCGTCCGCGGCCGCCGTCTCCTGCTCGGCCTCGGCCCGCTTCCGCTCGGCCTCGATCCGCTCCCGCTCCTTCGCCACCCGCGCGTTGGCGGCCTGGGTCGCGGCATCGGCGCGGGCGCGCGCGGCGTTCTCCTCCGCCCGCCGCTCCTCGTTGGCCGCCTGGACCCGCGTCACGACGAACACCCCGGCACCGGCCGAGACCAGCAGACCGGAAATGCCCAGGATCACGCCCGCGAGCGCCATCGCCCGGTTGGTCGCCAGGCCCTTGCGGACGTAGCCCAGCCCGATGGCGCCGAAGACCACGGCGAGCAGGGCCGGCAGCCAGGACAGCCAGAAGAAGATGACGGCCAGGCTGAGGACGCCGCCGACGATCCCGAGCACCATGGCCGCGGTGCCCAGCCCGTTGCGAGGCTGCGCCGCAGGCATCGGATACGCATACGGCGGCCAGTACGGGACGTTCGGAGCCGCGACAGGAGCCGCGACGGGGGGCGCAGCAGGGGGCGCGGCAGGGGCGGGGGCAGCGGTCGGGGCAGGCACCGTGGCCTCGCCCTGACCCGGAGCCTCGCCCTCACCCCGATCCGGGCTCGGCGCTGCCCAGGCATGGGTGTCGGCCGGCCCCTCGGCGGACTTCGGGCTGTCGGGCAGAGCGGGAACGGTCATGCAGAATCCTTCAGGCACTTGAGATGATGAGCGGCTGTTCGGCCTCGACGCCAAAGGATCACCTGATCCCCCCGACGACAGCGACCGGATGTCCGCGAAGCGATCACCACCCCAGGCCGGACCCGCACGTCGACACCCCGGGACGGGACACCGACGGGGTCGGCGGGTGATCAACATACAGGTGCCCGGTGACAGCTCCGACGTCGCGGTCCACCAGGAACCGCAAGCCACCTGAAAGGGACGCGGAGCGGCCCCTCGTCGGCGAGGTGGAAGATGTGCACAAACGGAGCGCACACCGCGCGGTCCGGTTCGCTCTTCTTGGCCGTGGTGGCCCCTCCGCGCCGAGCGACACCGTGCACCCAATCCCCAGCCTCAGTCGCTTCAGTCCCTGCCGCCGCTCTGACCTGCGTCAATGCGCAGCGACCGAAGGGGCCGGACAGCCCGTGGAAGCCGACAGTCGCTCGATCCGCCCTGGACCACTCCAGCCGTGCGCACCCGAACAGCCGGTGCCTGAGCTGAGATGGTCAGCGCCCGGGTGGAGTCGGTTCAGGGGGCCGTCGCGGGAACGAGGTGGTCGAGTCCCTGCGCGCTGCCCGTCGCGGCCTCGATCGAGCGCGGCAGCATGATGCGCTCGTAGGCGCGGACGGCGTCGTCGACGCCGGATTCGGTGGCGAGGGCGTGGGCGAGGTCGGAGCCGTCGAGCATGGCGAGGTTGGCGCCCTGTCCGACCGGGGGCATCAGGTGCGCGGCGTCGCCGAGCAGCGTGACGCCGGGAACGTGCTGCCAGGTGTGCGGGGCGGGCAGGACGAACAGGGGCCGGCTGACGAACCCGCTGTCGCCGTTGCGCAGGACGTGGCGCAGGCTCTCGTCCCAGCCGTCGAACGCCCTCAGCAGGTGCGCCCGCACGGCCCGCTGGTCGCCGAGGTCGATACCGGCGGCCGCGTGCCAAGCCTCCGGCACGCGCAGCGCGATGTAGACGCGGATGTGGCCGTTGCTGTTGCGCTGGGCGACCAGGGACCTGCCGGCGCCCTTCGCCAGCATCGATCCGTTGCCGACCAGCCGCGCGAGGTCGGGGTGGCGGGTGTCGCAGTGGTCGAATCCGGTCTCGACGAAGGTGACACCGGTGTAGCCGGGTACGGCGGGCGACAGGGCCGGGCGGACGCGCGACCAGGCGCCGTCGGCGCCGACCACCAGGTCGAAGTCCTCGGCGGTACCGTCACCGAAGCGCAGCCGGCAGGTGCCGTCCGTCAGTGGGGTGACCCCGCTGACGGCGCGGTCCCATCGCACCGTGCCCTCGGCGATCGAGTCCAGGAGCAGGCCGCGCAGTTGGCCCCGGTCGATCTCCGGCCGGCCGCCGTCGGCGGAAGGCCCCTGCTGCGCCAGGAGCGCGGCGGTGGCGAAGTCGAGCACGCGCCACGCGTCTCCTTCGGGGCGGGCGAGGGCGTGGAACCGGTCGAGGAGCCCCGCCGCGCGCAGGGCGGCCTGGCCGGTGTCGGCGTGCAGGTCGAGGGTGCCGCCCTGCGGACGGGCGTCGGCGGATGCCTCGCGTTCGAAGACGGTGACGGAGCGGCCGTGTTGCTGCAGGACCCGGGCGCAGGTGAGGCCGCCCAGGCCGGCGCCGACGATCGCGATGCGGGGATGGCGGGGATGGCGGGGATCGCGGACAGAGTTCATGGAAGTGCCCCTCGGGAGGTGGGTGGGCCGCTGGGAGGCCCGACACCACCAAGAAAGCACACTCGCTAAATAAGCGCAACGACTAAACTTTTGCAGCGGATGCACTTCGCCGATAGGGTGGGCATGTGACCGAACCGACCGGGCGCCGCGAGCGCAAGAAGGCCCAGACCCGCCAGTCCCTGGCCGACGCCGCACTCGGCCTCTTCCTCGAACGCGGCTACGACCAGGTCGGCGTCAAGGACGTCGCCGACGCCGCCGACGTCTCGGTGACCACCCTGTTCAAGCACTTCTCCGGCAAGGAAGCCCTGGTCTTCGACCAGGAGGACGACATCGAAGCAGCACTCGTCGCCACCGTCCGCGACCGCACCCCCGGCACGTCCATCCCGCAGGCGCTGCGCGAGCACCTCCTGCTGGCGCAGACCCAGTTCGCCGTCCACACCGCGGACCCGCGGTTCGCCGACTTCACGCGCATGGTCCAGGAGACCCCCGCGCTGCGCGACTACGCCCACCGCATGTGGACGCGCCACGAAACCGCCCTGGCGCGAGCCATCGCCGAGGCCGTCGCCGCCCCCGAGGACGACGTCAGCTGCGCCGCCCTCGCCCGTTTCGCCCTTGAGGCCCGCAGCCTCATCCTGCGGCACCCTGAACCGCGCCGAGCCGCCGACGAGGCCTTCGCCCTGCTCGAACACGGCTGGACAGCCTCCCACCCGGGCGACCCCGCCGGTCCGCCCCTGCCTGACACGGCAGCCCGGAGGACGCGGGCATGATTCCTCTCCCTGCACTGCCCCCGGGGGCCACGTGGTGCGACACCGGCACAGGTGTCTTCTGCTACGCGGCCCGGGTCGAAGGGCGATGGTGGGTCCTGCGACTCAACGACTTTCCCGAGCATCCCCTCTACACCTTCTTCATCGACGCACAGGTCGTCGGTGACGTGACCGATGATCCGGCCGTCTGGCAGCAGCTGCCGAGCCCCGAGGCGCTCCCCGCGCTCTCCGCGCCGGAGCTCACGGAGGTACTCCGCCTCATGGCCGGCCTCGGCCCCTACGGCGCCGAGGCCGGTACCCCGTGCACAGGCGACTGGTGCACCTGCGGCATCCTCACGGACGGGTACGCGGCCCAGCTCAACACCCCTCCACCGACTTCTGCGGGGCAGCAGTAGGACGATCGGCGGCCGCGGGCGCTGCGGGCCGGCGCCGTCCGCGCCGCCCGGGTCCGCTCTTCTCCGCGCCCTGGCGGTCCGGGGCCACCAGAGTGCCGGTGGACACGGGCGCCTATGATCGACCGGGGGCGGATCCGCCCGTTCGCGCGCCACCCGCCGGATGCCACCGCCGAGGCAGGCCCACGGGAACGGATCGCGGGAACGGGCCACGGGGGCGGACCAAGGGGTGGGGCACGGAGGGCTTCCGGGTCCGGCTGCCGCCCTGCGGACGGGGCTCCCCCACGGAGGGCCGCGGTACCGGCCCCGCCGTCCGACCCACGGCACGCACCCCGGCCGGCCCGCCGCACCGCCGACCCGAATGGAGACCGATGTCCGAGATAACCGCCGAGGAGCCGCGTCAGAGCACGGCCGACCCCACGGTCCTGATTCTGGCCGCGATGGCGGCGGTGATGGCCGCACTCTCGGTCCGCATCCTGATGCTGGACAACGAGTCGACGGACTTCTACTACTTCCTCGGGCCCTGGTACCAGTACATCGCGAACAACGGCGGTTTCCACGCTCTCAGCGGCACCGGCTTCTCGGACTACAACGTCCCCTACCTGTACCTGATGGCCGCGCTCACCTACCTTCCGGTGGCCGCGCTGACGGGCATCAAGTGCATCTCGATCCTGTTCGACCTGGCGCTGGCGTACTACACGTTCCGCATCGTCTCCCTGCGGTCGCCGCAGCAGCCCTGGCGGGCCCTCGGCGCGGCGGTGATCGTCCTCTTCCTCCCCACCGTCGTGACCAACAGCGGCTGGTGGGGCCAGGCCGACGCGATCTTCACGACCTTCCTGGTCGGCGGCGTCTACCACATCCTGCGCGACCGGCCCTGGTGGGCCTGCTCGTTCTTCGGGATCGCGCTGGCGTTCAAGCTCCAGGCGATCTTCCTGTTCCCGCTCCTGCTCGTCCTGGTGCTGGCGCGACGGATCCCGTGGCGAAGCCTGCTGGCCATCCCGGCGGTGTACGTGGCGCTCGACATCCCCGCCATGCTGCTCGGCTCCGACCCCTGGCAGCTGCTGACGGTGTACGCCCGGCAGCCGGACACGTACAAGGACCTCACGCTCAACGCGCCGTCGGTCTACCAGTTCGTCTCGGTGCCGTTCGAGGAGCAGGACGGCGTACGGCACGCAGGTGTGCTGGTCGCGGGCGCGCTGGTGCTGGTGCTGATCGGGCTGGCGGTCTGGGCCATCCGCCGCGCCGGCGGGGCGGCGGCGCCGAAGAACGGACCGGCAGTACGGGAGGGGCAGCCGAAGCTCACGGACACGGGGCTCCTGCTGCTGGCCGCCGTCTTCGCGATCGCGGTGCCGTTCCTGCTGCCGTCCATGCACGAGCGCTACTTCTACGTGGCGGACGTGATCAGCGTGATCATCGCCTTCCAGCTGCCCCGGCGGCTCTGGTACGTGCCGGTCCTGGTCCAGCTGTCGTCCTTCGGCAGTTACCTCAAGTTCATCGCTCCCAGCGTGTCGCCGTACCTGTCGATGCCGGCCCACGGCGTGCTGATGCTGCTGGCGCTGATGGCCGTACTCCGGGCCGCCCTCGGGGAGTTCCGGCGCTCGTGGACTCCGGGCGACCTCGAACCGGCCCCGGGGCCGGGGGCGCTGACCGCGTAGGTTCGCCGCAGCGCCCGGTCGCGCGCCTTCGGGCGGTGGCCTTCCTCCCCGGCGGGGGCTCCCGCGGCCTGACGGGCCCCTCTCGCGTCAACTGTGCTTGACGTGAGAGGGGCCCATCGTGCCGTGGCGGTACGGGA
The DNA here is from genome assembly GCF_044760075.1 of Kitasatospora sp. NPDC098663. Taxonomy (NCBI): domain Bacteria; kingdom Bacillati; phylum Actinomycetota; class Actinomycetes; order Kitasatosporales; family Streptomycetaceae; genus Kitasatospora; species Kitasatospora sp. NPDC098663. Next base: position 11,649 of record NZ_JBIWAP010000025.1, on the reverse strand, counting down.
GTTGACCAGGAGCGCTCTACCCTTGGGGCCATGAAACCGCAGTACGTCACCATGGCCCTCGCAGGCCTTCTGATCGGAATCCTCGCGTTCGGCGCCGGCTGGTACACGGCCCGCGCCCGGGAGACCGCTCCGGCCCCGACCTACATCATGGTCACGCCGGAGCCGGTCACCGCGGGCACGATCTCCCCTCCCGCCTCGGTCGGCGCGCGGTAGGGCTACTGGCGAACGGCCCAGAAGCGGTCGGCCATGTCGTCGTAGCCGACCGACGAGGACAGGGACTCCGGCGGCTCCTTCCAGAGCATCTGCCACTGGCCGTCGCCAGGGTCGTTGTCCACGATCACCTCCAGGCCGCGGGCGGTGTTGACCCAGCTGCTGGTCTGGTCGCGGAACCCGTAGTCGGCGAAGTACACCGGCCTGTCCTCGTGGAAGAGGTTGAACTGCAGCCTCCTGCCACCCCAGTTCTTGTCGGCGTAGAAGCAGTAGTAGGAGGGTTCGCTGGTCGGGGCCGGGCACTTCTTCCAGTCCGCGCCCCTGGCGGACCGACGGTGGTGGTCCCCGCTCCACGGCGGAGCCTGCGCCTCGCCCGGCAGCGGCAGGACCACCACCGCCCCGTCCGGGTAGGTGATCTCGTTGGCGGCGGTCTGCTTACCGTCCTTGCTCGCGGTGAGTTGGGCGTCCACCGCCTGCTGCAGCAGGTCGCGGTCACCGCGGGCCAGGTTTCTGATGGCGGGCCGCGCGTCCTCGCCCGTACTGGGCGCGGCGGCGGCCCGCGCTCCGAGGGGCGCAGCCAGGAGCACGAAGGCCACGACCCCACGAACGAGGAGACTGCGGACTTGAGAGTGCGTCATATTCCAACGGTAGCGATACGCATACGATATGTGATGCTCGCGTCTCGATCAGGGGCGCGAAACGGCACGCACGCGCCGATCGATCGAGACCTGCGCCCGGAAGTGCATCTACTGCTCGCCCGGGCTCGTCCGCACTCGTTCAGGCGCGGGGCTCGGCGCACGGCCCGGAAATCATGTCGACCGTGCTCGCCTCGTCCGGTACGGTCGCGGAGTTGTCTCGCTGCCGGGAGCCCGTGCGGTTCGCGTGTGGTCTCCCCGGCGGTCCCCCGGCTGAGAGCAGGTGTTCGTCATGGCGTGTCGTATCGGTGAGTTGGTGCTCGGTTGCCGCGACCCCGAGGTGCTGGCGCGGTTCTGGTGCGAGGTCCTGGACTTCGTCGTGCTCGGTCGCGAGGACGACGGCTCGATGGAGATCGGGCCGCGCGAAGGGTTCGGCGGTGCGCAGCCGACGATCTTCCTCAGCCGCCGGGACGAGCCGGAGGCGGGCAAGTCCCGGCTGCACATCGACGTGAACCCCACCGACCGCGATCAGGACGCCGAACTCGAACGCCTCTTGGCGCTCGGCGCACGCCCGGCCGACATCGGCCAGACCGGGCAGGAGCAGTGGCATGTCCTGACCGATCCCGAGGGCAATGAGTTCTGCCTGCTCAAGGCCCGCATCGACCCGCTCTGATGCCCGTCGGCCACAGCTCGGCGCCAGGCTCCGGACGCCCGGGGCGGGCCGCCGCGCAGTCCAGAGCGGCGGGGGTGTCGCGATCGTGCGGTGAGCGAGGTCTCCGGCACAGGGCCCGTCGGCCAGGAAGGACCTGGACTCCGGAGACCTCATGGCCGGGTGCTGACGAAGAACTCCGCGCCGGAGGTTCCCGGTCCTCCGTGCCGCTACTCGGTGCGGCTCCGGAGCGCGGCAGTGGTCTCCTCAACCAGCAGCCGCGCCTCGGCCACCGTTGCCGCCAGCAGTTCGGCGCTCGCTCCGGGCGCCCCCAACAGGTGGCGGACTCGCGGGCCGAAGCCGGTCGGCGCGGCCGGTAGCGTCTCGGCGGCGGCCAGCGCGCCCTTCTCGTTGAGGCACCAGCGCCGGTCGTCGGCGAACATCGCCTGCACCAGTACGCCGACGGCGCGGGACAGGCAGAGCGAGACGTACAGCGTGTCCGCCCGTGCCGCGCCCTTCGCTGCGGCGGCGACCAGGAATTCCGCCTCCCAGGCTCCCGCCGTCAAGGCCTCTCGCAACGGCTCGGGGTAGGCCTCGGCCCTCTGTTGAAGATTCGTCAGCTCGCGGGTGGGGTCGGTCAGGACCTGGCCGAGTGCCACCTCGCCCGCGTAGCAGGGCGACCAGAAGCCGAGGGGATGCCCTGCCTGCACGCCGACTTCGTACCGGCCCTCGCGGCAGTCCGCCCACACCTGCTCGACCCGGTCCACGTCCCGCAGGATCCAGTCCACCGCCACACCGTCGACGTGCAGCCACGCGCCGCCGTTCACCCACGGGCCCCAGTCGCCCGGGCCTGCCACCTCCACCTCGGGGCCGGCCAGCGCGCGCAACGCGGCGAGATCGAGCCCGCCACGGTAGTAGACGCCGAGGTCCCAGTCCGAATCCGGCCGGTGCTCTCCGCGGGCCCGGCTGCCGCCGAGCATGACTCCGACGACGCCCGGCACCTCGGCCAGGCGGTTGGCCATCTCCTCGATGATCGCTCGCACGGGGCGAGTCTGGCAGTCACCAACGCGTCGGGCCAGCGATTTGCGCCAGCAGTCGGCCGAATGCGAGGGCTTCGGGGGCGGGTGCGTCCGTCGGGCCGGATCGGGATCTCGGTGCCGGAGCCGGTGGTCGGCTCCGGCACCAAGGCCGCTGCCCGACAGGCCAGTTGGCCGCAGGGGGCGGCGTCAGACCTGGTAGCGGTCCGGGGCGAGCAGGTGCAGGTGTTCGGCGACCCAGTCCGAGGTGTGGCGCAGGCCCTCGTCCAGGCCGACCCGGGGCTGCCAGCCGGCCAGGTCGCGCGCCTTGCGGTTGTCGGAGAGCAGCCGCTCGACCTCGCTGCCGCCGGGGCGCAGCCGGGTCGGGTCGACGACGATGTCGGCGTCCCGGCCGGAGGCGACGATCAGGGCCTTGGCCAGGTCGCCGATGGACACCTCGCTGCCGGTGCCGAGGTTGACCGTCTCGCCGAGCACGCGGTCGGCGCGGGCGATGGCCAGGAAGCCCTCCGCGGTGTCGGTGGCGTACGTGAAGTCCCGGGTGGGGGTGGTCGAGCCGAGCCTGATCTCCCGTGCGCCGGAGTGGAGTTGGGCCAGGATGGTGGGGATGACGGCGCGGGCGGACTGGCGCGGGCCGTAGGTGTTGAACGGGCGGACGACGGCGACCGGCAGTTCGAAGGCGTGCCAGTAGGAGAGTGCCATCATGTCCGCGCCGATCTTCGAGGCGGAGTACGGGGACTGCGGCTGGAGCGGGTGGTGCTCGTCGATGGGTGCGGTGATCGCGGTCCCGTACACCTCGCTGGTGGAGGTGTGCACCAGGCGGGCGCCGTGCCGCAGGCAGGCGGCGGCGACGTTCTGGGTGCCCACGACGTTGGTCTGCACGTAGGCCTCGGGGGCCTGGTAGCTGTAGGGGATGCCGATCAGCGCGGCGAGGTGGAAGACGGTGTCGCAGCCGGCGACGGCGTCCAGGACCCGGCCGGCGTCGCGGACGTCTCCGGCGAGCATCTCGACGGGGCTGTCGGGGTCGGCCAGGTAGTGGGCGAGGTATCCGCGCTCGGCGTACGGCTTGTAGTGGACCAGGGCCCGGACGCGGGCGCCGCGGGCGACCAGCAGGTCGACGAGGGTGCTGCCGATGAAGCCTTCGGCGCCGGTGACCAGGACGGTCCGGCCGGTCCAGTCCTGGTGTGCGGCGGGGGTGTCGGGGTGGGCGGGGCGGTTCATGGTGGTCCTCCGGTGGTTCGGGGCGGGTGGTCGGCGGTCAGCAGTCAGGTGGTCAGCGGTCAGCGGTCGTACGGACCGGGGACGGGGGCCGGGACGGCGGGCGGCGCGGGCGCCGGGGTCCGGCCGATGACGCGGAGCACCTTGGCGGCCAGCAGGTCGGCGGCGCGCGCGTGCTCGCCCGGGTCCGCGGCCTGCGCCATCGCGGCGAGCCGGGCCGGATCGGCGAGCAGCGGTTCCACCAGGGCGGCCAGCCGTTCGCCGGTGCACTCGCCGTCCGGCAGCAGCAGGCCGGCGCCGGCATCGGAGAGGACGCGTGCGTTGTGGGTCTGGTGGTCGTGCGGCGCGTGCGGGTAGGGCACCAGCACGGCGGGCATCCGGAGGCTGGAGAGTTCGGCGACGGTGGCCGCGCCGGCCCGGCACACCATGAGGTCGGCGGCCGCGTAGGCGAAGTCCATCCGGTCCAGGTAGGCGACGGCGTGCGCCGCGGGGTTGCCGTCCAGCGCGGCCCGGACCTGCGCCAACGCGGCCGGGCCGGTCTTGATCAGCAGCCGCCGGTCGGTGCGGTGGCGCCAGCGTCCGGCCAGCTCGACGGCGGCCGCGGTGAGGCGGGCGGCGCCGAGGCTGCCGCCGTTGAAGACCAGCAGCCGGACGCCGTCCGGGACGGCGAAGTGCCGACGGGCCTCGGCGCGCAGCGCCGCCCGGTCGAGCTGGGCGACGGCGCCGACCAGCGGCATCCCGACGGTCTGTGCCGAGCGGCCGGCGGGCAGGTGCTCGCGGGTGCGGTCGAAGGCGAGCGCGATGTGCGGGGTGAGCCGGGCGGCGAAGCGGTTGGCCCGCCCGGGCACCGCGTTCGACTCGTGCACCACGCTCGGCAGCCCGGCCATCCTGGCACCGACGATGACCGGCGCGCTCGGGTAGCCGCCCATGCCGACCGCGACCTGCGCGCCCTGGGCCCGCAGGATCTCCCGGCAGTCCCGGCCGGAGCGCAGCAGCGCCGCGGGCAGCAGGTAGCGGCGCGCGCCGAGGGAGGCGTCGAAGGGGATCATGTCGACGGTGTGCAGCCGGTAGCCGGCCTGCGGGATGAGGGTGGTCTCCAGTCCGCGTTCGGTGCCGACGAAGGAGATCACGGCCCGCGGGTCGGCTCTGCGCAGCGCCTCGGCCAGCGCGAGGCCCGGGTAGATGTGTCCGCCGGTGCCGCCGGCGCCGATCACCACCGACAGGGGGCGGGCCGGATCGTGGTGGGCGTGGTTGCCGTGTTCTGTCCGCATGCCGTCGAGCTTGCTGAGGCCGCCTAAGAGACTTCTCAGAGCCGTTCTGCGAGGGTCGTCGGCAGGGGAGACGGGCGAGCTAAGAGGTTTCTCAGATTCGTTCTGAGAGGGTTGCCCGCATGAGCAACGGGCAAAGGGTGCTGGTCGTCGACGACGATCCGGAGGTACGGGCCGCCGTCGAGGACGGGCTGGCCGTCGAGGGCTACCAGGTGCGCGGCGCCGCCGACGGGCTGGCGGCGCTGAGCGAGGTGGCCGGCTGGCAGCCCGACGCGATGGTCCTCGACCTGATGATGCCCGTCCTCGACGGGCTGGCCGTCTGCCGCCGGCTGCGGGCCCTGGGCGACCGGCTCCCGATCCTGGTGCTGACCGCGCGCGACTCGGTGAGCGACCGCGTCGACGGCCTCGACGCGGGGGCCGACGACTATCTGATCAAACCGTTCGCGCTGGACGAGTTGACCGCCCGGCTGCGCGCCCTGCTGCGGCGCAGCGCCCCGGCCGCCGAGGACCCCGGCTACCGCTTCGCCGACCTGGAGGTCGACCCGGCCACCCGGACCGGGAGCAGGGCCGGGCGGCCGGTGGAGTTCTCGCGCACCGAGTTCGCGCTGCTGGAGGTGCTGCTGCGCCACCCCGGCCAGGTGCTCCCGCGCGAGGTGATCATGGAGCGGGTGTGGGGCGCCGACTTCGGCCCCGACTCCAACTCCCTCGCCGTCTACGTCGGTTACCTGCGCCGCAAGCTGGAGGCCGGCGGCGAACCCCGGCTCGTGCACACGGTGCACGGGGTCGGCTACCGGCTGGACCGGGCTTGAGGGCGCACGCACGCTGGCGGCGCCGGCGCCCGCTGCGCACCCGGCTGGCGCTCGCCTGCACGGCAGCGGTCGCCGTGGTGGCGCTCGGGATCAGCGCGGCCGCGTTCAGCATCGTCCGCTACGAGCTCAATCACCAGCTCGACCAGCACCTCACCCAGCAGGCCACCCTGGTGCAGCAGCAGCACCGCGACCAGGGGCCGCAGGTCGTCTACGGCGAGTGCAACTTCCTGGCCGCCCCGGCCTGCGCCCAGATCGTCTCCGCCGACCCCGGCAAGGCGCCGACCGAGCCGTACCTGCTGCCCGTCACGCCGGCCACCCGCCAGGTCGCGAACCGGCAGCGGGCCGGCTACTTCACCGACCTCACCATCGACGGCCACCCGGCCCGGATGCTCACCACCCCGATGATCGCGGCGCCGCCCGGCGCCCGGCAGGCCGTCCAGGTCGCGCTGCGCGCCGACAGCGTCCAGGAGGGGGTGCGGCAGGCCGGCGCGCTGATGGCAGCCGTCGCGGCGGCGGGCCTGCTGCTGGCCGCCGTACTCGGGCGCACCGTGGCCCGCACCGCCCTCGCCCCGGTCGCCCGTCTAACCCGCACCGCCGAGCGGATCGCCGACACCCGGGACGCGGGGCTGCGGATCGAGCTGCCGCCCGGGCGTCGCGAGGACGAACTGACCAGGCTGGCCGGCAGTTTCAACACCATGCTGGGCGAACTGGAGCAGTCCGTGGCCGCCCAGCGCAGGCTCGTCGCCGACGCCTCGCACGAGCTGCGCACCCCGCTGACGGCGCTGCGCACCAACGCCGAACTGCTGGCCCGAGCCGACCGGTTGACCGAGGGCCAGCGGGAGCGGGCGGCGGCCGCGCTGCATCGCCAGCTGCGCGAGGTGACCGGCTTGGTGAACGACCTCATCGAACTGGCCCGCGACGAGGAGCCGCAGCCGCTGCTCGAACAGGTCGCGGTCGGCCGGCTCGTCGAGCACTGCGTCGACACCGCGCGCGGCCACTGGCCGACGATCGCCTTCACCCTGGACGACGACGCGGACGGCTACGCGGGCCGCGCCACCACCGAGCGCACCGTCCCCGGCGTGCCGGCCCGGCTGGCCCGGCTGGTCTCCAACCTCCTCGACAACGCGGCCAAGTTCAGCCCGCCGGGCGCCACGGTCGAGGTCCGGCTCACCGCCGGACTGGAACTGACCGTCCGCGACCACGGCCCCGGCATCGCGCCCGAGGACCTGCCGTACGTCTTCGACCGCTTCTACCGGGCCTCCGCCGCCCGCGCCCTGCCCGGCTCCGGGCTCGGGCTCGCCATGGCGCGGCAGATCGCCCACGCGCACGGGGCCACCCTCACCGCCGAGGCCGCCCCCGGCGGCGGGGCGCTGTTCCGCCTGCGGCTGCCGGGCTGAGCGGGCCGCGCCGGCCCGCGGTCCGGCGGCCCGACCGCCGGGCAGCGTGCCCGGGCGGTGCGGCTCCCGGACGACCACGGCGTCGGGGATGCGGGGTCTGCCCTCCCCCGCCGCGTTCCAGGTGTCGCCCGCGACGGCCCGTACGCGCACCTGGTAGGTGTGGCCGTCGTAGGGCTGGCCGGTGAACTGCCAGGAGAGGTCGAACCGGTTGGCGGGGACGGGGCCGAACGTGGGCAACCATCCCGACGGTCCTCACCAAAGTCCGGGGCGCCACGACCGCCGCGGCCGCAGCCATGCCGTCCGGCATCGGCCGACGCATCGCCGAACCGCCGGCGTATCGCTTAGCGGGGCCTGAGTCCGTCGACGACGATGTCCAGCATGCGGTTCAGCTGGGGGCGCTGCTCGGGCGCGCCGGCCACGGAGAGCAAACCGGCGAGGATGCCGCCCACCTCGACCGGGTCGATGTCGTTGCGCAGTTCTCCTGCTGTGGCGCCGGCCTCTAGCACCATCGTCAGAACCTGCTGGACCTCGTCGCAGACCGGTCCGGTGCCGAAGCGGCCGGACGCGCTCATGGCGACCAGGGCCTCGCAGATGCCGCGTCGTTCACCGGCCCAGTCGGCGAATCGGAGCATCCACGCGTGGAGGGCCTGCGTGGGCGGCTTGGTGGCCAGCAGGGTGCGGGCATCTTCGCGCAAGGACCGGATCTGGCCCCGGTAGACCTCTTCGACCAGATCTTCACGGGTGGGGAAGTGCCGGTACAGGGTGGCGTTCCCCACTCCCGCGCGTTTGGCGATCGCGTCCAGCGAGACCGCGCGTCCGGACGCGAAGGCTTCGGCGGCCGTGGCGATCAGCTGCTCGCGGTTGCGCTGCGCGTCGGCGCGCAGAGTGCTGCGTGGAGGTGTCATGACCTTCGCGATCGTGAGTGTCGGATGAGGCTCGAAAACGATTCGGGGATGTCCCCGTTTCAGTGTACGGTGAGGCAAACGGGGAGTTCCCCGGTTACGGGCGGTCTCACCCATCGCTTCGGCAACGAAGGGTTTGCCATGCCTACAGCTCTCATCACCGGGGGAACGACCGGGATCGGCGGAGCGACGGCCGAGCTCAACAAGCCGGGGGTGTCCGAGAGCGCCCGGGACGCCATGCGCTCGAAGGCCCCCTTCGAGCGCTTCGGATCCAGCCAGAAGGTCGCGGAAGCAGTCGCCTTCCTCGCCTCGGACGCCGCCGGCTACATCACCGGCCAGGACATCACCGTGGCCGGCGACACCACGAACCACGCCTCACAGGAGAACACGATGGCACTCACTCTCGACACTTATCGGCTGCTGGGCCGCTCCGGACTCCGGGTCTCACCGCTGGCGCTGGGCACGGCGACCTTCGGCACCGAGTGGGGCTGGGGCGCCGAGCGCGACGAGGCGCGCAAGCTCTTCGACCGCTACACCGAGCTCGGCGGCAACTTCTTCGACACCGCCAGCACCTACACCAACGGCAGCTCCGAGCGACTGCTCGGCGAATTCGCCCGCACCAACCGCGACAAGCTGGTGCTGGCGACGAAGTACTCGACGCTGCGCCGGCCCGGTGACCCGAATTCCGGGGGTACCCACCGCAAGAGCATGCTGGCGTCGGTGGAAGCCAGTCTGCAGCAGCTGAACACCGACTACATCGATCTGCTCTACGTGAACGTATGGGACTTCAGGACGCCGGTGGAGGAGATCCTGCGGGGCCTGGACGACCTGGTGAGGCAGGGCAAGGTGCTGTACGTGGCGATCTCCAGCGCCCCGGCCTGGCAGGTGTCGCGCATGCAGGCGATCGCCGACCTGCGCGGCTGGTCGCCACTGGTCGCGCTGGAGACCGAGTACAGCCTGATCGAGCGCACCGCGGAGCGTGACCTGATCCCGATGGCACGCGAGATGGGACTCGGCGTGGTCCCCTTCTCCCCGCTGGGCGGCGGGGTGCTCACCGGCAAGTACAGCCGGGAGGACCAGAACCAGGCGGGCTCCGTGGTCGGCGAGACCGCCAGCAGCCGCAAGAGCCTCAACGTCGCCCTGGGATCGGTCACCGACCGCAACCTCGCCATTGCCGATGCGGTGAAGGAGGTGGCCTCGGAGCTGGGCCGCACACCCGCCCAGGTCGCACTGGCCTGGACCCTGAACGCCCCGGGCGTGACGGCACCCATCATCGGCGCCCGCACCATCGCGCAGCTGGAGGACAATCTGGGTGCTCTGCAGGTCGACCTCACCCCTTCCCAGCTGGCCCGCCTCGATGAGGTCAGCGCCATCGACCTCGGCAATCCGCACGGCATGCTCGCCAGCGATCACATCCGCACGGTCACCACAGGGGACATGAAGATCGAAACCCTCGGCTGATTCGCTTCATGAACAGCGACATCCAGATATATCGACATGTTTTGACGATGGAACGGAGCAGCCTCGGTCATGGGTAAGTACAGCGAAAAGAATGTGGTGATCACGGGTGGCAGCAGCGGCATGGGGCTCGCGCTGGCGGAGCTGCTGGTGCAAGGCGGAGCCCGCGTGGTGATCACCGGCCGTTCTCAGGCCAAGCTCGACGCGGCACGCGAGCGGCTCGGCGAGAATGCCGTGGCCGTCCGGGCGGATGTGGCCTCACTGTCCGACCTGGATATGCTCGCCGGCCGTGTGAGGAGCGAGCTCGGCTCGATCGAGGCTCTGTTCGTCAACGCCGGCATCTCACCCCTCACGCCCCTCGAGTCGACGACCGAGGACGTGTACGACGCGCTGTTCGCGATCAACGTCAAGGGCGCCTTCTTCACTGTGCAGAAGCTCGCCCCGCTGCTGAGCGCGAACGCCGGCATCGTCCTCACCACCTCGATCGCGAACGTCATCGGCATGGTGGACATCAGCGTCTACGCGGCCGGCAAGGCGGCGCTGCGCTCGATGGCCCGCTCCTTCTCCCGCGAGCTGCTTCCGCGGGGAATCCGTGTCAATGCGATCAGCCCGGGTCCCATCGACTCGGGGATTCTGGAAACGATGAACTTGTCCGAAGAGGCCGCCGACCAGTTCAGGGCGGAGCGGACCGCGAGCAACCCCATGAAGCGCTACGGCACGGTCGAAGAGTTCGCCAAGGCGGCCGCATTCCTCGCCTTCGATGCCACGTACACCACCGGCATCGAGCTGGCCGTGGATGGCGGCGAGACCCAGCTCTGAGCTCGCCTGCCGTCCCGCCACGGGCGTGAGGCCCGCTACCACGGCGGTTTCAGGGGGCGCTGCACCACGTGGTCGTGTCGATCAGGCCGCGAGCAGTTCATGCGGGCGCTCGGCTGGGGTTTCCCGGCCGAGCGTCTTGCGTGGGCCCCTTTCAGGGGGAGGTGGTCGTTCGGCCCGAGGACACGGTCCGTGTGGTTCGGGCACTGTCATCCGTAGGGACGCTCCCACTCACCGTGTCGATTGTGCGCGGATTGCCACCGCCATGTCACAGTCAGCGATGATCAAGGGGCGGCACAGGATCGGGCCCACCGGCCGGGACCGCGCGGCGAAACCCCGGACGGGCATCGCTCCGGGTGAGAGGTTCGCCTGTTCGGCTCAGCGAGGATGACGGCCAGGAGACGGCGCCCGGAGACCCTCCTAGCGTTGGACCCCGGGAGACTGCATCCCCGCGGAGCCCGACCGAGGACCTCTCGCCCGTCGGCCACCGCTCACCCCGAACCCGGCAGTCGACTTCCACCGTGACCACGCAGGGTCCGGGTCGAAGGAGATGAAGGACATGAACACCACGCGCACCGCCCGCACGCCCGCGACACCCGCACTGAACGGGTGCCGGACATCACGCCGCCGCCTTCGGGCACGGATCGGGCTCGCCGCGACCACCACGGCCCTGTCGCTGCTGCCGATCGCCCCGTCCACCGCCAGCGCGGCACCCCACCTCCCGCTCACACAGATCGTGCGGGAGGCCAAGGCGAAGGCGCAGCAGGAGCACCCCGGCTCGCAGTTCTACGACGCGGACGCCGTCCTGCTGACACCCACGACCAACCCCAATGACGTCCAGGCCTGGTGGATCCGCTTCCGGGCCAAGGGCTCGGAGCCGTCCTTCGAGTACAAGTACTCGACCACCGGTCAGTACCAGAGCACGCAGCCGTGGCGCGTCCCCATCGGGATCCAGGCCATCTCCCCGTTCACCATGACGGAGGTCCAGGCCCACGATCTGGCCGTCAAGGCCGGGCACACCGGCGCATTCAAGCCCCTGTACCTCAATGAGCCCGTCGTGCAGAACCCGCATCCCACCTACTACTTCTGCATTCCCAGCGAGGGCAGGACGGTGGCGGTGGACACCGTGACGGGCCACGTCACCACGCCGTGGTCGTGCTAGTGCTGCTCCGCGCAAGTTCGTGGAGGGGTCAGGCCCATTCCTTGAGTGGAGTGCCCTGGTAGGTCCAGTGGAACGGGCGGGCATGTTCGTT
>NZ_JBIWAP010000024.1:0-156515 GCF_044760075.1 Kitasatospora sp. NPDC098663 | reverse complement strand
CCCCGCCGCCCTCCCTATCTGTGGCGGGGCGCGCGCTGGGGGCCGCCCGCCGCGGCGCCAGCTGATCCCGGGCGCGGCCGCGCCGGGGCCCGGGCGCGGCCGCGCTACTGGCCGCGCTACTGGACGGCCGTGCCGGACTTGGCCCAGTTGTCGTGCAGCCGGTCGAGGTAGGACTGCGCCTGGGAGCCCACCTTGACCCCCCGGGCGAAGGCCAGCATGTTGCCCGCGCCGGCGTTGTAGCCGAGGGCGAGGAGCTCGTCGTGGTTCAGCGGCGCGCTCGGCCGCGCCGGGAGCTGCCCGGCCAGGTCGTGCAGGTGCCAGGCGGCCGCCTGGACGGCCAGGTCGCGGTCGTCCGGCAGCTCCTCCCACCGGCGGTCGGCGAAGCGGCCGGGTTTGGTGTCGTCGAAGGCGGCGCGGTGCATGTTGGCGATGCCGAACGAGGCTTCGGGCTTGCCGCGCTGCCAGGCCCGTTCGAGCTCGGGGTCGTGCGGCTTGTACGACTCGTTGTAGAGGATCGCCATCAGCAGCTGCGGGTCGACCCCGGCCTCGGCGGCGTACCGGCGCACCGGGGCCGCGTAGTCGGCAGGGTCGTAGCGGCCGGACGGCTTCGGCGGCGCGGTCGAGGCAGGCGCGGACGCGGAGGGTGCGGCACCGTCCGGGGAGGGGGTGGCCGACGGGGAGGCGTCGGACGACGCCGTGGTGGGGTGGTCGCCGCCGCGGACGATGCCCCACCCGGCCGCGACGAGTACGCCGACGACCAGCCAGCGCCCCCAGCGCGACCCCTGCTGCCCTTCGCTCATCGCTGCCGACCCCTCCCCGTCCGCCCGTGTCCTTGTTCGACCGTCGTACTGCCGATCGTGCCGGTGACCGTGCCCGGTGGCAGGCTACTCGGCCGGCTTCTGCTCGCCGTCGAGGTTGCGCAGGAAGCCCTTGGCCTTCTCGACGCCGGTGTCGATCTGGCCGCTGTACTTGCCGTCCGTGCGGTCGTCGATCACGTCGCCGACCTTGTCCAGGCCCTGCCCGAGCACGTCGCTGTGCTCGCGGGCGAGGTCGGTGGCCTTGTCCGCGAGGTTCTTCAGACTCTCAAACATGGTGACGCTCTGCTCCTCTGACGCGTTCCTGATGGTGTGCCGACGTGGCGGGGGATCATGACCATCCTAACGACGGCCCACCGGGCGCTCGGCCGCTGCCGAAGGACGGCGGATGACTTTGCTGAAATGGATTTGTATGCTCCAGCCCAACTTCTACAGCACTGTAGAAATTGGGAACCGCCACCAGGACGGAACGCGTCCCGGCACGCACAGCGGCGCGCACGCGCCGCGGCAGCCGAAACGAGCGAGGGAAGTGCGCATGGCCGGGCAGCGGGCGAGAACGCCGTACCAGGACGCGGGACCGCGCGCCGAGGACCCCGCCCTGCCCGCGCAGCGCTCTCGCGCGGCCGACCGGGCGGAGCCCGCCGGGCCGCCCGCCGCCCGCCCGCCACGGCCCGCGGCCTCGCGCCGCCGGCCGCAGGCCCGCCGGGCCGGCCGGCTGCCGGTGCTGCTCACCGCCGTCGGCCTGCCCGTCCTCGGCGGCGTCGCGGACGAACTCGGCGGGCCCGGCGTCGGCGTGCTCTTCGCGGTCGGTGCGGTCGGCGGGACGGGCGCCGCGGCGGCGCTGTGCAGCCGGGCCGGCCGCTGGTGGGTCGTCACCGCGGCCCCGCTCGTGGTGCTGCTCGGCGCGGCCGGCATCGAGTACCTGGCGAACCGGGACGCGTACCAGGGCAAGCAGCTCGGCACCGGCGCGCTGCGGTGGGTGGTGGGGGCGTTCCCGGTGATGGCGGCGGCGGTGGGGGTCGCGCTGCTGGTCGTCGCGGTCCGCGTCGCGCTCGACCGCCGACGGCCCCGCAGTGCGGGCACCCCGGCCGGAAGGAGCCGTCGTGGCTGAACGCGTCGCCCGCCTCCGCCCGCGCGGCCGCGCCCCGCGCCGCGGCGCCGCCCCGCTGACCGTCGCCGGGCGCACCCTCGCCTGCACCGTCTCCGTCGCCGTCCTCGGCGCCAGCGGCTTCACCTGGTACGAGTACCGCAGCCTCGACGACGGCATGACCAAGTCCACCGCGCTGAGCGAGGCCAAGAAGAACGCCCCGCCCCACCTCGACAAGTCCGTCAACCTGCTGCTGATCGGCCTCGACAGCCGCAAGGACATGGACGGCAACGACCTGCCCAAGCAGTTCGTCGAGGACGAACTGCACGCCGGGTCGAGCGAGATCGGCGGTTACAACACCAACGCCCTGATCGTCCTGCACATCCCGGCCAACGGCGGCAAGGTCACCGCGCTGTCCGTCCCGCGCGACGACTACGTGCAGACCGCCGGCGCCGACGGCAAGATGCACAAGATCAAGGAGGCCTACGGCATCGCCAAGGTGGCCGCCGAGCAGAAACTCGCCGGCAAGGGGCTCTCCAAGGCCGACCTGGAACGGCAGAGCCGCGAAGCCGGACGCTCCGCCACCATCCAGACCGTGCAGAGCTTCCTCGACGTCCCGATCGACCACTTCGCCGAGGTCAACCTGATCGGCTTCTACGACATCGCCAAGGCCGTCGAGCCGATCCAGGTCTGCCTCAACCACCCCGTCGACGATCCGATCACCGCCCGCACCGCCGCCCACGAGGGCGGCGGCACCGGCCTCAAGCTCCCCGCCGGCATCAGCTCCCTCAACGCCGCCCAGGCCCTCTCCTTCGTCCGCCAGCGCCACCACCTCGCCAACGGCGACCTCGACCGCACCCACCGGCAGCAGGCGTTCATCTCCTCCGTCGAGTACCGGCTCAAGCAGCAGGGCATCCTCAACGACTTCGGGCAGATGCAGAAGCTGTTCGGGGTGGTGAAGAAGGACGTCGTCATCGACAACGAGTGGAACATCCTCGACTTCGCCCAGCAGGCGCCCAACCTCACCGGCGGGAACGTCGAGTTCAACACCCTGCCGATCACCGGGTTCAAGACCGTCGGCGGCCAGGAGGTCAACACCGTCAACCCGGAGCTGATCAAGAAGATCGTCCGGCAGCTGTTCAACCGCGAGCCGGCCCCCGTCCAGGCCGTCCCCGCGCCCACCGAGACGGCCGCCGAGACCGCCACCCCCTCGCCGTCCGCGGCCTCCCCGACCGCGACCAGAGCCGTCGTGGACGTCAACGCCGCCGCGGGCGCCGGCGCGGCCGCCACCGAGTCCAAGGCCCTCACCGAACTCGGCTACCAGCCGGGGAGGATCGGCGACGCCGCCGCCAGGACCAGGGCCACCACCGTCACCTACGGCGGCGGCGCCAAAGCCGACGCCCAGCAGCTCGCCACCCGCTACGGCGTCACCGCCACCGCGGCCGCCGTCGTCGCCCCCGGCCACATCGTCGTCACCCTCGCCGTCACCCGCACCCCCAGCCCCTCCGCCGCCACCACCGGGCCGGGCGACGCGGCCACCGACCCCGCCGCCGGCCTCCCCATGCAGGGCCCCGCCGTCAAGGCGGGCGGCATCCCCTGCGTGGACTGACGGGCGGCGGCGGGCGCCGCGCGGCCGCACCCGCGAGGCGGTGGGCGAACCGGCCCGGCGGCCGAACCGGCCGTCACGGGTGGGGAGTCCGGCCCCGGGCGCGCTGGACCAGCAGGCCGACCAGCCACAGCAGGACCGCCGTGGCGCCCACCGCGGCCAGCACGTAGGTCGCGGGCATGTCGTCGTTGGGGTAGTGGTCACCGGCCACGCGGACGGTGGCCGGGTCGTCCGCCGCCGCCTCCAGGGGGACGGTCATCCCGACGTGCGGCTTCTCCACCCGTTTGAGGCCGAGCGCCGACGTGCGGTAGTCGCGATCCCCCACCCGGTAGGTGACGGTGTAGAGCCAGCCGCCCTTGCGCAGGGCCACGGCGCTGACCGTCCCGTCCACCCGCAGCGGCGCGGCGTCTATGCGGCTCGCGGCCCGCCACTGCGCGGACGCGGCGAACAGGCTCCAGCAGAGCACCAGCAGCGAGACCACCGCGCCCGCCAACGGAAGGGACCACACCCGGCGTAACACTGCCTTCATGGCCGGGACGATACCCGCCCCGTGACGCGCTGTCGGCCCAGCGGGAGGAGCGGTTCCGAGGATGCGTCAATTCTGCTTCCTGGCAAGCCAATAGAGCAGGGCGGCCAGGCTGGTGGCCGCGCCGAGGAGGCAGACGGCCGTCCAGCCCCAGCGCTCGTAGACGACGGTGGAGCCGATCGCTCCCGCCGCGCAGCCGGCGGAGTAGAGCAGCATGTACCCGGCGGTGAGCCGGCTCTGCGCCTCGGGGCGGACCTGGTACAGCAGGTGCTGGTTGACCACGTGCACGGACTGCAGGCCGTAGTCGATCACCACCATGGCGAGCACCAGCCACCACACCGAGTTCGGCAGCAGGGCCGCCGGGATCCAGGCGGCGAGCATGGCCGACAGACCGATGCCGGCGGTGCGTTCGGCCCGGCCGAGGTCGGCCTGGCGGCCCGCGCGGCCGGCGCCCAGAGCCCCGGCGGCGCCGGCCAGGCCGAACAGCCCGATCTGGGTGTGGCTGAGGCTGAACGGCGGGGCGGCGAGCGGGAGCACCATCGGGGTGAGCAGGACGGTGATGGAGGTGAAGGTGAGCAGCGCGAGGACCGCCCGGGCGCGGAGCACGGGCTCCTCGGCGAAGAGCGTGAATACCGAGCCGATCAGCCTGGGGTAGCTGATCCGTGCGGTCTGCCCGGTCTGCCCGGTCTGCTTGGTCCGCGCCGACGGCTGGTGGCGTTCGGTCGGGAGGACGACCGCGACGGCGAGGGCCATCGCGCCGGTGGCGACGGCGGACACCACGTAGACCGCGCGCCAGCCGGCCAGGTCGCCGATGGTGCCGGCGACGGTGCGGGCGAGCAGGATGCCGACCACGATGCCGCTGGTGACGGTGCCGACCACCCGGCCCCGGTCGGCGGGCGCGGCGAGCGAGGCCGCGTACGCGACGACGACCTGGGCGACCACCGCGAGGACGCCGACGGCGGCCATCGCGGCGAGCATCAGCGGCGCGGAGGGGGCGAGTGCGACGGCGGCGAGGGCGAGCACCGAGAGCCCGAGCTGGGCGGTGGTGAGGGTGCGGCGGTTGACACGGTCGCCGAGCGGGACGAGCAGCAGCAGGCCGAGCGCGTAGCCCGTCTGGGTGAGGGTGCCGACGAGGCCGATGGTGGCCGGGTCGATGCCGTAGTCCGCGGCGATGAGGTCGAGCAGGGGCTGCGAGTAGTAGACGTTGGCGACGGCGAGGCCGCAGGCGACGGAGAGGAGCCAGGCGGCGGCGGGTGGCAGGCCGCGCGGAGGCGCTTCGGCGGTGGCGGCGGCGGTGGCGCGGGTGGGCGAGGTCATGGGCGGGTCTTCCTGGTGGCGGGCACGACCAACTGGTTTCAAAGTGCTACCACGCCACCCTGGCATACTGTGGTTTCAATAAGCAACCACGCGACTCGCCGATAGGCTGGGCGCCGACCGGTGGAAGGTGGGAGAAGTGCCGAAGCGCACCACGCACGAGGAGTCGACCTGCCCGGTCGCCCGCCCGCTCGACGTCGTCGGCGACGGCTGGACGCTGCTGATCGTCCGCGACGCCTTCGACGGGCTGCGCCGCTTCGGGCAGTTCCAGAAGAACCTGGGCCTCGCCAGGAACATCCTCTCGGCCCGCCTCGCCAACCTGGTCGCCAACGGGGTGTTCGAGCTCGCTCCGGCCGCAGACGGCAGCCCGTACCAGGAGTACGTGCTGACCGAGAAGGGGCGCGCCCTCTTCCCCGTGATCACCGCGCTGCGGCAGTGGGGCGACGAGTGGTTCTTCGCGGAGGGCGAGCCGCGCGCCCGGCTGGTGGAACGCGGGACGGGCGCGCCGATCGAGACGATGGAGGTCCGTACGGCCGACGGCCGGGTGCTGGGGCCCGAGGACGCCGAGGTGCTGCTGCCCTGAGACACGCCGCCGTCACCGGGGGGTGGGCGGCCGGTGGCGGCCGGTGGTGCCGGGGAATCGGGCGGATCAGCTGGGGGTGGCGCTCCCGGCCGTCGCGGTCTTCGGGGGTTCGGTGGCCGTCGCCGTGGTGCCGGGGGCGGTGCCGTTGGTGGCGTTCGTCGTGGTGGAGCCGGTCGTGGTCGCCGGGGCCTTGGTGCTCGGCGTCCTGGTGGTGGACGAACCTGTGGACGAGCCGGTCGAGGGGCCTGCGGACGCGGACGAGGTGCCGCTCGTCCTGGTCGTTCCGGTCGGGGCGCCCGAGGAGGTGGACGACGTCGCCGAGGCGGAGCCCGCCCCGGTCGAGGTGCCCGAGGATGTCGCCCCGGATGAGGTCGAACCCGAGGTCGTCGCCGAGCCGGACCCGGAGGTCGCCCCGGAGGACGTGGAGGAGGTCGAGGCGGACGTCGAGGCCGTGCCCGCCGGCGTGGTGGGCGTCATCTTCCCCGGCGGCGGGATGCCGGGCGCCAGCGGCCCCCCGGGCGGTCCGACGTTCCGGTCGACCACGTTGATCCGCCCGGTCAGCCGGGAGAACCAGCCGCCCGTCTCGATGTTCACCAGGATGATCTCGGTCACCGGGTGCGGCGCGGGCACCACGACGACCAGCGTGGTCGGGTGGAAGCCGGCCCATGCCTTCCCGGTGTACGTGGCGTCGCTCACCAGCACCGGCGGCTTCAGCGGGTTGCCGCAGGAGCAGCGCACCCGGGGCACGCCCTGGGCGTCCACCAGGACGGCGGTGCCGGCCTGGAGCGCGGACTGGTACTCGACGACGGCGCCGCTCCGGTAGTTGTGGTTGGTGACCCGGGTGTCCACCCGCAGGTAGGCCGAGGTCAGCGAGCGCAGGTAGGACGGGACGTCGGACTGCTGGATGCCCGCGGCGGAGGCCCAGGCGCGGCCGGCGTCCCCGTTGGAGACCATGGCGACCAGACGCTCGGTGTCGCAGCTGGGCTTGGTCATCGTCCCGCCGTACAGCCCGGCGGAGCTGCCCTCGACGCTGTGGATCACCGCCGGGGAGGCGGCCGTGGACCGGCCGCCCGGCCCGGACTGCGGCGCCTGGGCGGACTGCGGTGCCTGCCCGGACTGCGGCGCCTGGGCAGGGGCGGGGGCGCTCACGCCCTGGGTTTCCACCGATGGCGTGAACGGATCCGGCCCCGGGTCGGCCGGGGCCTGGAGGGCCACCTCGTTGGCGACCGGCAGGGTGTCGTGGTGACCGCCACCCTGGCTGTTCAGGATCAGCACCGCAGCCACCGCGGTGACCGCCAGCGTGCCGGCGGCCAACGCGAGCCCCCGCCCGGAGCGCCACCACGGCGTGCGCGGCTCCCGACCCTCGCCGGACGGCGGACCCGACGGCCCGGACGGACCAGGCGGCCCGGACGGACCCGACGGACCCGACAGCCCGGACGGACCAGGCGGCCCGGACGGGGGGCCGGGCGGCCCGGACGGGCCGGATGACCCGGACGGCGGCCCGAACCGGCCGCCGCCCGACGGGGGACCGGCCAGCGGCCCGGACGGGGGGCCGTGGGGCGGCTCGCTCGGCGGCTCGCTCGGAGGGCCGGACGGCGGCGGTTGGGAACTCATCGAGGCTCCGTTTCGCAGGCGGCCGACTGGCGCGCCGACCCGGGAAGCTCCTGCCACTGGCCTCCATTTCCCCCCGGCCCCCCACCCGCCGCAACAGCAGGTGCGGAATCCGTCGCCGAGCGTGCCCGTCACCTGTCGGCCACCCTGGAACGCGAAGCCCGACGCACCGAGGAGGCGCCATGCAGCAGCCCACCACCCGGGTCGCGGGCCCGCCCGGTGCCCTGCGCGGCTGGCTGGACGCGCTCGCCGTGGTGCTGGCCGGGTTCGCCGCCATGGCGGCGGTGGCCGCGCTCGGCCTCTGGCTGGCCGGCGCCGACGACCTCCCGGGCGGCGGCTTCCCGGCCGTGCTGGCCGGGGCGGTGGTGCTGGCCGTCGGTGGAGCCGTCCAACTCGACGGCGGAGCCGGGCAGTTCGCCGCGGTGGACGCCGGGATCAGTGCCATGCCGCTGTCCGTCTCGCTGGCCGGCGCGGTGGTGATGGCCGAGGTGTTCCTGCGTCAGCTGCGGTTCCGCGCGGTGGCCGGCGGCGGTGAACTGCTCGGCCGGATCGCCCGCACGGTGGTGATCTGGCTGGTCGCCCTCGTGCTGCTCACCCTCGGCGCCCGGCACACCTTCGACGTTCCGCTCGGCGGCGACCTGGCGCAGACCATCGGCGGCGTGCTCGGGCTCACCCCGGAGGTCGGCTTCCACGCGGACGCCCCGAGCACCGTCGGCATCGGGCTGGCCTGGCTGCTCGTCGTCCTCGCGGGCACCTTCGCGGTGTCCCGGCGGGCACCGCTGCCGCGCGCCCTGCTGCCCCACCAACTGGCCGTCCGCCCGGCCGCGTTCGCGCTCTGGCTGGTCCTGCTGGCGTACCTGGTGATCGGGCTGGCGGCCGGGGTGCTGACCGCGATCGTGCACGGCAACGCCCGGCAGACCCTGGCCGTGCTGCTGCTCGCCCTGCCCGACCTGGTCTGGCTGGCCTTCGGTGTCGGGCTCGGCGCGCAGTGGCACGGGCGGCTCAGCGGCGCGCTCGGCCTGCCGGTGCCCAGGCCGCTCGCCGAGGTGCTGCGGGCGCCGGACGGGCAGCAGGCCACCATCAGCCTGGGCACCCTCGCCGACCAGGACGCGCGCAGTTGGTGGCTACTGCCGCTGGCCGCCGTGCTGCTGCTCGCGGCCGGCTTCCTCGCCGCGTACCGCTCGCCGCGCACCGTCCGGCTCTGGCAGCACGCCGTCCGGTTCGCTCTGGCCGGCGCGGTGACGGTGCTGCTGGTCGGGCTCTGGACCAGGGCGGACGCCGACTACGGACTGTCGGTGCTCGGCGTCGGCGTCGGCCAGGGCGGCCTCGGCGACCTGATCGGCTCGCTCCTCGGCGGCGCCAACCCGCTGGCCGGCCTCGGCAGCGGAAGCCTCACCCTGAGCCCGGTGCTGTGGACGGCCGTCCCGCTGGCGGCGGGCTGGGGCCTGCTGACCGGCGCGCTGGGCGCCCTGCTGGCCGCCCGCACCGGCCGCCGGGGCGAGGTCTCCAGCGACGACGTGCCCGGCGGCGAGGTCTCGGGCGGCGAAGTGCCGGGGGCGGGGTGACGGCTACCGGGCGGTGCGCGCTCAGAATGCCTCGGCGATGAGGATCGCCGCCGCCGGCAGCGCCTGGGCGAGGGCGCCGCGCCAGACCCTCGGCTCCGAGGCGAAGAGGGTGATCCCGCCGGCGACCATGAACGCGGCGACGTAACTGATCACGGCGCGGCCGGAGGCGGCGTGCCCGGTGTGCAGCAGGACGAGTCCGGCGACCAGGCCGAGCGCCAGGAACAGGTTGTAGAAGCCGACGTTGAAGCGCCACAGCCGGACCTCCGGCGCGTCCGCCGTGCTGCCGGTGAGGAGGAAGCGCACCCGTGGATGGCCGTACAGGAAGCTCTCCAGCGGCCACGCGAGGAGGTGGACCGCGGCGGCGATCACGGCGAAGACCTGGCTCACGGCGTTCATGGCGGTCGGCTTCCTGGGGGTGATGGCGGATGGCGGTGGGTGGTACGGCGCTCACCACGGCGGCGGGTGGACGACCGGGGCGGCCCACGCGGGCGGCTCGGGCACGACGGCCGCCGCGGCGAGCCCGGGGACGGCCGCCTGGACGACCCGGGTGGGCGGCCCGCTCCCGCTCCACGGTCTTGGTGCGGCGCTGTGGCCGGGCACGACGGTGGTGGCCGCGCGCAGCTCGGCGACGAACTGCAGGCAGCTGGCGTAGCGGCCCTGGGGGGCCTTGGCGAGCGCCCGGGCGACCACCGCCCCGACGGCGGTCGGCAGATCCGGGCGGTGGCCGCGCAGCGTGGGCGGCGGGTCGTTGAGGTGCGCCCACAGCAGTGCCACGTCGCTCTCCCGGCGGAACGGCGGTGCGCCCGCGAGCATCTCGAAGACCACGCAGCCGAGGCCGTACTGGTCGCAGCGCCCGTCCAGCGGCTTGCCGGAGATCTGCTCGGGCGCGGCGTAGTCCAGCGTTCCGACGATCTGGCCGACGCTGGTCAGGCCGCTCAGCGAGAGGGACTTCTTGGTGAGGCCGAAGTCCGCCAGGTACAGGTGCTCGGGGTGCTCGCTGTCCGTCCCGGCGGCGACCAGCACGTTGCCGGGCTTGACGTCCCGGTGGACCAGGTCGTGGTCGTGTGCGGCGTCGAGCGCGGAGGCGATCTGCAGGGCGAGTCGGACGGTCCGCTCGGCGGAGAAGGGGCCTCCCCGGTTCATCAGCCCGCGCAGGTCGCCGCCCTCGACGTAGCGCATCGCGATGAACAGGATGCCGTCGTGCTCGCCGGCCTCGAACACCGGGATGATGTGCGGGTGGTCGATCGCGGCGGCGGCCTCGGACTCGTGCATGAAGCGCTGCCGGAACACCTCGTTGCGGGCCAGTTCGGGGGCGAGCAGTTTGACCGCGACGGTCCGGCCGAGCCGCAGGTCCTTGGCCCGGTACACCACGGCCATGCCGCCGCGGCCGATCTCGCGCTCCAGCTGGTAGCCCGCGATCCGGCGCCCGACCATGCCGGCCGGCAGGCCGGGGGCGGACGGCCGGTCGGGGTGGTCGAGCTGGCCGGGCTGATCGATATGGCCCGGGCGGCCGGGGTGGTCCTCGGGCACCCGTTCGGCCGAGGTCACGGCGCGCCCGGCCGGGTGGGGGCGTGCGGACCGGGCGCGGGCCCCGGCGGTGCGGCGGGGGCGGGCGACGGGGCGGGGGGCGGTGTGGGCGACGGCCCGGGCACCGGCCGGTCGGTGGCCGCGTACGTCTGGAGCTGGAGCCCGTCGCAGTAGCACCAGCGGTCGCGCACCGCGTCGAAGACCCAGAGCGCCTCCGCGTCCACGACCAGGCCGATCCGCAGGCCGCGGGTCCGCTCCCGGAAGGCCTCCAGGTCCAGGGCGCCCGCCGCGAGGTCCTCCAGCAGGGCCCGGTAGCGGGCCACCGCGGCCTCGGCCTCCACGAGCGCCGGGCGCGGGTCCGCCGTCCGGGTGGGCGGGCCCCCGGCGGTGGGCGGCGGCTCCGGGAGGGCGACCAGCAGACGGCCGTCGACCCAGGCCGTCCAGCCGTTGGAGCAGAGGATCTGCGCCCAGTCGCCCTGCCGGGCGACCACCCGCACCGGCAGCAGCGCGTCCAGCCGGGTGGCGGGCCGGGCCGGGTCCGGGGCCGCCCAGGTGGCCATCCCGGCCGGTGGGGCGACGTGGGTGGGGCGGAACGCGAACTCGTCCATGGGCGGCTACATTTCCTCCGCCGCGCGAGCCCGCGGCTGCGCGCGGTCATCGCGATGGGACTCGCACCACAGGTCGGTTCCCACTCTACCGGCGGTGGTCGGCCGGGGCCCGGGGCCGCTGTCCAGGACTCATCGCCGCATGATCGCGGGTTCGTGCCGCCGCAGCAGGACCAGCACCAGCAGCCCGTACGCGACCGAGAGGCCGGGCAGCACCGCGATGTCGAACAGCCAGCCGGCGCGCTCGTGGCGGAACATCGGGTCGGCGGTGATCGCGCTCGGGAAGATGCCGTGCAGCTCGACGGTGCGGGCCATCGCGGCCATGCCCCAGCGGGACGGGATCAGCCAGGCGAACTGCTCCAGCCCGGGGACGCCGTGCAGCTTGAGCATCAGGCCGCTGAAGACGATCTGCACCACCGAGAGGAGCACCAGCAGCGGCATGGTGGCCTCCTCCTTGTCCACGATCGCCGAGACCACCAGACCGAGCATCATCGCCGAGAACGCCAGCAGCGCGACCGCGATGATCAGTTCGGGCAGCTGCGGCATCACCACCCCGGTCGGCACCGCCCAGGAGAGGTCCACCCCAGCCAGGCCGACCACGGTCAGCACGACGGCCTGGGCGGCCGTGACCGTGCCGAGCACCACCACCTTGGAGACCAGGTACGCCGATCTGGACAGTCCGACCACGCGCTCGCGGCGGTAGATCGCCCGTTCCTTGACCACCTCGCGCACCGAGTTGGCGGCGCCGGTCAGCAGGCCGCCGATGCACAGCGTGAGCAGGCAGTTCACGGCGTTGTCCGGGGTGAGCCGGGAGCCGGCCATCACCCGGCACATCAGGCCGATCACGAAGGGCAGCGCCACCATGATGGTCAGGAACAGCCGGTCGGCGGCGAGCACCGCGGTGTACCGGCGCACCAGGGTGCCCAGCTGGGAGAACCAGCCCTGCGGCTTCTCCCAGCCGATCGGGTCCCGCCCGGCCGCCGGTGCCCGCGCCGGCCCCGCCGCCTCCGGTGCTCCCGCCGCCTCCGGTGCTCCCGGTGTCGCGGCCGGTGCCACGGCCGGCGTCAGGGACACCGCCTCGGCGGCGACGTACCGCTCGTACTGCGGGGAGCTGCGGAAGCGGCGCTGCCAGGCCCGATGGTCCTCGTTCTCGAAGGCCTCGAAGGCCTCCGGCCACTCCGCGAAGCCGAAGAACGCCAGCGCCTCGCCCGGCGGGCCGTAGTAGGCCGTCCGGCCGCCGGGGGCGAGCACCAGCAGGCGGTCGCACACGTTCAGGCTCAGCACGCTGTGGGTCACCACGACCACCGTCCGGCCGTCGTCGGCCAGTCCGCGCAGCATGTGCATCACCGAGCGCTCCATGCCCGGATCCAGACCGGAGGTCGGCTCGTCGAGGAACAGCAGCGAGGGCTTGGTGAGCAGCTCCAGCGCGACGCTGACCCGCTTGCGCTGGCCGCCGGAGAGGCTGCCGATCACCTGGTCGGCCCGGCCGGCCAGGCCCAGCTCGTGGACCACCTCGACGACCCGGGCCTCCCGCTCGTGCTTCGCGGTGTCGCCGGGGAAGCGCAGTTCGGCGGCGTAGCCGAGCGCGCGGCGGACGGTGAGCTGGGTGTGCAGGATGTCGTCCTGCGGCACCAGGCCGATCCGGCGGCGCAGTTCGGCGTAGTCGCGGTAGAGGTCGCGCCCGTCGTACAGCACGGTGCCCTCGTCGGCGGGGCGCAGCCCGGTCAGCGCGTTGAGCAGGGTGGACTTGCCGGCGCCGCTCGGGCCGGCCACCGCCAGCAGCGCCTTCTCGGCGAGCGGGAAGCTCACGTCGTCCAGCAGCACCCGGTGGTCGGAGCCGACCCGGACCACCAGGTGCCGCACGTCCAGGGAGATCTCGCCGGTGTCGGTGTACTCGACCAGGTGGTCGTCGGCGAGGCAGAGCGCGGAGTGGCCGATGCCGACGATGTCGGCCGGGCCGACCGGTGCCCGCTGCACCGGGCGGCCGTTGTGGTACGTGCCGTTGTGGCTGTCCAGGTCGACGATCTCGTGCCCGCCGTCGGGCAGTTCGCGCAGTTCGGCGTGGTGGCGGGAGACCACCAGGTCGTCCAGGACCAGGTCGTTGTCGTGCGAGCGGCCGATCCGGACCGTGCGGCCGGGCAGCTGGAGCACCGAGCTGGGGCTGCGGAAGGTGCCGGAGGCCCGCGGGGCGAGCAGGGAGGGCCGCTCGCCGGGGTCGTGGCGGGGCAGGCCGGCGAAGGTCGCGGACGGGCCGTCGGCCGGGTCGCCGAAGCGCAGCCGGGTGCCGGGGCCGATGTCCTCGCGCTCGACCCGGCGGCCCTGGTCGTAGGTGCCGTTGGTGCTGCCGGCGTCCTCCAGCAGCCAGTGCCCGTCGGTGGCCCGCAGCACGGCGTGGTGCCAGGAGACCCGGGGGTCGTCCAGGACGACCTCGCTGGTCGGGTCGCGGCCGAGGTGGTAGGCCAGGGCCGGGTCGATCAGCAGCGACCCGGTGTCGGTGACCAGGACGAGGGGCGGCGCGGTGGGTGCGCCCGGGCGCTCTCCCATGCTGGGCATTCTATCGCCGCAGCAGTCCAGCGGCCTTTCCGGATCCTGGGATTGGACTGGACCACTGTGACGGCGCGGCACTATCGTTCGGCGTGCCCGCTCGCCACCCGCAGAACAATCGGGGACGGAACGCATGAGTAGTTGGCCGGTGTTGCGAAGATCCCGGACTGTCAGGGCCGGCCGCGCCCCAGGAACCGTGCTGCACTGCGGCCTGATGGACACCATGCTGGCGGATCTCGCCGTCTCGGTCGTGCTCTACTTCGACCAGGCGCTGGACGAGGACCGGCTGGCTGCCGGACTGGCCCGCGCGCTCGACCGGGTGCCGGTGTTCGCCGGGCGGCTGCGCACCGGCGGGGGAGGCGCCCTCGAAGCGGTCTGCGACGACTCCGGCGTCCCGCTGGACGTCTACACCGTGGACGGCACGCTCGCCGAGGCGATGGGCCGGGTGACGGCCGCCGGCTCCGAACTGGTCGATCCGGTGGACGCTCCGGCCGCGCGCGGCGGCGGTGTCCCGCTGCTCACCGTCCGGGTCACCCGCACCGGAGACGGCGGGACGGTGCTGGGCTGCTCCTGGCACCACGCGATCGGCGATCTGCACAGCTTCATGCTGCTGCTGCGGATCTGGTCGGCGGCGGTCGAGGACGAGGAGCTGCCGGAGGCCGAACTGGTCGAGGACCAGGATGAGTTGCTGGACCGGGTGCTCCCGGCCGAGGACTGCGGACGGCCCGGCTTCCGGGTGCCCTCGACGGCGCAGGCGCAGCTGCTGGCCCGTGAGGTGTCGGTCGGTCCGCGGGCCAACCGGACCGTCCAGATCTACTTCGGGGACGCCGAAGTCGAGCGGATGCGCGCGGAGTTCAGCGCGACGGCCGGCCGCCGGCTCTCCTCCGGTGACGTGCTCTGCGCCCATGTGGTCAGCGCCATCAGGGAGTTGGACGGCGACAAGGAGGAGCGCTGGCTGACCGTACCGGTCAACGCCCGGCGCTGGCTCGGACTCTCGCCCGCCCTGGTGGGCAACCTGCTGGGCGACGTCCACGTGTCGCACCGGCCCGAGGACGGCCCGGCGGCGCTCGCGGGCGCGCTGCGGGCGGCGGTCGAGGAGTTCCCGGCCGCCCACCTCAACCTGCGTTCCAATCTCGGCTTCCTGGCCTCGCTCGGCCGCTCCCGGCTGCGGGACTGCGTGCCGCTGGGCTTCGACCCGCAGCAGCGCCGGTTCAGTTTCTCGAACTGGAGCCGGTTCGGGGCCTATCGGGTGAGCTTCCAGGGGCACCGGCCGGTGTTCTTCAGCCCGGCCGCCAACTATCCGCTGCCCTGGGTGAGTTGGACGGTCGAGGGGTTCGGCGGCGCCGGATACCTGACCACCGTGGTGCTGCCGGCCCGGCTCGCCGCCCGGGTGCGGGGGGCGGAGGGCCGGGCCGCGCTGCACCGCTTCCGGACGGCGGCGGACGAACTGCCCGCTTCGGCCGCCGCCGTCCCGAAGGTGATCTGAGCCGTACCGCGCCGCGTGGGGCGTGACGCGCGGGGTGAGCCGCGCTCGGCCGGGCTACGCGAAGGCGGCCTCGATCGCCGTCCACAGCTGCACCCGGGCGCTCAGCGCGGTGCGGACGGTCTCGGCGCACTCGTCCCACTTGGCCTGGTCGTCGCCGCACAGGTCGATCAGCATCTGCATCGCCATCGGGGTGTGCTGCTCGCCGTCCACCTCGATGTGCCGGGCCAGGTAGTCCTTGAAGACGGTGAGCACGCCGTCCGGGTCGTCGATGCCGACCACCTGGGCGAACATGTCCGGGATCAGGTCCTCGCGGCCGAAGGCGAAGGCGGCGGCCCGGCAGTGCACCGGCGCGTTCTCGATGATCGACCAGGTGGTGCCGGTGAAGTCGACGGCGGCCTGCGGTACCGCGGCGGCCTTCAGCGCCTGCGGGACGGCGGTGCCGGTGCCCAGCAGCCCCAGGAACTCCTCCACCGGGCCCGGGTCGGCGCCGGCCTGCCGCATGCCCTCGACGTACAGCTCGAAGTGGCTGGTGTAGCCCTCCCCGAGTTCGTCGCTCTCCTCGACCAGCACGATCTCGTTGATCAGCCGGCGGCTGGCGGTCGGCCCGCTCGGGACCCACGGGACCTCGACGCTGGTGAGGTCGCGCTGCAGGCTCTTCAGCAGCGACATGAAGTCCCAGACCGCGAAGACGTGGCTGTCCAGGAAGGTGCGGACGCGCCCGATGCTGGTCAGCCCGCCGTACACGCCGTGGCCGACCACCTCGCGGCGCAGCGGGTCGATGGCCTGCTGGAGGCTGGTCAGGCCGGGGTGCGAACGGTCCCAGTGGTAGCGGTTGGTGGACAAGGCGGCTCCTTCTGCTCAGGGGTCTCAGGGGTCAGGGGTCTCAGGGATGCTTGAGGACGGCGTGCAGGGCGTGGCGCAGCTGTTCGCGGCCGGGCTGGAGGGCGCGGTCGAGGGCGGGGGCGAACGGCAGGACGGCGCCGTCGGGGCGGGTGACCCGGCGGGGCGGGGCGATCAGGCGCATCTCCTCGGAGGCGGTGGCCAGCACCTCCGCGGCGAAGCCGCAGCTGCGGTTGGAGTCGTCGAAGACGACCAGCCGGCCGGTGCGTTCCAGCGAGGCTGCGAGCGCGGCCCAATCCAGGGGGTACAGCGTGCGGGGGTCGAGGACTTCGACCGAGATGTCCTCGGCGACCTCGTCCGCCACGGCGAGCGCGTCGTGCACCAGGTGTCCGACGGCGACCACGGTGACGTCGGTGCCGGGGCGGTGGATCCGGGCCCGGCCGAGCGGGATCGGCGCGAGGTCCCAGGTGACGGTCTCGCGCACCGGGAGGGCGGCGGCGGGCGCGAACACCACGACCGGGTCCGGGTCGCGGATCGCCGAGCGCAGCAGCCCGTAGGCGTCGGTCGGGGTGGCGGGCACCACGGTCTTCACCCCGGCGTGCGCGAACAGGCTGTACGGGTGGTCGGAGTGCTGCCCGGCCCAGCCGTCCCGGGAGCCGGACCCGGGCACCAGGCAGGTCAGCGGGACGCTCGCCTGCCCGCCGGTCATCAGCGAGAACTTGTGTGCCTGGTTGACGAGTTGCTCGAAGACCAGGAACAGCAGCGAGGGGATCTGGAACTCCAGCACCGGGCGCCGCCCGGTGAGCGCCGCGCCGATCGCCATCGCGGTGAAGGCCTGCTCGGACAGCGGGGTGTCGACGATCCGCTCGGGCCCGAAGCGGTCCAGCAGGCCGAGCGTCGGGCCGGCCATCCCGGCGCCGATGTCCTCGCCGAAGACGCAGACCGCCGGGTCGTCGGCGAGTTCGTCGGCGATCGCCCGGTTGAGGGCCTTGGTGTACGAGAGCCTGGTCATGCCACCGCCCCGGCCCGGGGCCGCAGGCCGTCGGCGTACAGGTGGTCCAACGCGCCCGCCGGGTCGGGGTGTTCGGAGGCGAGGGCGAACTCCTCGGCGGCGGCGAGCTGGCGGGCCACCGCGTCGTCGAGTTCGGCGACGGCCGGCTGCTCCAGCTGGGCGGCGGCCCGGGGGAGCGGGTCGCGGGCGCGCCAGGCCTCGACCTCCTCGGGGGTGCGGTAGTGCAGCTTCATCCGGCGTTCCATGGTGTGGTGGCCCTCGTAGCGGTAGGTGCGGCATTCCAGGAAGCCGGGGCCGCCGCCGGAGCGGGCCCGCTCCACCGCGCGCAGGGCGGCGGCGCGGACGGCCTCGGTGTCCATGCCGTCCACCTCCTCGGCGGGGATGCCGAAGGCGGCCGCCCGCCCGGTCGCGCTGCCCGCGACCGCGGTGGCGGCGGGCAGGGTGGTGGCGTAGCCGTTGTTCTCGCAGACGAACACCACCGGAAGCCGCCACATCGCGGCGAGGTTGAACGACTCCAGCAGCACGCCCTGGTTGAGCGCGCCGTCGCCGAAGAAGGCCACGGCCACCCGGCCGTCCCCGGCCTGGCGGGCGGCCCAGGCGGCGCCGACCGCGATCGGGGCGCCGGCGCCGACGATGCCGTTGGCGCCGAGGATGCCCAGCGAGAGGTCGGCGGCGTGCATCGAGCCGCCCCGGCCGCCGTTCAACCCGTCGACGCGGCCGGCGAGTTCGGCGAGCAGCCGGTGCGGTGCGGCGCCCCGGGCGAGCACGTGGCCGTGGCCGCGGTGGGTGCTGGTGAGCCGGTCGGCGGGGCCGAGCGCCGAGCAGACGCCGACCGCGACGGCCTCCTGGCCGATGTACGGGTGGATGCCGCCGGGGATCGCGCCGGCCTTCACCAGGCCGAGCGCCAACTCCTCGAAGCCGCGGATCAGCCGCAGCATCCGGTAGCGCTCGGCGGGCGTGTCCAGCGGCGCGGTGCCGGGAGCCGTGGTGCCGGGAGCAGCGGTGCCGGGAGCCGTGGTGCCGGGAGCAGCGGTGCCGGGAGCAGCGGTGCCGGGGGGCGGGGCCGCCGGGAAAGCCGTCACCGCGCCCCTCGCCAGATGGTCGGGCAGAACTGCGGGTCGGCGTAGTCGGGCCGGCCGTCGGCGGTGCGGCGCACCAGCACGTCGTGGTTGTACACCACCGGGCCGCCGTCCGCCCGGGTGTGGTGGCGGTACTCGTTGGCGCCGTCCTGGAGGTGCAGCGAGACGGCCCGGCGCGGGAAGGAGGCCAGGTTGGGGCCGCTGCCGTGGTAGGTGCGGCAGTGGTGGAAGGACATGTGGCCGCGCGGGATGTGCATCGGGACGGTGCGCACCTGCTGCCCGTTGTGGGCGGCGTTGGCGGCCAGGATGTCGTCGAGTTCGGTGCGGTCGCGGTCGGCGAAGTGGCGGGTGGAGTCCTCGCCGGAGTCCAGCTCCCGCCAGCGGTGGCTGCCGTCCACCATGGTGATGGTGCCGTTCTCCTCGCGGCAGTCGTGGAACGGGATGAACGCGGTGAGCATCTCCTCCGAGGTGGAGGTCTGCCAGTAGTGCTTGTCGAAGTGCCAGGGCACCTGGTTGCTCGGCTCCCCGGGCACCGGCGGCTTGTAGATCAGGGTGGCCTGGAACACCCGGATCTCCTCGGCGCCGGCCAGCAGGGCGGCGACCGCGCCGATCAGCGGCTTGCGCAGGATCGCGCCGATGGCGTCGCTCTCGTAGTGCACGTAGTCGTTGTGCCGCTGGATCGGGCCCTGCGAGGGGTCCCAGGCGGCCAGGCGCGGCGGGCGGGCGGGCAGTTCGCGGTCGCGGTGGCCGCCGTAGTAGTGCTCGGTGGCGGCCTGGAGGGTGTCCAGTTCCTCGTCGCTGAACAGCTTCCGGGACAGGTACCAGCCGTGCTCGCGGTAGTGGGCCACCTCCTCGGGCGTGGGCAGCAGGGCGTGTTCGGCCTCGCTGAGGCGGAACTCGACGGCGGTGGTCATGGGGTGTGCCCCTTCTTGAGGTGTGGGCGGCGGTCAGACGGCGGCGTCGGAGCTCTGCCGCTCGACGGCCTCGTACAGGGCCTTGATGTTCGCGGTGCCGAAGGTGCCGGCGCCCTGGCGCTCGATCAGCTCCAGGAAGTACGTCCGCCGCGGGTGGGTGGAGCGGACGAAGATCTGGAACAGCTGGCCGCCGTGGTCCTGGTCGACGAGGACGTGCAGATCGCGCAGGGTCTCCACCGGGATGGCCGTCTCGCCGAACCGCTCGGCCAGGGCGTCGAAGTAGGCGCCCGGGGTGCTCAGGAACTCCACGCCGTTGGCCCGGGCGGTCCGGACGGCGGTGGCGATGTCGCCGGTGCGGAAGGCCAGGTGCTGCACTCCGGCGCCGTCGTGGGAGGCGAGGAACTCGTCTATCTGGCCGGGCCGCCGGGTGGTGTCCGGCTCGATCAGGGTGAAGGTGACCTCGCCGGAGGCGCTCTGCACCACGCTGGAGTCCATGGCCTGCCGGCCGACCTCGATGTACTCGCCGAAGATCCGGTGGAAGCCGAGCGCGGCCTCGCAGAACTTTACGGCGTCGGCGAGTTCGCCGGCCGGGACGCAGATCGCGACGTGGTCCAGGGCGTCCAGCAGGCCCGGTTCG
This sequence comes from Kitasatospora sp. NPDC098663, assembly GCF_044760075.1. Lineage (NCBI taxonomy): Bacteria > Bacillati > Actinomycetota > Actinomycetes > Kitasatosporales > Streptomycetaceae > Kitasatospora > Kitasatospora sp. NPDC098663. Next base: position 136,764 of record NZ_JBIWAP010000024.1, on the reverse strand, counting down.
TCGGCGGGTTCGGCCGTGGGCAGCGGCACGAACCTCAGGGCGGTGTCGCCGAAGCCGGCGATCAGCCCGCCGTCCCGGTCCAGCACGCGGGCGCCGTGCCGCTCGGCGCGCTCCAGCGCGGCCTGCGGGTCGGTGCAGGCGAGGGCGAGGGCGGCGACGCCGTCTCCGTGCCGGGCGACGAAGCCGGCCACCGGGTGGTCGGGGTCGGCGGCGGAGGCCAGGTGCATCCGGATCGAGCCCTGGCGCAGCCGGATGGTGCGGGCGCCGTCCGGTGCGGTCTCCGGGGCGTCGGCGGTGAAGTCGAAGTCGGCGCAGAGCCCGGCCGCGGTCTTGTCGGCGTCCGCGCAGTGGAACTCGACGTGGGTGATGGACTGGATGGACAACGGGATCTCCCCCGGAGGGATGGAAGGGCGTGGATCGGCGCGCTACTTGGCGGCCCGGGTGGACGCCGGGCCGAGGATCAGGCTGAGGTTGTGGCCGCCGAAGGCGAAGGCGTTGCTCAGCGCGGCGCGCACCGGTGCGGATCGGGCCCCGCCCCGGACGTGGTCCAGGTCGCAGGCCGGGTCGGGGTCGGTCAGGTTGAGTGTCGGCGGCAGCGTCCCCCTCGCCACCGCCAGGGCGGTCACCGCCGCCTCCAACGCGCCTGCGGCGCCGAGGAGATGGCCGGTGGCACCCTTGGTGGAACTGACCGCGGGCGGGTGCGCGCCGAAGACGGCGTGCAGGGCGGCGGTCTCGGCCACGTCACCGAGCTTGGTGCCGGTGCCGTGGGCGTTCACGTAGTCGATGTCGCCTGGCGCCAGGCCGGCGTTGGCGAGCGCGGAGCGCATCGCGTCGGCGGCTCCGGAGCCGTCGGCGCGGGGCATGGTCGGGTGGTGGGCGTCGGTGGAGGCGCCCCAGCCGATGACGTCCGCGTACCCGGCGGCGCCGCGGGCGTCGGCGTGGTCGGCGCGTTCCAGGACGAGGACGGCGCTGCCCTCGCCGAGCACGAAGCCGTTGCGGCGGGTGTCGAAGGGCCGGCTGGCCTGCTCCGGATCCTCCCAACCCTGGGCGAGCGCACGGGCGTTGGTGAAGGCGGCGGCGATGGTCGGGTGCAGCGAGGACTCGGTGCCGCCGCACACCACCACGTCCGCGTCGCCGGAGCGGATCAGCCGCAGCCCCTCGGCGACGGCCTGGGCACCGGCCGCGCAGGCCGTCACCACGGCCGAACTGTAGCCGCGGATGCCGTGTTTGATGGCGATCCGGGCGGTGGCCATGTTGGAGAGCATGCCCGGCAGCAGGTACGGGCTGACGCCGGGGCGGCCGCGTTCCAGCCGGCGGTGCGACTGCTGCTCGAAGGTCTCCAGTCCGCCGCCGCCGGTGGCCAGCACCACGGCGGTGCGGTGCGGGTCGGCGTCCCGGCCGACGACCAGGCCGGCGTCGGCGAGCGCGTCGTCGGCGGCGGCCAGGGCGAGCAGCACGAAGCGGTCCACGCAGCGGGTTTCGGTGGGCGGCAGCACCTCGCGGCCGTCCACGGCGGGGGCGATCCCGGCGGCGGGCAGCCAGCCGTGCGCCGCGTGGCCCTCGGGGACGGCGGTCAGTCCGGAGCGCCCGGCGTTGAGCGCGTCGAACACCTCGGCGGGCTTGCGGCCGAGCGGCGAGACCAGGCCGAGGCCGGTGACGACGGCGCCCTCGCGGCGGGTCATCGGGCACCGGCCGCGGCGTCGAGGTAGCGCTGGCGCAGCAGCACCTTGCGGACCTTGCCGGTGGGGCCGAGGGGGATGTCGTCCCCGGAGACGACCAGGACCTGGCGCACGGTCGCGGCGGCGGCCTCGTCCAGGGCGGCGATGACGTCCTTGGTCCGGTCGGCGGTCGGGTCGGCGTCGGCGGCGAGGATCAGCAGCACGTCGGTGACCACGCGCTCGCCGTCCCGCACGGCGACCACCGTGCAGTCCGCCACGTCCGGGCGGGCGGCCAGCACCCGCTCCTCCGACATGGCGGTGAACAGCCGCTTGCCGTCGCCGAGTTCGACCGAGTCGACGGCCCGGTCGACGTGGTAGTAGTAGCCCTCCTCGTCCCGGTACATCAGGTCGCCGGTGAGGAAGCGGCCGCGGATCCGGGTGCGGAAGGTGGTGGCCGAGTCGTTCCAGTAGCCGAGTGCCAGGGTCGGTGAGGAGGTGGCGAGTTCGCCGACCTCGCCGGGGCCGAGCGGCTCGCCGTCCGGGCCGACCACCTCGCAGTCGACGAAGGCGTGCGGGCGCCCGACGCAGCGCCCGTAGCGCTCGGTGCCGGGGCCGTGGGTGATGAAGAAGTGCGAGTGGCCCATCTCGGTGGAGCCCAGGCCGTCGACGAACAGCGAGCCCGGCGTCCGGGTGCGGCCCGCGCGGGTGACGGACTCCCGGCTGCCGGCGGCGATCAGGCGGCGGATGTGCACCTCGTGCGCGCAGTCGCCGGTGTTCCACCACAGGGCGACGGTGGCGAGGTCCCGGGCGGCGAGGTCGTGGTGGGCGAGTTCGGCCCAGGTGGCGGCGAAGCCGATCACCCCGGTGGGCCGCCACTGCTCGATCGCGTCCAGCACGCCGGCGCCGGACTGCCGGGACAGCACGGCGAGTTCGGTGTGCGAGCTGAGCGCCAGGTTGAGCGCGATCAGGGTGGCGGCATGCGGCGCGGGCAGTGCGCTGAGCATCCGGTCCTGGCCCTGCGGGCGGGGCAGCCGCAGCCGGTGGCGGATCGCCGCGTACAGGCTCGCGTGCGAGTGGACGACGGCCTTGGGCATTCCGGTGGTGCCGGAGGAGTGGGTGATCGCCACCGGGTCGCCGGACCAGTGCCGGTACGGCTCGGGGGCGGTGTCCGGGTCGCCCGCGCCGAGGGTGGAGATCTCGGGCAGCAGCGGCGCGCCGGGGTCGTGGCCGGCCAGCGCGGCCAGGTGGGCCGGGTCGGCGAGGACCCCGACGGCGCCGAGGCGGGCGATGTAGCGGGCGGCCCGCTCGCCGTCCACGTTGGGGTTGAGCAGCGCGGGGATGGCGCCGAGCCGGGTCAGGGCGAGGAAGGCGAGCACGTGGTCGGCGGCGTCGCTCGCGAAGACCACCACCGGGTCGCGCCGGGTGATGCCGAGGGCGTGCAGGGCGGCGGCGCGGGCCCGGACGGCGCGGTCGAGCTCGCGCAGGGTGAGCGGCTGCCAGGCGGGGTGGTCGTCCACCGGGGTGTCGAAGGTCAGCAGCGGTTCGTCGAGGCCGAGGCCGAGTGCGAGCCGGGCGGTCAGGACGTTGCCGGCGCCCACGTCGGGGTCGTCCGCGATCAGGCTGCGGACACTGCGGATGGTCACGGGGTGGATCCCTCCCTCGGGGCCGGAGACGGCCCGGGCGGCTGATCGGTTGGCGTGGGTCGGGCGGCCGCGCGGGCGGCGAAGGGTGTCGGTGGGCTGTCGGCGGGTGCGACGGGGCCTGGGTGGGTGACGGGGCCGGGTGCTGGTCTGCCGGGTGCGGCTGCTTCAGTCGTCGGGCCTCGTTCATGGGTACGGGCGGCGGTGGCCGGACGGTTCAGCCGGTGACCGAGGCGGTGACTCGGCCGGTGACCGGGACGTCAGCCGGTGACCAGGGCGTCAGCCGGTGACCAGGACGGCCACCGCGTGTCCGGCGGCCTCGCCCGGTCGGTCGTCGCCCGGTTCGGCGGCGATGACCAGCACCTGGTCGGCGTCGCCGTCCGCGAGGAGCAGCGCCGCGAGGTCGAGCGCGTCCGCGGGCACCTGCCCGGGGACGGCGTGGGCCGGGCTGATCGCCACGACGGGGCCGGTCAGGCCCCAGCGGGCGGCGATGTGCCCGAGGACGGCGTTGGGGTTGGACTGGAAGAACAGCAGGGGCGCGGGGCGCCGTCCGGGTTCGGCGCTCTGGTCGATGGCCCGCGCGGTGGCGCGGTCGCCGCCGGCGCTGGCCAGTAGCAGTGCGGTCCGTCCGGGGGCGGGCGGGGCGCCGTGGTGGGCGCGCAGGCAGCGGTCGGCGGTGTCGGCGACCAGCGGGTTGAAGCCGGAGGTGGCGAAGCCGGGTAGCGGTGGCGGCGGGCCGGCCAGGTCGGGGTCGGCCGAGCCGGGGTCGGGTCGGCGGGCCTCGGCGAGGACCCGCAGCCGGGCGGCGGCCGGGGTGGGTGCGGCGCCCGAGCTCGTGGCGTCCGGGTCTGCGGAGTCGGGGTCTGTGGCGTCGGGGTCTGTGGCGTCGGTGGTCATGGTGTGGGTGCCGGGGTACGGGGTCGGCGCCGTCGGACGGCGGGCGGGTGCCGGTGGCCGGTCATGCGGGAGCCACCAGCAGGGCGGTGTTGGCGCCGCCGAAGGCGGAGTTGAGGCTGAGTGCGTAGCGGGGGCGGGCGGCGCGGGGGCCGTCCAGGACGAGGTCCAGGCCGACGTCCGGGTCCGGACCGAGCCAGCCGGCGTTGACCGGGAGCAGGCCGTTGCCCAACGCGCCGATGGTTACGGCGAGTTCGAGCAGGGCGGAGGCTTCCAGGGCGTGCCCGTGGACGGATTTGCTGGAGCTGACCGGGAGTTCGGCGGCGTGCGCGCCGAAGACCCGGTGCAGCGCGCTCGCCTCGGCTTGGTCGGCGAGGGTGGAGCCGGTGCCGTTGGCGTTGACGTAGCCGACCTCGGCCGGGGCGACGCCGGCGCGGGTGAGCGCGGCCTCGACGGCCCGGGCGACTCCGGCGCCGTCCGGTTCGGGGCGGCACACGTGGTGGGCGTCCCCGGCCCGGCCCCAGCCGGCCAGCCGGGCGAGGGCGGCGGCGCCGCGCCGTTCGGCGGCCGGGGCGGCCTCGACCAGCACGGCCGCGGCCGCGTCGCCGAGCAGGGTGCCCGTGCGGCCGGTGCTGAACGGGCGCAGCTCGCCGTCCCGGGCCAGCGCGCGGCCGGCGTCGAAGACGGCGAACACGCCCGGCTCGACCAGGTGCCCGGCCGCGACCAGGACCCGTTCGTGCCGCCCGGTGGCGACCAGCGCCGCGGCGTCCGCGACGGCGGTCGCGGCTGCCACGCAGGCGCCGGTGTACACCCGGGTGACGCCCCCGGTGCCCCAGGCGGCGCGGACGCCGGCGGCCACCGCGTCGGCGGTGCCCCTGGTCCGTTCGTCGCTGTGCAGGGCGAGCAGGACGGGCGTGTCCGCGCCGTCGGCGGCGGTCAGTCCGGCCTGGCGGCAGGCCTGGCCGACGGCGTCGAGCACCGCGCGGGCCAGCGGGAAGGTGTGTGCGAGCGGCACGTCGTCGGGCAGCAGGGCGGCCCGGGTGGTGCGGCGGGCGCTCACGTCGAAGCGGGTGACGGGGCCGAAGGCGGTCTTACCGTGGGCGGCGGCCTCGGTCAGCGGGCCGAGTCCGCGCCCGGCGGCGCTGAGCACGCCGAGCCCGGTGACCACCGGCCGGCCGCGCGGCCGGTGCGCGGAGGGCGCGCCGGTGGTCACGGCCGGGCGCCCACACGTTCGGCCAGGACGGCCGAACGCAGCAGTTCGGTGGCGTCGTCGACCGTCCGGACGGCGCCGAAGCGGTCGTCGTCGAGGTCGACCTGGATGCCGTAGCGCTGCTCGAACTCGGCTATGAGCCAGGTGAGTTCGAGCGATCCGAGGTCGTCGGGCACGGTGTCGGCGGCGCGCTGCCCGAACGCCGCCAGCATCGCGCGGACCTCGGCCCGGTCGGGGAGGGCGGAGCCGCTCACGCCGGGCTGCCGGCGGTGGCAGTGGCGGTGGTGGCGGCGATCCGCTTGACGACGTCGGCGGTGAACTCGTCGAGCGTCATCAGCGCGGTGGTCTCCATCTCGTCGAGGTCGAACTTGATTCCGAACTCGTCCTCGACCTGCACCGACAGCTCGGCCAGTGCGAGCGATTCGAGGTCCAGCCCGGCCGGGCCGAGGTCGGTGTCCCCGGTGACCTCGGAGACGTCGTACTGCATCTCGGTGAGCGAGGCGAGGACGAACTCGCGGACGCGGTCCTGCATGGTGTGGCTCCTTGTCGGGGTGCGTGCGGTGGATCAGAGCGCGGCGGCCGTGGCGGTGGTGCGCAGGGCGGCCGGGTCGCGCAGGAGTTTTCCGGTGGCGGTACGGGGGAGTCGGGGCAGCAGGGCGAGCCGTCGCGGCCGCTTGTAGGCGGCGAGCCGGCGGGCCAGCCCGTCCTGGACGAGGGCGAGGTCGGCGTCGGGTTCGGTGGCGAGGTAGGCCTCGATCGCGCCGTCCTCGAAGACCACGACGGCCTCGCGGACCTCGGGCAGCGAGGTGAGCGTCTGCTCGACCTCGGTGAGGTCGACCTTGAGGCCGCCGATCGAGACCTGCGAGTCCAGGCGGCCGAGGACGGTGACCAGGCCGGTGGCCGGGTCGAGTTCGGCCGCGTCGCGGGTGTGCAGCCAGCCGTCCGACCAGCGGGTCGGGTCGTCCAGCCCCGGGTAGGGCGAGGACTCCGCGCCGATCCGCAGCTCGCCCGCGACCAGCCGCAGCCGCATCCCGTGGACGGGCTGCTTGGCCGGGTGGAGCGTGCCGGACAGGTCGGTGGCGATGACTCCGGTCTCGGTCATGCCGTACATGGTGCCGAGCGGGACGCCGTAGCGGTCGGCGAACAGCGCGGGCAGGCCCGGGCGGACCAGTTCGCCGGCCACGATCATCCGCCGCAGCCCCGGCAGCGCCGGGGGAGTGACGGCGCCGGCCAGCAGTTCGGCGTGGAAGGGCACCCCGATGACGGTGGTCGGCCGGTCGCCGGCGGCGACCGCGGCGAGGATGCCCGCCGCCGTCATCCGCTCGGGCACGGTGAGCGCGACCCGGGCGTGCAGGCTGTTGAGCAGTCCGCCGACCAGGCCGAGCACGTGCACCACGGAGGACAGCAGGACGACCCGCTCGCCCTCGCCGGGGAACTCCACCAGCCGGTGGTAGCAGTCGAGTTCGCGGATCAGGTCGGAGGCCGTGCGGGCGATGACCTTGGCCGGGCCGGTGGATCCGGAGCTGAGCTGGATCAGCGCGTGCCCGGTGCGGGCCGGGAGCCCGTCCGGCAGCCGGACGGCCACCGGCTCGACCTCGGAGAAGCCGCGCAGGGCCGCCGCGGGCCGGTGGGCGGAGCCTACCAGGACCTGCGGAGCCAGCCGCGCCACCGCCGCGTCGACCTCGTGGTCCGTCAAACGGTGGTCCAGCAGGGCCACTTGGGCGCCGAGCCGCCAGCACGCCAGCAGCACCGTGACGAACGCCACCGAGGGCGGCAGCCGTAGCGCGGCGGTGCCGCCGGGGCCGAGTCCGGCCGCGGCGAGGTGTGCGGCCTGTTCGTCGACCAGGGCGCGCAGGGCGTCCCGGTCGAGTGGTCCGCCGAGATGCAGGCACTCCTCGCCTCCGGGACCGGCCAGCAACAGCCGGTCGACCCAGGCGTCCGGGGCGTCGGCGTGCGGCGGCGAGGAAGGCGGAAGTGAAGAGGGGGAAATGCCGGTCAACACCGCTCCACACAAGTGAGGGGATTTTGACATGAACGCCGTTCACAACCAAAACGGTCAATTCCGTTGCCAGACGATTGCACAGACGTTTGGTCAAATCAAGGTCTATACCAATGTGGTTGTTGCTCCTACGCTGCCGAACCGGGGCTGGTCCACGCGTGGCCGCCCGGAATCGAGGACGCCCGTGGGAGAACTCACGCTGGCCGGGATGGAGCACGCCGCGCGCGCGCAACTTTCCCCGGAAATATGGGACTTCATCGAGGGTGGCAGCGGCACGGAACGCACCGTGGCGGCGAACCGGGAAATGTTCGCGCGCTATGCACTGCGCCCGCGCACGATGGTCGACGTCTCCGACTGCTCGCCCGGGCGCACGCTGCTGGGCGCGCAGCTCGGCCTGCCGGTCGGCATCGCCCCGATGGCCTACCACCGGCTGGTCGACCCGGAGGGCGAGACCGCCACCGCGCGCGCCGCCGGCCGCGCCGGGGCCCTGCTGGTCGCCGGCATGTTCGCCAGCCGCACCCTGGAGGAGATCGCGGCCGCCGCCACCGGCCCGCTCTGGCTCCAGCTGTACTGGCTGCGCGAACGCGCCGCGCTCGCCGCCCTGGTCGAACGCGCCGAGGCGGCCGGCTACTCCGCGCTCGTCCTGACCGTGGACGCCCCCAGGATCGGCCGCCGCCTGCGCGACCTGCGCAACGGCTTCGCGATCCCGCCCGCCGTCCGCGCCGTCAACCTGGACCAGGACCTGATGTCGGCCAGCCACCGCGCGACGGACGGCGGCTCGGGCATCGCCGAGCACGCCCGCGAACAGTTCGACCCCACCCTGACCTGGGCCGACCTCGACTGGGTGCGCGCCCGCACCCGGCTGCCGCTGGTCCTCAAGGGCATCCTGACCGCCGAGGACGCCAGGCTCGCCGCCGAGCACGGCGCCGACGCCGTCGTGGTCTCCAACCACGGCGGGCGTCAACTCGACGGCGCACTGCCCTCCCTGGCCGCACTGCCCGAGGTCGTCGACGCCGTACCCGCCGACCTGCCGGTGCTGCTCGACGGCGGGGTGCGCACCGGCGCCGACATCGCCGTCGCGCTCGCCCTCGGCGCCCGCGCCGTCCTGGTCGGCCGTCCGGTGTTCTGGGGCCTCGCCACCGAGGGCGAGGCCGGCGTGCACCGCGTCCTCGACCTGCTGCGCGAGGAACTGGAGCACACCATGGCCCTGTTGGGCCGCCCCCGGCTCGCCGACCTGGACCGCACGGCCCTCGCCCCCTGGCCCTGCCCGGTCGGCTGAACCGCGCACCACCTGCACCACGTTGTCCCTACTGGATGGAGAACAGCAGATGACCGAACCGACCCCCGCGACCGAACGCAACGACCCCTTCCCCGGCTGGGACTGGGACGACCCCGACGGCCTCGCCACCCGCCTGGACGCCTTCAGCGAGCAGGTCGCCACCTGCGACACGCTCGAAGCGCACCCCGGCGGGCTGCCCCGCGACCACGCAGAGTTCCGCGAACTCGGCCTCACCGGAATCGAGTTCGCCGCCTTCCGGACGGCCCACCCGGAAGGGCTCGGCACCGACCTCACCGCCCTGCGCAGCCCCGGCGCCGCCACCGAACCCGGCACCCTCTACCGGGTCGACGGCGACCGCTGGTTCACCCAGCTCGACATCGGCCGGCCGCTGCCCTTCGCCGACGCCTGCGTCGACTGGGTCTACGCCGAGCACCTGATCGAACACGTCACCATGCCGGTCGCGGTCCGCTGGCTGCGCGAGGCGCGCCGCGTCCTGCGCCCCGGCGGCGTGCTGCGCCTCACCACCCCGGACCTCGCCCGCTACCTGGCCGGCTACGCCAACGGGGACGGCTTCCTCGCCAAGCACCGCCGCCGCCTCACCACCCTCGGCTTCGGCCCGCCGATGCCCGCCCGCCCGGCCTTCCTGGTCAACCAGATCTTCCGCCACTACGGGCACCAGTGGATCTACGACCTGGACGAGCTGCGCCACGTCCTCACCCTCGCCGGCTTCGAACCCGAGCGGATCCGCCACTGCGCCTACCGCCAGGGTGCCCGCCCCGACGTCGCCGACCTCGACACCGCGTTCCGCACCGACGAGACCGTCTACGTCGAAGCCGACCGCTAGGCCCTCGGCTCCTCGGTCTCACAGAGCCCTGGACCCCGAAGCCCTCAGACCCCGAGTCCGCCCGCCGACGCCTCCGCACCGGATCTGTACCGAACGGGACCACCCATGCCCCTGCACCCCCAGGCCGAGGCGCTGCGCGCCCGGCGCGCGAGCAGCGGTGCGCCGCCGCTCTACACCCTCACCCTGGCCGAGGCCCGCGCCGCCGACCTCGCCGACATCCGCGCCGCGGCCGGGAACCCCGAGCCGGTCGCCGCCGTCGAGGAGCACCGCATCCCCGGCCCGGGCGGCGAACTCGCCCTGCGGCTCTACCGCCCAGAGCCGTCCGGCCGTCAACTGCCGGCCCTGCTCTACCTGTTCGGTGGCGGCTGGGCCCTCGGCTCGCCGGACACCAGCGACGCGATCTGCCGCCGGCTGACCAACGCGGCCGGCTGCGTCACCGCCTCCGTCGGCTACCGGCTCGCCCCCGAACACCCCTTTCCCGCGGCCGTCCACGACGGCCGCGCCGCGCTGTACTGGCTCGCCGCACACGCCGGCGAACTCGGCGTCGACCCGGGCCGGCTCGCCGTCGGCGGCGACAGCGCCGGCGGCAACCTCACCGCCGCCCTCACCCTGATCGCCCGCGACGAGAACGGCCCGGCCCTGCGCCACCAGCTGCTCGTCTACCCCAACACCGACCATGCCGCCGACACCCCCTCGCTGCGCGAGCACGACGACCCGATGCTCTTCAACCGCCGCTCGGTGGACTGGTACTGGGGCCACTACCTGGCCGACCCCGCCGACGGCGCCCACCCGCACGCCTCCCCGCTGCGCGCTCCCCGCCTGGCCGGACTGCCGCCCGCGACCGTCATCACCGCCGAGTACGACCCGCTGCGCGACGAGGGCGAGCAGTACGCCGAGGCGCTGCGCGCGGCCGGCGTCCCGGTGGAGAGCCGCCGCTACGCCGGCATGCCGCACGGCTTCTTCGCCATGACCGGCACCCTGGACGCGGCCGCCGACGCCCAGCGCTACGCCGCCGAGCGGCTGCGCGAGGCCCTGCGGTGAGCGCGCCCGAGCCCCTGCCCCTGGCCGACCTGCACGCCAGCCTGGCCGACCCGCTGCTGGACGCGATGACCTTCCTCAACGAGGTCACCACCCGCTACCCCGACGCCGTCTCCTTCGCCCCCGGCCGCCCCTACGAGGGCTTCTTCGAACCCGAGGACGTCCCCGCCTACCTGGACACCTACCTCGCCCACCTGGCGGCCCGCGGCCTCGACCGGGACGCCGTGCGCACCGCGCTGTTCCAGTACGGCCCCACCAAGGGGATCATCGCCGACCTGGTCGCCCGCACCCTCGCCAACGACGAGGGCCTGGCGGTGGCCCCCGAGTCCCTGGTGCTGACGGTCGGCGCCCAGGAGGGCATGCTGCTCACCCTGCGCGCGCTGTGCGCCGGCCCGGACGACGTCCTGCTGGTCAGCTCGCCCTGCTACGTCGGCGTGACCGGCGCCGCCCGGCTGCTCGACCTGACGACCCTCCCCGTCGCCGAGGGCCCGGCCGGCGGCCCCGATCCGGAGGCCGTGCGCGCCGCCGCCCGGGCCGTGCGGGCCGAGGGCCGCCGCCCGCGCGCCCTCTACGTCGTCCCGGACTTCGCCAACCCCTCGGGCACCAGCATGCCCGTCGCGGCCCGCACCCGGCTGCTGGAGACGGCCGCCGAGGAGGGCCTGCTCGTCATCGAGGACAACCCGTACGGCTTCTTCGCCCGCGACCCGGGGGAGCGGCCGACGCTCAAGGCGCTCGACCGCCGCCGACAGGTGGTGTACCTGGGCTCCTTCGCCAAGACCTGCTTCCCCGGCGCCCGCCTCGGCTACGTCGTGGCCGACCAGGAGGTGGCCGGCCCCGGCGGGCGGCGCACCCTGCTGGCGGACGAACTGGCCAAGCTGAAGAGCATGACGACGGTCAACACGCCCGCGCTCAGCCAGGCCGTCATCGGCGGCATGCTGCTACGCCACGACTGCCGGCTGCGCGCCGCCAACGCCGCCGCCACGGCCCACTACGCGGCGGGCATGGACACCCTGCTGCGGGAGCTGGACCGGCACTTCCCGGCCTCCGAGCGGCGCCGCTCGGGCGTGTCCTGGAACCGGCCCGAGGGCGGCTTCTTCGCCGTGCTGACCGTCCCGTTCGCCGCCGACGACGCGGCGATGGAGCGCTGTGCCCGCGGGTACGGGGTGCTGTGGACGCCGATGGCGCCGTTCTACCCGGCGGGCGGCGGGGAGCACCGGCTTCGGCTCTCGATCAGCTCGCTGACGCAGGCTCAGATCATCGACGGTGTGGCGAAGTTGGCGGCGTTCATCGCCTCCTGAGCGGCGCCGGCGACAGCAGGAGGGGCCCGGCTCGTGAGCCGGGCCCCTCCTCGTGCACGTGTTCCGTCCTCGTGCGTCGTGCCTCAGCGCACCCGGGTGGAGAACAGCCGGGCCGACCAGTACACCGACAGCACGGTCATCACCACGACGACCAGCAGGCCCTGCCACACCGCACTGTCTCCGAGGTGGCCGGAGAACAGCGCGCGCATGCCCTCCACCGCCCAGTAGAAGGGGTTCCACTTGGCGGTCTGCTGCAGCCAGTGCGGCGCCAGGGTGAGCGGCAGCAGTACCCCCGAGAGCAGCGCGATCGGCTGTGCGAGGGTGTTCACCACCGGTGCCATCGCCGCGTCCGTCGGCACCATCAGCGCGATGCCGTAGGAGATCGCCGAGGTCATCAGCGCCAGCAGCCCGAGCAGCAGGTAGGCGAGCAGCAGGTTCAGCGGGCTCACCCGAAGCCCGAACGGCAGCGCGATCAGGGTGATCAGGACGGCCTGCACCAGCAGCGCCACCATCTCCCGCAGCGCCCGCCCGAGCAGCAGTGCCAGCCGGCTCACCGGTGTCACCCGGGAGCGCTCGATGATGCCGGCCCTCAGCTCGCCGAGCAGGCTGAAGCCGGTGAACAGCCCGCCGAAGATGCACAGCACCGCCAGCAGGCCCGGCACGTACACCTGGTAGGCGTCGGCGTAGCTGCTGGCACCGTCGGGGGCGAGCACCTTCTTCAACAGCGGGGCGAACAGCAGCAGGTAGAACACGGGCTGGATGATCCCGACGGCGATCCAGATCGGGGTGCGGATCATCAGCAGCACCTGGCGCTGGAAGACCAGCCAGGTGTCGCGGGCGAGCTTCATGGTCTCCCCAGGAGTGGGCGGATCAGGACTGCTGGAGCGAACGGCCGGTACGGGCCAGGAACACGTCGTCCAGGCTGGGGCGTTGGAGCTGGACGGTGCCGGGTGTCACGCCCGCCCCGTCCAGCGCGCGCAGCAGCTGCGGGATGGCCGCCGCGCCGTCCTCCAGGTAGAGCCGCAGTCCGTCCTCCCCGCTGAACTCCAGCCGGTGCAGGTAGGGCTGCGGGCGCAGCACCTCGGCGGCCCGCTCGGCGACGCCCTCTCCGGGCTCCAGCCCGAGCAGCACGACGTCGCCGGAGATCTCGCGCTTGAGCACCTCGGGCGTGCCCTCGGCCACCACCTGGCCGTGGTCGACGATCGCGACCCGGTCGCACAGGGCGTCGGCCTCGTCGAGGTAGTGCGTGGTGACGACGACGGTCATGCCCTCGGTGCGCAGTCGGCGGATCTCCTCCCACACGTACGCCCGGCTGGCCGGGTCCAGCCCGACCGTGGGCTCGTCCAGGAACAGGACCCGGGGCTCGTGGATGACGCCGAGCGCGATGTCCACCCGGCGGCGCTGGCCGCCGGAGTAGGTGGCGCACGGGCGGTCGCCGAAGTCGGCCAGGTCGAAGGCCTTGAGCGCGCCCTCGGCGGCCTGGACGGCCTGCGCCTTGGCGGCGCCGTACATCCGGGCCTGGAGCACCAACTCCTCGCGGGCACTGACGGTGTCGGTGGTGCCGCCGCCCTGGGCGACGTAGCCGATCCGGCGGCGTACACCGGCCGGGTCGGTGAAGAGGTCGGCCCCGGCGATGCTGGCCTGACCGCCGTCCGGGCGGATCAGGGTGGCCAGCATGCGCAGGGTGGTGGTCTTCCCGGCGCCGTTGGGCCCGAGGAAACCGTAGATCTCGCCCGCGTCGACGGACAGGTCGATGCCGCGCACGGCGTCGACGGTGGGGTTCCCGCCGCTCTTGCGGGAGGTCTTCTTGCGGTAGGACTTGCGCAGTCCCGTGGTCTCGATCAACCGGAACTCCCGTGCTGGGATGGGCTGCCACGGCACCTGGGAAGGCGGTGCTCGGCACCTGCGAAGGCGGTGCTGGGCGCCACCCTAGGACGAATCCCGGCCCGGAGACAATGGCCTAGACCAATGGACGTTGATCTTCCGGTCTGCTACAGGGCCCCCGGCAGCGGCTGCCGGAAGTCCCGCCCGGTGCGGGCCGCCAGGGCCTCCAGCCGGTCCGCGGCAGCGGCCGCCCCGCCGCCCGCGCGCAGCGCCTCGCCGACCCGAACCGCGCCGCGCCGGTAGTCGGCCGTGTCCAGAACGGCCCGCAGGGCCTGCGCCAGCCGCTCCGGCGTCACCCGGGCGAACGGCACCCGCAGCCCCGCCCCGGCCGCCGCCACCTGCGCCGCGACGAACGGCTGGTCGTGCCGGATCGGTGCGGTGACCAGCGGCAGGCCGTGCGTCAGGGCCTCGCCGACGGTGTTCATCCCGCCGTGGCACAGCACCGCGTCCAGCGCGCCGCGCGCCATCAGCTCCAGCACCGGCGCCCGGTCCACCGCGACGGCCTGCGGCGGCAGTTCGGGCAGCAGCTCGCGCGGGGCGGCGAACACCGGCTGCACGTCGTCGCCGCACAGCTCCAGCGCCCGGGCGGCCCGCGCGTGGAAGTCCGCGCCCAGCTCGCCGGCCAGCGTGCCCATGGTGACCAGCACCCGCCGGCGCCCGGGCAGCAGCCGCTCCCACGGGAAGTCCGGATCGGCCGGCCGGGCGGACTGGACCGGGCCGACCAGCGCGTGATGCGGGGGCGGCGCGTCGTCACCGGTCAGCGCGGGGCCGGTGGTCGCCAGCACCAGGGCGGGGGAGAAGCGCGGGTCCACGTACTCCTGCGCGGGCAGTCGGGCGCGCTCCCACAACCCGCGCAGCAGGCCGGTCATCCAGGCCTCCACCTGCGGCAGTGCCCGGTACGGGCGGCCCAGTTCCATCGCCCCGGGCGCGAAGCTCGCCCACGGCAGGCCGTGCCGGTGGGCGGCCAGCGCGCCCGCCGGGGTGTGCTGGTCGACGAGCAGGACGTCCGGCCGGAACTCCCGCACGATCGCGTCCAGCGGCTTCGCGGTGAACCGCGCGTACGGGACGATGAAGCCCTCCCAGAGCGAACGCAGCGCGGCGAGCCCGTGCCCGCCCTGCGCCCGGAACGCCCGGGTGCCGGTGCCGAGGACCTGGGCCCCGGGGCCGAGCAGCGGGCGCAGCACCGACTCGGTGCCGGTCCAGGCGACGTCGTGTCCGCGCGCGGTCAACTCGGCGGCGATGCCCGCCGCGGGATTGACGTGCCCGGTCAACGGGGGCATCACCAGCAGGAACCGGGTCATCGCGCACGCTCCTCGGGGATCAGGTTCTGCAGGTCGGCGACGGTCAGCGCTTCCAGGGCGGCCAGGTCCAGCCCGGCGCGCAGCCGGGCCAGGTCGGCCGCCGGGCCGAAGCGTTCGCGCAGGCGCCCGGCGAGTGCGGCCAGTTCGCCCTCGTCGAGCAGCAGGTCGCCGTCCAGCCGGGCGTCCGGGGTCAGCCGGTCGGCCCAGCCGGGTGGCGCCCCGGCGGCCTCGGCCAGCAGCGCGACCAGCTCGGGGTGCAACGGCGCGGAGGGGTGGTGCGGTTCACGGTCGGACGACGTGTGAGAAATGGCATCGGACATCGAAGGGGTCTCCCACCTGTTCGACGGCACGGGGGGTGAACGCGTCGGCTCCGCGGGCGGATTCGGCGGCCTCGGGGGCGAACGCGACGGTGAAGGGCCCGAGATCACTTGTGCGACCAGGCGGGCGTCGGAATACTAGCCCGCGTGACAGCACTGGAGGCAGTGGCCGTTCACCTCCCCCCGCACGCCGTGCCCATCGAGGCGGTTGGTGAGCGGATCGGCCTGACCCCACGTCAACTTCGACTCTTCCGCCGCTTCCACGGACTGGACCAGCTACGTCTGGACCCGTCCGGGACGCTGCCCGACCTGCTTGACTCCGCCCTCGACAACCTGCCTGAGCTGCGCGGACGCGAACGGGACGTCCGCTTCGTGATCCACGCGCGCAGCATGCCGGTGGCGGTGCCCTACCCGCTCAACCCACTGCACGACCTGCTCGCCCCGCGCGGCCTCGCACACGCCAACGCCTTCACGGTGACCCACCACGCGTGCGCGGTGGGCCTGCTGGCCATCGACCTGGCCGGCCGGCTGCTCGCCGCCGAGCCCGACCCTCGGGCGCTGGCGCTCATCCTGGCGGGCGAGAAGACCTTCACCAAGGACGCCCAGGTGGTGCCCGAGACGGGCATCTTCGCCGAGGGCGCGGCCGCCTGTCTGGTGAGCGCCGACGGCGAGCGCCACCGGGTGCTCTCCTTCGCGGTGCGCCAGCGCCCGGAGTTCGACGGCCGGCTGGCCGAGGACGCGGACCTCCTGGCCCGCTACCAGCGCGAGTACCCGAACGTGATGGTGGAGGCGATCGAGTCCGCCCTGGACGAGGCCGGTCTGGACCTCTCCGACCTGGCCGCGGTGCTTCCGCACAACGTCAACCAGGCGTCGTGGCGGATGATAGCGCGCCGGATCGGCTATCCGCTCGACAAGGTGGTGCTGGACAACGTGCTGTCGGTGGGGCACAGTTTCGCTGCGGACAGCCTCATCAATCTGCACACCGCCACCACGCGGGGGCTGCTGCGCCGCGGCGACCACTACCTGATCGCCGCCGCCGGTGTCGGAGCCACCTTCTCCGCGATGGCGGTCCGCTGCTGACGAAGCGTCGGCTTCGTCCATCCTTCCCACGCCAGACCACTCTCCCACGTACGACGGGACGGGACACCCATGTCAGAACCTGTGGTCCAGACCACTGACCCCGAGCTGCGCGAGCGGATCCGCACCGGAATCGGCGAGCTGCTGCCCCGCGTCCTCAAGCGCGAACTGCCCGAGATCCCCGAGAACGCCTGCCTCTTCGACGACCTCGGCCTCACCTCCGCCGGCACCATCGAGCTCATCCTGGAGCTGGAGGAGTCGCTCGACATCCAGGTGGACGTCGAGCAGATCACCGAGGACGACCTGCGCTCGGTCACCAAGCTGGCCGACTACGTCGCCGGACACGTCATCCCCGAGGACTGACCGGGTGGCCGACCACGGCCTGCGGATCACCCGGGCGCTCGCGCGGCGCTTCGACGGCCGCTCGGAGGCCTCGCTCGACCCGGACCTGCGGGTGTTCGTCTCCGACCTCGTCCGCCCCTACGGCCTGCCGCTGCGCGAGGACCTGCTGCGCGAGGGCGTCGGCCACTCCTACGAGGAGCTGGCCGCCGACCTGCTGCGCGAGGCGCTCGCCGAGGACGAGCCCGTCGACCTGCTGATCCTGGCCTTCGACACCCCGGACGTCCGACCGGGTGCGCCGTCCTCGCTGGCGCTCAGCCGATCCTGTCCGGGCACGCCGCTCGCCTTCGCGGTCTGCGACCAGGGCGTCGCCGCGGCCTTCACCGCGCTGCGCCTCGCGGTCGACTACCACCGCACCGGATCCTGCCGTCGGGCGGTCGTGGTGCTCGCCGAGCAGACCGCGCTGCACCACGAGCCGGCCGCGCCGGTGGCGCTGCCGGAGCGGCACGGCGTGGTGGTGCTGGTCTGCGAGGAGGCCCCCGGGCCTGACATGACCGTCCAGCAGCTGCCCGGTGTCGAGCTGCCGGACGCGGCGGTGCGGGCCCGGGCCGCCGAGCTGGGGCCCGACCCGGTGCTCGTGCTCGGCCCCGGGCTGGCCGGTGCCGAGGAATCGGCGGCCCAGCCGTTCACCGGGGCCTGGGCGGAGCTCGCCGAGCAGCTGCCCGCCTGGCGGGCGCGGGGGCGCCCCGTCGTGGTCGCCGACCTGGACCGCCGGCTCGGCGTGCTGAGCACGTTGACCCTTCCGTAGTCATGGTTCGGTTCATGCCAACTCTCCTGTCTCGCACAGGAATTGATGAACCCTCGGTTTGGTGGACGATTGGTCTGGACCAGCGAGTGAGGTCGCTGGTAGCGTCCCGATCGCACTCCCGCTGAACCCTTCCCCGGTGAGCCGAAAGGCGCGTACGACGTGACCCCGTACGGCGAGACACAGACCAGTAGGCGGATCGAGGTCCGGTACGAGGCCCCGGCCGAGGGTTCGACTGTCGATTCGGGGCCGCTCACGCTCGGCCAGGACAACATGATCCGGTGCATCGGGCGTGACGCCCCCGAGCAGATCAACAAGGATTCGCTCTGGCCCGTCCCGGACGGCACCTCGGTGTCGGCCGGGCTGGCCGCCCTGCGCCGGCTCGTCGAACGGCACGAGTCGCTGCGCACCTCCTTCCCCGCCGGCCCCGGCGAGGACGGCTTCCCGGAGCGCCAGGTGGTGCACCCGGAAGGCCGGTTCACCGTCACCGTGATCGAGGCGGGCGACCGCAGCGACGCACAACTGGACGTACTCGCAACGGAGTTGGGCCGGGCCGACATCGCCGTTCCGTTCGACCTGGCGGCCGCCCCGCGGCTGCGCCTCACCCTTGTCGCGGACGGCGAGCGACTGCTGCGGCTGGTCGCGGTGGTCTGCCACGCGGGGGCCGACGGCGCCGCCACCGCGCTGCTGATCCAGGACTGGCTGGACCTCGCCGCCGGCAAGGACCTCCCGCCGGTCACCGCCCCGACCCCGCTGCGGATCGCGGACGCGGAACGGAGCGCGCAGGGCCGCCGCAAGTCGGCCGCCGCCCTGCGGTACTGGGCCCGCAGCCTCGCCACCGGCCCGCAGGTGGTGTTCGCCGACGCGCGGATCACCGGCCCCCCGCACGACCTCTCCGCCGTCCTGGTCCGCTCCCGCAGCGCCGCCGAGGACCTCGCCGCCGTCTGCCGCCGCACCGGCGCGAGCCCGTCCGTCGTCCTGCTCGCCGCCTTCGCCGCGCTCGTCGCGCACCGGTCGGGCCGCACCGGGCTGGCGCTCTCGGCGCTCTCCGCGAACCGTCAGCGCGCCGCCCTGGTCGATCACGTCGGCACCCTGGCGCAGGACGCCCTGATCCTGCTCGACACCGGAGCGGCCGACCTCGACCAGCTGATCGGCCGGGCCAAGGCGGCCTCGCTGAGCGCCTACTGGCACAGCACCCTGGACGCCGAACAGGTCTGGCGGCTCATCGAGGACTGCGCCCACCTGCGCGGCAGCCGCTTCCCCCGCCATGTCGTGGTGAACGACCTGAGCCTGACCATCCCCGCCGCCGTCGCGGACGCCCAACCCGCCGCGGCCGCCGACCCCGAACTGATCCGGCTGCCCGCCCCACAGCTGCCGGTCCGGCTGATGTTCACCATCCTGCGGATCAGCGGCAGCCTCGACTTCGCCCTGATCAGCTGCCCGCAGGTGCTGGACCCGGACGAGACCGACCAGTTCGCGCGGGCGCTGCTCGCGGTCCTCGCCGCCGCCGTCCGCGGGCCCGTGCCGCTCGACGCCCTGCCCGGCGTCGACGGCGTGCCGACGCCCGACCGGAGCGGGGAGTGGCACCTGGTCGACGGCACCTGGATCGACCTGGCAGCCGTCCGCGCCCTGCTGGAGGCCGCCCTCGGCGCGCGGGCGGAAATCGAACTGGCGCTGGACGAAGGAAGGCTGACCGCCAGGCTGACCAGCGCGGACCGCGAACTCACCCCGGCCGTCGCCCACCACGCGGTGGTCGCCGCGCTGCCCGGCCGCGACACGGCGATGGCGCCGCACCACTACGTCGTCCGGCACACCGGCCCCGGGGCGGAGACCGTCACCTCCGGCGGCGGCCGCGACCCGGACATCGCCGCCCGGCAGACGGTGCTCACCTGAACGGGGGAGCACGGGCAGACGCGGGCGGGCTCACTCCAACGGGTCCTCGCCGTCCCACCGGACGTCCCACGAACACGCCGAGGTCGCCCCCGAGGTGAGCCCCCACGGGCTCGGCACCTCCTCCTCGTCCTCGTCGCCCTGCAACGGCAGCCGGTCGATCACCGCGACCAGCCGCGGCGGCAGTTGCGGCGCCAGCCCGTGGTGGACCCGGGACAGGATGTCGCGCCGTACGTCGTCCGGCAGCAGCGGCCTGGTCATCCGCAACGGCATCGGCCCGGAGGGGCGTCCGGTCGCCGCCAGCTGGTCCGACCAGGCCCGCCAGTAGTCGGCGTCGTCGTTCTCGCCGAGCTTCAGATGGTGCAGGTGCAGGCAGTACGCCGCCGTGCCGCAGCCCGATCCGGCGGCGAAGCGCCACCAGAACTCGGCGCCCTCCTCCCGCCCGGTCGCGTACAGCAGTGCGGCGAACACCTCGGCGCCCTCGGGCTGGATCCGGCGGGCGTTCACCAGGAGGTCGAGCCCCCGGGAGGCGTCCGGCGTGCCCAGTACCAGGGCCACCACCAGGCCCAGTTCGAAGGCGGCCTGCTCGAACTCCGACGGCAGGTGTGTCGGCGCGGCCGTGAGCCGGGCCTGGCGCAGTGCGGCGATGCGCTCGGCGTGCGCGCGTTCCGGCCGGGGCACGTGGACCACCGCACGCCCCCCGCCGCTCGTACCCGCCCCGCCGCTCGCACCTGCCCCGCCGCTCGTTCCCGCCCCGCCGGGCGGGTCCGCGTCCGGCCCGGGCGTCACAGCTGACCCGCGTGGTCCGGCAGTTCACCCGCTCGGTCGGCCGGTCCGCCCGAGCGGTCGGGCAGTTCGCCCACGCCGAGCCGGCGCGCCAGCCGCTCCCGCGCGTGCCGCAGGTTGGAGTGCACCGTCGCCACCGGCCGCCCCAGGTAGGCCGCGATCACCTTGACGTGCAGGCCCAGCAGGTACCGCAGGATGATCACATCCCGCTGCCGGTCCGGGAGTTCGAGGATCGCCGCGTACAGCCGCACCTCGTCCGCCTCGCTGTGCAGGAGCCCGTTCGCGACCTGCTTGAACGCGCCGATCACGGCGGCGAAGGTGACGGCCTCCACCGCCACCGGTTCCTCGGCGGACATCCAGTCCGAGACGTGCCGGTTCGCCAACCTCCAGGCGTACGCGGCCGGCTCCTCGAACCGCAGCACCTGCGGCCAGCAGCGGGCCAGGTCCGCCTTCACGGCCTCGACCACCAGCGCGGCGTCCGCCTGGCCGCCTATCCTGGTCAACGCGAGAGCGTGCCAAGCGGGTTCATGGGTTTCGCAGAACGACGCGTAGGTGAGGTCCAGTCGGAGGCCGAGGTCGCCACCGGCCTCCCGGTCCGACTCCGGGCCGTCGGCGCGCTCCAGCGTGGGCCCTCCCCGGTACCCGCGCACGGGGGCGCCCCTGTCGATCGTCATCGAGCCTGCTTTCCGTGGCCGCCGGCAGCTCGGCGGGCCACTCGAGGGTCGGGCTGTCTGCGCCCATCCTCAGTCCATCCGGCCCGTCACTCCAGGCCGCATTCCGAACACAGATCGTCATCCGATGGGATCAGTCGACTGGTTGGAGCGCGGCGGTCCGCGCTCGACCTCCGGATACGGTGGGCACCAATCGACAGGTGTCCGCGACGCCAAGGGGAACGCGATGAGCCGCTACGACGGAGTCGACCTGCGGCTCAACATGCCGCACTCGGCCCGGATGTACGACTACTACCTCGGCGGCTTCACCAACTTCGCCGCCGACCGCGAGGCCGCCGGGCACGCCCTCGCCGTCGCACCCTGGCTGCGCGTCACCGCCCGCGCCAACCGGTCCTTCGTCCACCGCTCCACCCGCGCCCTCGCCCGGGCCGGCATCGACCAGTTCCTCGACATCGGCACCGGCATCCCCACCCCGCCCAACCTCCACGAGGTCGCCCAGAGCGTCGAACCGTGCGCCCGCGTCGTCTACGCCGACAACGACCCGATCGTGCTCTCGCACGCCCAGGCCCTGCTCACCGGCACCCCCGAAGGCCGCACCGCCTACGTCGAGGCCGACGTCGCCGACCCCGTCCGCCTCCTCGCCTCGCCCGGCCTGCGCGACACCATCGACCTCGCCCGGCCCGTCGCACTCTCCCTCAACGCCCTCCTGCACTTCGTCCCCGACACCCGCGGCGCCCACGAGCTCGTCGAGCACCTCAAAGCGGCCCTCGCCCCCGGCAGTGCCCTGGTGATGACCCACGTCACCCCCGACTTCGCCCCGGCCGAGATCGCCGGCCTGGTCCGGATCTACGAATCCGCCGGCACCGCCGCCCAGGCCCGCACGCTCCCCGAGTTCACCCGCTTCTTCGACGGCTGGAGCCTCATCGCCCCCGGGATCGTCCCCACCCCCCACTGGCGGCCCACCCCCACCGACCCGCCGGCCACCGCCCCCGAGGCCGCCGCCTACGCGGCCGTGGCGCTCAAGCCCTGACCCCTCCCGCCCGGTCCAGCCCCTTCCACCCGTGCGGCCCCGCCGTCCCGGGGACAGACTGGTGGTGGATCGATGCTGCCCGTGAGGCTGGGAGAGGCATGCTGCTGGGACTCACCACCGCCCTGGTCGCGACCGTGTGCTTCGGGTTCGGGGCGGTGTTCCAGGCGCGCGGGGCGCGGTCGGCGCCACAGGCGGACCGGGTGCGGGCGGGGCTGCTGGCCGCGCTGGCGCGGTCGTGGGAGTTCCTGCTCGGTACGGCACTGGACATCGTCGGTTTCGCGCTGAGCATCGTGGCGCTGCGCAGCCTGCCCCTGTTCCTCGTACAGGCCGTCACCAACGCGAGCCTGGCCGTGACGGCGCTCGCCGCCGTCCGGCTGCTCGGGGCACGGCTGCGCCGGGGGGACGTGACGGGAATCGTCGCCGTGGTGGTCGGCCTGACGCTGCTGGCGCTGGGGTCGGGCCGGGAGGGCCGGGAGCACGCCCCGCCGCTGTTCCACTGGGTGCTGCTCGCGACGACCGCCGTGATGCTGCTGCTGACCCTCGTCCTGGTGCGCCGGGCCGGCACCGTGGCGGCGGCCGGCCTGGGGCTGCTGGCGGGGGTGGGGTTCGGGGTGACGAGCCTGGCGGTGCGGGTGATGGACGCGTCGAGCCTGGTCACCGTCCTCACCGACCCGGCGGCGTACGCGCTCGCGGTGGGCGGCCTCGGTGGCTACCTGGCGTACGCGCTGGCCCTGCAGCGCGGCACGGTCACGGCCGCGACCGCCGCCGGGACGGTCGCCGAGACCTTCGGCCCGGCGCTGGTGGGCGTGGCGGCGCTGGGCGACGCGGCCCGTCCGGGGTTCGAGTGGTGCGCGCTGGCGGGCTTCGCGGTGGCGGTGGGCGGCACCTTCCTGCTGTCCAGGTTCGGGGAGTTGGAGGGGCAGTCCGCGGAGGTGGCCGCCGGGCGGCCGGGCGCGGCGGACCGGGACCCTGAACCGGGTCCGGATCCGGAGGCGGACGCGGAGCCGGCCGCCCCGCCCCGGTAGCCCGGGTGGCGCCGCCGTGCGAAGGTGACTTGCCGGACAATTCGGACGGTGACACGCCCACGGAGCGGCAGGTGCGCGATGGCGGACGAAGCCCAGTCGGGCCCCCGACGGCCGGGGTCCGCCGACCCTCCGGTCGTGCTCGTCACCGGCGCCTCCTCGGGCATCGGCCTGGCCACGGCCGTCCGCCTGGCCGACGCCGGCTGGCGGACCCTGCTGTCCGGTACGGACCGCGCCCGCCTGGACGAGGTCGCCGCCCGGACCTGCGGCCGCGTCCTGCCCGAGGACCTGAGCAAGCCGGACGGCCCGACCCGGCTCGCGCAGGCGGCCCTCGCGGAGACCGGCCGGGTGGACGCGCTGGTCGCCAGTGCGGGCCTGGGGTGGCGCGGACCGTTCGCGGACACCCCCTCGGACGTCCTGGACCGGATGATCGAGGTCAACTTCGCCGCCCCGCTGCGGCTGGTCCGCCTGCTCCTGCCGGGCATGCTGGAGCGCCGCCGGGGCCGGATCGTGCTGCTCGGCTCGATGGCCGGCCAGGTCGGCGTGCGCGACGAGTCGGGGTACGCGGCGACCAAGGGCGGACTGGCGATGTTCGCGGAGAGCCTCTGGTACGAGCTGCGCGGCACCGGGGTGGGGGTGCGTCTGGTGCTGCCGGGCCCGGTGGACACCCCGTTCTTCGACCGGCGCGGCACGCCCTACCAGCGGGAGCGGCCACGGCCCGTCCCGGCGGAGCGGGTCGCCGACACCGTGGTCGCGACCATCACCACCGGGCGCGACCGGCTCTTCGTGCCGCACTGGCTCGGCTTCCCGGCCCGGATCCACGGCGTGGCGCCGGGCGTGTTCCGGCGCATGGCCTCCCGCTTCGGGTGAGCCGGGTGAACACCGCGACCCGGGTGCTCGCGACGGCGGCCGCGGTGGAGTTCGCGCACCTGGCCCCGGCGGCGGTGCGCCTCCCGGCGCTGCGCCGCACGCTGGCCCGCCGAACCGCCGGCCACGGCGCCGACCCGCGCCACGTCGCCCTGACCTTCGACGACGGCCCCGACCCGCGCGGCACCCCGGAGATCCTGGACGCGCTGGACGCCCTGGGCGGTGTCCGGGCGACCTTCTTCCTGCTGGGCCCGATGCTGGAGCGCGCCCCCGCCCTCGGCCGGGAGCTGGTGCTGCGCGGCCACGAGGTGGCCGTCCACGGCTGGCACCACCGGCCGCAGTGGTACCCGGCCCCGGCCCGTGACCTGCGTGAACTGCGCCGCGCCACCGAGGCGGTGACCGCGCTGTGCGGGGTCCGCCCGCACTGGTACCGCCCGCCGTACGGGGTGCTGACGGCCGGCCCGGCCCTGGCCGCCCGGCGGCTGGGCCTGCGCAGCGTCCTGTGGACGGCCTGGGGCCGCGACTGGACGGCGGAGGCGACCGGGGCCTCCGTCTACGCGACCGCCCGCCCCGGCCTCACCGGCGGCGCGACCCTCCTCCTGCACGACTCCGACTGCACCTCCGCCCCCGACTCCTGGCGGGCCACCCTCGCCGCCCTCCCGCTGATCGCCGCCCACTGCCGCGCCCACTCGCTCACCCTCGGCCCGCTCCGCGACCACGCCGTCCCCGCACCCGCCCGCGCCTGACGGCCCGGCACCCGCCCCCGAGCGCCGGGCGGACGACGAACCCCCGTCTCGACGGCGATTGCCCGAGGCCGTCCGGCGCGGCGCCCGCGACCTTGCCCCGCTCGTCGGCTACGCCAGCCCCACCTGGGCCAGGGCCGCGGTGAAGCCGGTGCGCCAGGGCTCCGGGGTGGCGCCGGGGGAGGGGGCGGGCGCGGGGCGGGCGAGGGCGGCGAGGGCGTTGCGGACCACTTCGGCGGGGCGGGCGGAGGCGACGTCGGCGTGGCCGAGTTCCAACTCGTGCTGGAGGTTGTCGCGGCCGTGGCCCTGGACGACGTCGAGCAGCAGCAGCCGCCGCCCGAGGGCGCGGGCCTCGCTGCAGGTGTCGCCGGAGCTGGTGACGACGAGGTCGGCGGCGGCCATCAGGGCGGGGATCCGGTCGGTGTAGCCGAAGGGGTGCAGGCGCGACTCCCGGCGGGCGGCGGCCCGCAGCCGCCGTTCCAGTTCCCGGTTGCGCCCGGCGACGGCGAGCACGTGCGGCCCGGCGGCGGCGAGCGCGGCGGCGGTGCGGGCGAGCGGTCCGAGCCCCCAGGCGCCGGACATCAGCAGCACGCACCGCCCGCCCGCCGGGACGCCCAGTTCGGCCCGCGCCTCGGCCCGGCCGGGCGGCCGGTAGAACGGTTCCCGCAGCGGAGCGGGCAGGACGGTGACGGCGGCGTCCGGCCGGTAGCGGCGCACGGCGCAGGCGGCGACCTCGGAGGTGACCAGGAACAGGTCGGTGCCCTCCTGCACCCAGAGCCGGTGCGGCGTCACGTCGGTGCAGAACACGAAGTGCCGGAAGTCCCGTTGCGGCAGCCGGTTGACGGCCGAGGTGGCGGTGGCGAACACGGAGACCACCAGCTGCGGCCGCTGCGCCGCGACCAGTTCGCGCAGCGCCGGGACGAGCCGGCTGCGGGCGGCCGCGTCGGCGAGCAGCGCGAGCCGGGCGCCGGGCCGCAACGCCGAGAAGTGGAAGGCGTCGTACACGCCGGGCAGGTCGAGCAGCCGCCGGAACACGGCCTCCCCGGCGGCGCCGGAGCGCTGCCCGAGCAGGGCCATCGCGTCGACCGTGTGGGTGGTCCAGCCGCGGGCCCGCAGGGTGTCGGCGCAGGCCTGGGCCATCACGTCGTGGCCCTGGCCGAGGGAGCCGGAGACGAGCAGGGCGTGCGGCATCGGGCGCCCCGCTCAGGAGGCGGCGGAGGCTGCTGCGGCCCGGTACCAGTCGGCGTAACGGCGCACGCCGTCCGCGAAGTTGGTGTGCGGAGACCAGCCGAGCAGGCGCTTGGCCTGGGCGCAGGAGATCCGCCGCCCGGTGTAGTCGGCCTTGCGGCCGTCGATGTGCTCGATCGAGACCGGCCCCAGCAGGTCGTCGACGGTGTC
This sequence comes from Kitasatospora sp. NPDC098663, assembly GCF_044760075.1. Lineage (NCBI taxonomy): Bacteria > Bacillati > Actinomycetota > Actinomycetes > Kitasatosporales > Streptomycetaceae > Kitasatospora > Kitasatospora sp. NPDC098663. The sequence goes on along the minus strand of NZ_JBIWAP010000024.1, from coordinate 110,774 downwards.
GGCGATGTCGCGCACCGAGACGGCGGTGGAGCCCTCCAGGGCGAAGGTCTGGTCCTCGGCGGCGGGGGACAGGGCCCGGACGTGGGCGTCGGCGAGGTCCTCGACGTAGACGAAGTTGCGGCTCTGCCGCCCGTCGCCGGCGATGGTGATCGGCCGCCCGGTGAGCGCGGCCTGGACGAACCGGGCGACGACCAGCTCGTCGCGCATCCGGGGCCCGTACGGGATGCCGTAGCGCAGGATGGTGAAGTGCTGCCCGTACAGCTCGCGGTAGCTGTGCACCAGCATCTCGGCGGCGAGCTTGGTGGCCACGTAGAGGTGGCCGCTGTGTTCCAGCTCGATCGGCACGTGCTCGTCCAACTCCTGCTCTGAGCCGTCGAGTTGCTCGTCGATGAGAGCGGCGCCGTAGACCCAGACGGTGCTCGCCAGCACGGTGCGGCTCAGCCCGCTGCGCCGGGCGGCCTCCAGGACGGCCTCGGTGCCGTCGATGTTGGTCCGTACGGCCCGTACCGGGTCGGCGGAGACCTGTTCGACGTCGGCCATCGCGGCGAGGTGGTACACCACTTCACTGCCGGCCAGCGCGGAGGTGAGGGCCGCGAGGTCGAGGATGTCGAGCCGGGCGTGTTCGGCGTCGGGGTTGAGGTACTTGTCGGTCGTGTCCACCGCGAGGACGTCGTGGCCGGCCGCGATCAGGTGGTCCACGACGTGTGACCCGATGAATCCGCATCCCCCGGTGACGGCTATCCGCACGATCTCTCTCCTTGTCGGGCTCCGTGTCGAGCGCCTTCTCGCACTCCGTCTCTCGCACTCCGTGTCGAGCGCCTCGGCGCGCCCGCCGGGGCGGGGTCGACCCCGCCCCGGCTATCCGGCGAGTCTCCGGTGCACCGCGGAGACGGCCTCGATGACCTGCTCCGTCTCGTCCCCGGTCATGTCGGAGTGCACCGGCAGGCACACCTGCCGCGCGCAGACGTCCTCGGCGACCGGCAGCGGCCCGCGCCGGTAGGGGGCGAGGACGGGCTGCAGGTGCAGCGGCAGGTCGTACACCTCGCCGGACAGCCGCACGCCGTACTCCTCGGCGACCGCCCGCTTGAACGCGGCGCGCTCCACCCCGGGCGGCAGCAGTGCCACGTACTTGTAGTAGTTGCCGCGGCAGCCGGAGGGTTCGAGCACCGGCTCCAGGCCGTCGAGCCCGGCCAGCGCCTCGTCGTAGCGGCGGGCGACGGCCCGGCGGGTCTCGATGAACTCCTTGAGCCGGCGCAGGTGCACGGCGCCGACGGCCGCGCTGAGCTCGCTCATCCGCCAGGCGTGGCCGAGCCGGACGTGGTGGTTGGTGGTGAAGGAGCCCTTGCCCTGGTCGCGGTAGGTGCGGGCCTCGTCGCGCAGCTCGGGCGACTCGGTGAGGATCAGGCCGCCCTCGCCGCTGGTGGTGACCTTGGTCGGGTAGAACGAGAAGGCCCCGGCCAGGCCGAACGTCCCGGCGCAGCGCCCGTCGAGGCTGCTGCCGTGGGCGTGTGCGGCGTCCTCGACCAGCGGGACGCCGTGCCGGTCGCAGAGCGCGCGCAGCTCCTCGACCCGTGGGGTGATCAGTCCGCCGATGTGGACGAGTACGACGGCTGCGGTATCCGGGGTGAGGGCCGCCTCCAGCGTCTCGGGGGAGAGTGCCAGGGTGGCCGGGTCGACGTCGGCGATCACCGGGCGCCCGCCGGCGTGCAGGACGGCGCCGGCGGTCGCGTAGAAGGTGACGGCCGGTACGACGACGTCGCGGCCCCGGACGTCGACCGTGCGCAGGATCACCTCCAGCGCCGCGGTGCCGCTGCTCACCGCGACGGCGTGCGAGGCGCCGTGCTCGGCGGCGAAGGCCTGCTCCAGGCGCTCGGTCCACGGGCCCAGGGTGAGGGCGCCGGTGGTGAGCATCTCCGTCACCGCCTCGGCGACGGCCGCGCGGTCGGATTCGTCGAACACGATGCGGGCGGCTGGAACGCCCATGGGCACCTCCGGCGGCGGGCTGGGGTCAGCACCGATCGGGTCAGATAGGGCCGAACCATACGAAATGTGTCGGGCCCGGCACATCACGCTACTTCGCCCGCCGGGCCGCGGCCCCTCGTCGCCGCCCGCCCGGGTGACGGCGCCCGGCCCCCGTCGCCGACCCTCGCCGCCCTGCCGCTGCCCCGTCGCCGCTCCGTCGTCGCCGTCGGGAGTGCGCCAGAGCGCTCCCACCACAGCTGATGCGCTTCCGCCGTCCGGGGAGGGGCCGTACTGCGTCCGCAGTACGCAAACGGCCTGCGCAGGGACGACGACGGTGGAGGGGTCGGCGATCAAGGATGGGTCATGCTGCGGGCGGTCCGCGCCGAAAGGCGCCGGGGCGGCCGCGGTGCGCACGCTGACCGAGATCCGAAGGAGTCCACTCTTCCGTGGCCACGTTCCTGTACCGCCTGGGCCGCTGGGCCTTCGTCCGACGCCGGCTGGTGACCCTGCTCTGGGTCGCCGTGCTGGCGGTCTGCGGAGTCCTGGCCGCCAAGGCGCCCGCCGCACCCGACGACGGCTTCGCGATGCCCGGTACGGAGGCGCAGAAGGCCTTCGACCTGATGAACGAGCGCTTCCCCGGCGGCCACGCCGACGGCGCCTCGGCCCGCCTGGTGTTCGTCGCCCCGTCCGGGCAGAAGATCACCGCCGAGCCCAACCAGCAGGCGGTGGAGCGGACGGTCGCCGAGCTCGCCCACGCCGACGAGGTCACCGGCGCGGTCAGCCCGTTCAAGGCCGGCACCGTCTCCAAGGACGGCACCACCGCGTACGCGACCGTCAGCTACTCCGCCAAGGCGGGCGAGCTGTCCAAGGGCGCCACCGACGCCCTCGAACAGGCCGCCCAGCACGGGCGGGACGCCGGGCTCAAGGTCGAGGTCGGCGGCAACGCGCTGATGGCCAAGCCCGAGGCCGGCGGCAGCAGCGAGATGATCGGCATGGCGCTGTCCGCGGTCGTCCTGGTGATCACCTTCGGCTCGCTCGTGGCAGCCGGCCTGCCGCTGCTCACCGCCGTGATCGGGGTCGGCCTCGGCATGGCCCTGATCACCGGGCTCGGCAGCACGCTCGGCCTGTCCTCCACCACCAGCACGCTCGCGATGATGCTGGGCCTCGCGGTCGGCATCGACTACGCGGTGTTCATCGTCTCCCGCTACCGGGCCGAGCTCGCCGAGGGCCGCACCCCGCAGGAGGCGGCCGGCCGGGCCGTCGGCACCGCCGGCTCCGCCGTGGTGTTCGCCGGGCTCACCGTGGTGATCGCCCTGGCCGGGCTCTCGGTGGTCGGCATCCCGATGCTCGCCAAGATGGGCATGGCCGCGGCCGGCACGGTGGTCATCGCCGTCCTGGTCGCGCTCACCCTGGTCCCCGCGCTGCTCGGCTTCATCGGCCGCCGGGTGCTGCCCCGCAAGGCCCGCAAGGGCGGCGTCCAGCCGAAGAAGGAGAACGGCGGCTCCCGCTGGGCCAAGTTCGTGCTGCGCCGCCCGCTCGCGGTGCTGCTCGGCGGCGTGATCGGCCTCGGCGTGCTCGCGGCCCCCGCGCTCGACCTGCGGCTCGGCCTGCCCGGGGACGAGTCCAAGCCGACCTCCACCACCCAGCGCCGCGCCTACGACCTGCTGTCCGAGGGCTTCGGCCCCGGCTTCAACGGGCCGCTGACCGTCATGGTCGACGTCAAGGGCACGCCCGACCCGAAGGCCGCCGCGAGCGAGGTCGCCAAGACGGTCTCCGCGCTGCCCGGTGTGGTCTCCGTCACCCCGCCGATGTTCAACAAGGCGGGGGACACCGCCCTGCTGAACGCCGTCCCGGCCACCGGTCCGAGCGCCGAGGAGACCAAGGACCTGGTCCAGACGATCCGCGGCCACGCCGCCGGCCTCAAGACGACCACCGGGGCGACGATCCTGGTCAGCGGCACGACGGCGATGAACATCGACGTCTCGCAGAAGCTCACCGACGCGCTGGTGCCTTACCTCGCGGTGGTCGTCGGCCTCGCCGTCGTCCTGCTGCTGGTGGTGTTCCGCTCGGTGCTCGTCCCGCTGAAGGCGGCGCTCGGCTTCCTGCTCTCGGTGGCCGCCGCGCTCGGCGCGGTCGTCGCGGTCTTCCAGTGGGGCTGGCTGGCCAACCTGATCGGCGTCGAACAGACCGGCCCGGTGATGAGCATGATGCCGATCTTCATGGTCGGCGTGGTCTTCGGCCTCGCCATGGACTACGAGGTGTTCCTGGTCACCCGGATCCGGGAGGGCTTCGTCCACGGCGAGCAGCCCGACGAGGCCATCGTCACCGGCTTCCGGCACAACGCCCGGGTGGTCACCGCCGCCGCGTTCATCATGATCGCCGTCTTCGCGGGCTTCATCGGCATGGGCGAACCGATGATCAAGATGATGGGTCTGGGGCTCGCCGCGGCCGTCGCCTTCGACGCCTTCGTGGTCCGGATGACCATCGTCCCGGCCGTCCTGGCCCTGCTCGGCCGCCGCGCCTGGTGGCTGCCGCGCTGGCTGGACCGGCTGATACCGGACATCGACGTCGAGGGCGGCAAGCTGCAGACCGCCGCCCCCGAACCGGCCCCGGTCCGGGAGTCCGTCGGCGTCTAGGCCCGCCCCCCGAGGCCCGGCCGGGGCCCGTCCCGATCCACGGGACGGGCCCCGGCCCGGACAATGGTTCGATCCCTACCGTTACCGTTGCTGTCGGGGTCCGCCCACGCACACGGCGGCCCCCGACCCGGCCCACCCCGCCCGGCAGGGCGCGGTTCGGCACGAACTGGCAGAACCCGGCGAGGGTGCCGCCAGGGCACCCCCGACCCGGAGAGCACCACGATGAGCGACACCTGGCAGCGGCTGCGCCGCGACCACCCCCGGCTGCTCGACGCCGTCGGCGGCGCCGTACTGTTCGCGATGACCGGCATCGGCGTCACCGTCGACCAGACCGGCCACGTCATCTCCTTCAGGCCGCTCAGCGCCGCCATCGCGCTGGCCTCCGCCGTCACCGTGTTCGCCCACCGCCGGTACCCGCGGACCGTGGTCCTCATCACGCTGATCTGCACGATGGCCCTCATCCTCACCACCCCCCGCCTCACCCCCGGGCTGGCCACCCCGCTGCTGCTCGCCCTCTACTTCCTCGCCGTCCGCACCGACCGGGCCACCGCGCTGCGCGCCTCGATCGCCTCCGCCGTCCTGCTCACCGGCACCTCGCTGATCGGCGACGGCGGCGGGCCGATCGGCCAACGGCTCGGCGTCCTCGCCTGGGCCCTGCTGCCCGGCGCCCTCGGCGACTCCATCCGCAACCGCCGCGCCCACCTCGCCGCCATCGAGGAACGGGCCGAACGCGCCGAACGCACCCGCGAGGAGGAGGCCCGCCGCCGGGTCGCCGACGAGCGGATCCGGATCGCCCGCGACCTGCACGACGTCGTCGCCCACCACATCGCCCTCGCCAACGCCCAGGCCGGCATCGCCGTCTACCTCATGGACCGCCACCCCACCCAGGCCCGCGAGGTGCTCAGTCACATCACCGACGCCACCGGCTCCGCGCTCCAGGAGCTGCGCGCCACCGTCGGCCTGCTGCGCCGCGCCGAGGAGCCCGCGCCGCTCGAACCGGCCCCCGGCCTCGACCGGCTCCCCGAACTGATCAACGCCTTCGAACGCACCGGCCTGCCGGTACGGCTCACCGTCGAGGGCGAGGCCCGCGCGCTCTCGCCCGGCGTGGACCTCACCGCCTACCGGATCGTCCAGGAGTCCCTGACCAACGTCGCCAAGCACGCCCAGGGCGCGGGTGCCGAGATCACCCTCGCCTACAGCGGCAGCCGGGTCGCCGTCAGCGTCGCCAACGGACGCCCGCCGACCAGCGCCCGCCCCCGGCAGGCCCTGCTGCCCCACCCGGCCCCCGGCGAGGGCGGCTTCGGGCTGATCGGCATGCGCGAACGGGCCGGCGCGGTCGGCGGCCGCCTCACCGCCGACAGCCGGCCCGACGGCGGCTTCCTGGTCACCGCCGAACTTCCGCTGCGCACCGGCGCCCGGGACGACGGCGCCGGTCGCGGTGGCTGTGTCGGCCGCGCCGTCAGCACCGTCCGGGAAGACCGTGCCGTCCGGGAAGACCGTGCCGTTCGAGCCGACCGTGCCGTTCGAGCCGACCGTGCCGTTCGAGGAGAGAAGGACCACGCATGACCATCCGGGTACTGCTCGCGGACGACCAGGCGCTGCTGCGCGGTGCGTTCCGGGTGCTGATCGACGCCGAGGACGACATGGAGGTGGTCGGCGAGGCCGCCGACGGCCACCAGGCCGTCGAACTCGCCCGCGCCACCCGCCCCGACATCGTCCTGATGGACATCCGCATGCCCGGCGCCGACGGCCTCGGTGCGACGGCCGCCATCTGCGGCGACGAGGAACTGGCCGGCACCCGGGTGCTGATCCTCACCACCTTCGAGATCGACGAGTACGTGGCCCAGGCGCTGCGGGCCGGCGCGGGCGGCTTCCTCGGCAAGGGCGCGGACCCGGCGGAACTGCTCGCGGCCGTCCGCACCGTCGCCGCCGGGGACGCCCTGCTCTCGCCCGCCGCCACCCGGGCCGTCATCGACCAGTTCCTCGCCCAGCCCGATCCGGCGGCCGGCGGCACCGCCGAGCGGCTGTCCGTGCTCACCGCGCGCGAGCGCGAGGTGATGTCGATGGCCGCCACCGGGCTCACCAACGAGGAGATCGCCGAGCGGATGTTCGTCAGCCCGTTCACCGTCCGCACCCACGTCCACCGCGCGATGGCCAAGCTGGACGCCCGGGACCGGGCCCAACTCGTCGCGATCGCCTACCAGTCCGGCCTGGTCCCGCCGGGCCGTCCGGCCTGACCGGCGAAGGTCCGCCGGCCGGCTCGTCCGCCGACTCGTCCATCGGCCCGTCCGTCCAACTCGCCTGGTTTGCGGCGGTAGCAGGACTGATCGACCGTCAAACTCCGGCCATATGTCGGTGATCTGGATTCCAGCCTGCCCGAAAACGACCTCCGAACTGGTGTATCAGCGAGTAGTCTGCCGATGACTCAGGATGAGGAGGGTGTTCGTGGAAACCAAGGACACGGCAGGCGAGGTGCGGATTCTCCAGCCGTTGCCCGGGCGCACGGCGGACGGATCGCAGGAGTTCGACCTGCGGTTGACGCGTCTGCTCCGCCTGCTCGGGGCTGAGGCCGCGCACGGCGCGGACTTCCCGAGCGCGGCCCGGTGGGAGGTCCACAAGGCGCTTTCCGGGCGCACCGACCTGCCCGAGGAGTACTTCGAGGCGCTGCTGGAGGCGGCGGTCTACGACCCCAACCCGAGCTTCAACCGCCGCTTCGTCGAGCCGGCCCTGCTCGCTTTCGGCCAGCGCCGGGTACGGCTGACCCTGCTCGGCTACCTGCACACCGGCACCGACGCCGAGCGTGCCGGCGCCGCCCGGGCCTGGTACTGGACGTCCCTGTCGGTCGGGGACGGCCGCAGCACGGCCGCCGCCGACGAGGGGTCGACCGTGCGGGACGCCTGGTACGAGGCCGCGCTGCGGGAGTTCGTCGCCAACGAGGACCTGGACGTGCGGCGCTGCATCCTCCCCGGGCTGCCGCTCGTGCCGCGTGCCTACCCGTCGCGGCTGCACGACCTGGTGGAGGCCGCGGTGGCCATCGCGAGGGCGCACCCCGACGAGTACATCCGGCACCGCGCCGAGGTGCAGGTCGGTCTCTGACCGCCCCTGCCCCCGGCCCCGCCCCTGCCCCCGGCCCCGCCGCGCCCCGGCCCCGCTACGCCCCCCGGCGGGGCCGGGCGGCCGCGCACCGGTGCGAACTCGGCCGTCACGGCGCCCCGTTGGCGGCCCAGCCGACCGGGTCGGTCAGCCCGTCTTGACGGTGATCTCGCCGATGTTCGTCCCGAGGTCCAGCTTGTACTGGCCGTTCGGGTCGCTCTGGACGCCGATGTGCTTCTCGCCCAGGTCGGTCGAGGCGGTGACGTGGTAGGAGGCGGTCGGCACGGTCACGTTGATCTCGCCGTTGGAGGTCTTCGCCGTGATGTTCTGGGCCTTGCCGGGGGTGAGCTTGATCCCGCCGTTGTCGGTCTTGGCGCTGACCCGGTCGCCCTTGAGCGAAGTGCCCTTGATCTCGCCGTTGTTGGTCCGCACATCGACCGGCCCGGCCACGTCGTCGAGCGTGATGTCGCCGGAGCTGGTGTGCACCGAGACGTCTCCGACCTGGGTGAGCTTGATCCCGCCCGCCGACGTCCCCCCGGTGATCGGCAGCCCCGGCGGCAGCTCGACGGTGTAGTCCACCGAGCAGTTGCGTCCGCAGCCGCCGAGCACCAGCACGCCACCGTCCACCCGGGTGCTCGCGCCCGGCTTGTCGCTCCGGTACGTGATGTTGCGGTGAACGGCGGCCTGGGTGGCGCCGGCCTTGCCGCGCACGGTCACCTCCCCGGCGTCGCTGTCCAGCCGGATGCCGGTGATCTTGTCCGTGACGGTGGCGTCGTCGGTGAAGTTGGTCCCGATCGGGTTGCAGGCGCTGAGCACCCCGACGGAGAGCCCTGCGACCACGAGAGCCCCCGCGAAACGGTGGTACCTGCCCATGTTCGTCCCCCATGTGTCCTGCGCTGTTTGTTGCGCGATAGCCCCTGGTGACCGCCCCCGTCCGGAGCCGTCCCGACGACAGTAACCGCACGTGGTGGCCCAGGTCGGTGGTATTAACCCCCCTAAAGCGACTCCAGTCAGCCCCCGGTGCCGCCCCACCCACCCCCACCTGGGCCCGCCCGCGCCCGCTGTCACCCCAGCCGTCGCCCCGGGAAGAAATCTGTAGACCGGCCTACATATTTTCCGGAGGCGGCTGCGGAGCTGTTTTCCGCGCAGGAAGTCGGCGGGTTCGACTTCCTGCGCGGAAACGAGCCCGGCGTCCTCCTGGGCAGAAAGAAATCTGTAGACCGGTCGGTATATTTCTTCTCCGTCGGGCGCCTCCGACTCGCCAGTCGCACAGGAAGTCGGCGGGTTCGACTTCCTGTGCGCAGGGCGGAATCGTCGGATCAGCGGTTGTTCAGGGAGGGCCGGGGCTTCGGGCAGGAAAGAGTCTGTAGACCGGTCGGTATATTCGTTCGGGGGGAGCCGTCAGGGCTTGCGCCCCACCGCGCCGTAGATGCTGACGCGGTCGGCGCCGGGGGCGGGGGCGGTGTCGGGGCGCCAGAGGGGGACGGTGGTGACGCCGGGGTCGAGGAGGTCGAGGCCGTCGAAGAAGGCGCGGACCTCGTCCCGGGTGCGGCCGACGAGGGGGGCGGTGGCCTTGTCGTAGATGCCGGTGACGCGGTCGCGGACCTCGGCGGGGATGAAGTCGGCGGTGCCGTGCGAGAGAACGAGGTGGCTGCCGGAGGGGAGCGCGTCCATCAGCGTGTCGACCGCCTGGTGGGGCTTGTCCTCGTCGCGCAGGAAGTGCAGGACGGCGGCCAGGACGAGGCCGACCGGTCGCGAGAGGTCGAGGAGCCCCGCGGCCTCGACGGCGGCGAGTACGGCGGACGGCTCGCGCAGGTCGGCCTGGAGGACGGCGGTCCGCCCCGGGCCCGTTCCGGACATCAGGGCGCGGGCATGGCTGAGCACGATCGGGTCGTTGTCGACGTAGACGACCTGCGCCCCGGGGCTGGCGGCCTGGGCGATCTCGTGGGTGTTGCCGGCGGTGGGGATGCCGGTTCCGACGTCGAGGAACTGGTCGATGCCGAGGCCGGCGACGCAGCGCACCGCGCGGGTGAGGAAGCCGCGGTTGGCCCGTGCGGTGGAGCGGAACTCCGGATTGGCGGCGAGCGCCTTCTCGGCGGCGGCCCGGTCGGCGGGGAAGTTGTCCTTCCCGCCGAGGTAGTAGTCGTACATCCGGGCCGGGTGCGGGATGTCGGGCCGCAGGTCGGCCGGGGTTCCGGCCTCGCCGGACTCCCACAGGTCGTCGTGTCCCACGGCCGCTGCCTCCGTCTGTTGACGATCGGATGATCTGCTTGCAATTCCCTCGGCGGACAGCCTAAAGCCCAGGTCACGGCCCTGGTGGCGGTTGGTCAGGTCACCCCTGTATGTCCGTTTTCGTCGCCCATCGCGCGCCCCCGGTCGTCCCGGCGGAGGATGGGAGGTCCCGGCGGCGAACCGTCGCCGGGCGACGGAAGCGCAAAGACCGGGGAACAGGAGGTCCGACGCTGTGGTGATCGCTATGGCAGACATCCGCGAATGGCGCGGCCACGCCGTGGTCGACGAGAAGAGCCACCGCATCGGCTCGCTGGAGTCCGTCTACGTGGAGACGGCCACCGACCAGCCGTTCTTCGCCACCGTCACGGTCGGCCTGGTGGCCAAGCGCCGTCTGGTGTTCGTCCCGCTCGACGGGGCCGTCGTCGGGCCGGACTACGTCCAGGTGGCGTTCCCGAAGAGCCAGGTCAAGCAGGCGCCGTCGATCGGCACCGACGACGTCCTGCCCGCCGAGGAGGAACCGGCCGTGTTCGCGCACTACGGGCTCCCGTACGAGACCGGCGCCGGTGGCGAGCGCCGCCTCGCCCGTCGCTGAACACAGTTCGCTGAACATCGGCGCTGAGCAAAGCCGCTGAGCAAAGCCGCTGAACACCGCCGCTGGACCACCGAACACCCCGGTGCCCCCGCCCGCATCGCCCTGCCCCTGGAATGGATACCCCGCCGGGTACAGTTGTCAGTCGACAGTCGATGCGAAAGGCGGCCCGGACATGCAGGTGGACGAGGAGTCGGTCGGCGCGGTCCTGAACCGGCTGCGCCGTGCCCAGGGCCAGTTGGCCGGGGTGATCGCGATGATCGAGGCGGGCCGTGACTGCAAGGACGTGGTCACCCAGCTCGCGGCGGTCTCGCGCGCCCTGGACCGGGCCGGGTTCAAGATCGTGGCCAGCGGCATGCGCCAGTGCATGGCCGTCTCCGACGAGGACACCCCGCCGATGAGCGAGGCCGAGCTGGAGAAGCTGTTCCTCGCCCTGGCATAGGCCGAGAAGCCAAGAAGAAGCCAAGAGAGGCGCAGCAACGCAGCAACGCAGGAGGGCCGCGACGGATCCCGTCGCGGCCCTCCTGCGCTTCCGGCCTCCGGGGTTTCCGCCAGGGGTTCTCGCCGCCCGCCACGGAGTTCCCGAACCGCCCGATGGGCCGTCACGCGCCGTTCACGTCCCGGTCGCTGACTTTCGGATGAATGAGGGCCGCCCACAGTTGTACAGCCAACTGCCGGGCCTTCCCTTCCCCAGCCTCCGTGACCAGCCGCGCGCGGGCCCGGCGCCGACCCCCGGCGGACCGGCCCTCGGGCGGCGGACAGGACAACCGTGGCCGCAGGCAGCGCCCTGACCCTCACCTCCTCCGCCAACCCCACCGAAGGCGACCGGCTCACCTTCCACTGGACGACCGACGCCCCCGACGCCAAGAACTGGGTCGGCGTGTACGACGGCGGCCGCCAGCCCGGCAACGGCAGCTCCCTCGTCTGGAAGTACGTCCCGGGCACCTCCGGCGACCTCCAGCTCGACACCTCCGCGCTGACCGGCGGCCCGTACACCGCCTACCTGCTCGCCAAGGACGGCTACGGCGTCCTCGCCCAGATGGCCCCGTTCAGCTTCCGCGCCAAGCCGGCCGTCGTCCGCCCGCACAGCGCCGTGGACGCCCTCACCACCGCACCCGTCGCCCCCGGCTCGGCGGTCTCCGTCAAGCTCGGCGGCCTCTGGTCCCGCCCGGCCGGCAACCCGGCGGGGACCGCCGCCTTCCGCAAGGTCAGCGGGCCGTCCTGGCTGAACGTCACCGCCGACGGCACGCTCACCGGCACCGCGCCCGCGGCGGGCAAGAGCCCCGAGGTGGCCGTCGTCGGTGTCAAGGACAGCGCGGGTGCCGTCGACACCGTCACCGTCCTGATCCCCGTGGTGGACCCCGCCGCGCCGCCGCGCCTCAAGGCCGCCAGCTGGAACCTGCACGACGCCGGCGCCGGGTACACCGACGCGCTGGAGAAGCAGCTGCGGGTCGTCCTCGCCCAGGGCCTGGACGTGCTGGCCCTCCAGGAGACCGCCGGTGAGCGGGCGAAGACCCTGGCCGACGCGCTCGGCTGGTACGCCTACCAGAGCCCCGGCAGCGTCGGCATCCTGAGCCGCTACCCGCTCGCCGACGTCACCCCGCCGACCGCCGACCTGCCCGCCGCCGGGGCCACCGTGCAGCTTCCCGGCGGCCGGGCCGTCCGGTTCTGGGCCGCGCACCTCGACGAGGCCGGCTACGGCCCGTACGCGCTCCAGGACGGTCGGACGGCCGCCCAGACGGAGGCGGCCGAGACCGCCTCGCTCCGCCTGAAGCAGGCCAGGGCCCTGGCCGCCGCAGTGCGCGCGGACATCGCCCGGCGGACTCCGGTGGTGCTCGCCGGTGCCCTCTCCTCGCCGTCCCACCTGGACTGGACGGCGGCCACCGCCGCCGCGCACGGCGGCGTCGGGGCGCTCAACTGGCCCGTCAGCGTGGCTCTTCAGGGCGCGGGGCTGACTGACACCTTCCGCGAGGAGCACCGCGACCCGGTCAGGTTCCCGGGCGCGACCTGGTCGCCCACCCGTAAGCAGCGCGGTGCCAAGCCCGAGCCGCAGGACCGCATCGACTACGTCCAGTACGCGGGCCCGCTGAAGCTGGTCGAGGCGCACTCCCTGGTCGCCGACTGGCCGCAGCCCGAGCCGAACACCGCCGCCAACGAGTGGCCCTCCGACACCGCCGCCGCCGTCGCCACTTTCCAGCTCTGAGAGGCCAGTTCGTGATGTCCGAGCTCTCCCGCCGCACCTTCGTCGGCGCCACCGCGGCCGTCGGCGCCACCGCCCTGACCGGATTGGGCGCCGCCCCCGCCGAGGCCGCTCCCGCCGCCGCCCCTGCCGCCTCCGGCCGGCTGACGGGCACCATCAAGGACGTCAAGCACGTCGTCGTGCTGATGCAGGAGAACCGCAGCTTCGACCACTACTTCGGCACGCTCAGTGGCGTCCGCGGCTTCGGCGACAAGCAGGCGCTCCAGTTCCCGGACGGCGCCGACGTGTTCCGCCAGCCGGACAGCCGTCGCAGCGACGGCGGCGCGATGCTGCCGTACCGGATGGACACCTCGAAGTACAACGCGCAGAACGCCGGCGGCCTGCCCCACGACTGGGCGACCGGCCACCAGGCGATCAACAACGGCGCGATGAACAAGTGGATCGCCGCCAAGGGCGAGCGCACCATGGGCTACTTCACCCGGGACGACATCCCCTACCAGTACGCCCTGGCCGACGCGTTCACCCTCTGCGACGCCTACTTCACCTCCCTCGCCGGCCCGACCGACCCCAACCGGCTCTACCTCTGGACGGGCACCTCCGGCCCCGGCCGCGACGGCACCACCGGGCCGTGGATCGACAACACCCCGGTCACCGACAACCCCGTCGCCGACTGGACCACCTACGCCGAGCGCCTGGAGCAGGCCGGCGTCAGCTGGCGGGTCTACCACAACCCCAGCAAGGACGACCGCACCGGCGACTACGACGACAACGCCCTCTCCTACTTCAAGCAGTTCCACAACTTCCCGCCCACCGACCCGCGTTACATCAACGCGATGACCAAGTTCGACCCGGCCGCCTTCGACCGCCACTGCAAGGACGGCACCCTGCCGACCATCTCCTGGCTGGTCGCCCCCTACCTCTTCTCCGAGCACCCGGAGGCCGGCCCGGCGTACGGGGCGCACTGGGTCAACCAGGCCCTCCAGTCGCTGATGTCCAACCCGGCCGTGTGGCAGCACACCGTCTTCCTGGTCATGTACGACGAGAACGACGGCTACTTCGACCACATGGTCCCGCCCACCCCCGAGGCCGGTACCCCCGAGGAGTTCACCCAGGGGCGCGCCATCGGCCTCGGCAACCGCGTCCCGCTGTGGGTCGTCTCGCCCTGGTCGCGCGGCGGCTGGGTCAACTCCCAGGTCTTCGACCACACTTCCGTGCTGCGCTTCATGGAGCTGGTCACGGGTGTCGCCGAGCCGAACATCTCGGCCTGGCGCCGGTCCGTCTGCGGCGACCTCACCAGCTGCTTCGACTTCGCCGCGCCGAACCAGTCCGTCCCGTCGCTGCCCGACACCACGGCCCTGATGGCCAAGGCCGACGCGGGCACCAAGCTGCCCGGCGTCGCCCTCCCGGCGGTCGGAGCCCAGGCGATGCCCGTCCAGGAACGCGGCGAGCGCCCGCACCGCCCGCTGCCCTACCAGCCGTGGGCCGACGTGGAGGTGGACCGCAAGACCGGCAAGGTCACCTGCACGATGAGCAACGACGGTTCGGTGGCCTTCCCGTACACCGTCTACCCGAACATCGCGCTGCCCTTCGCGGGCACCCCGTACACCGTCGCCCCCGGCGCCACCGCCCGGTACGTCTGGGACGCCGCCACCACCAACGGCCGCTACGACTTCACCGTCCACGGCCCGGACGGCTTCGTCCGCCGCTTCGCCGGCACGGTGGTCCGGGACGGGCAGGACGGCCAGAACGACGTCGGCGTGCCGATCGTCACCGCCGACCTGCACGGCAGCGTGCGGCTCACCCTGCAGGTGGCCAACGACGGCATGACCGACGTCTCCTTCACCGCCGCGCCCAACGACTTCGCCGGCACCGCCCAGACCGTCCGGGTCAAGCCCGGGCAGCAGGTGAACCTGTCCTGGCCGCTGGACAAGCAGGGCCGCTACGACGTCGTCGTCACCGCCCACACCGGACTGCGCTTCGTGCAGCGCTACGCGGGCTGGGTGCACTGACCCGGTAGCGGGCGGGCCGCGGGCCGGGGGCGCCGAACCGGTGACCCCCGGCCGTGGTCCCCCTTCTGACCCTCGACCCCCCCGGAGTCCGACGCAGGGTCAGCGCCCGGCCCGCACTGCCGGGCGCGCCCGCTCGCCCCGGACGAACCGGCGCAGCCCGGCGAACCGCGAAAACCGCTCCCGGCTCGCCACCGAGGCCCGGTCCAGCTCCTCCATCAGCCGCCGGCTGCGGTGCTCCAGGTCCAGTTCGTCCAGGATCCGGTCCACCTCGGCCAGTATCGAGCCGTGCAACTGCCAGGCCTCCGGGTGCTCCCGCACCTTCTGCAGCAGTACCTGGGCGACGTTCTCCCGGCAGGTCCAGGCCGCGGCCAGCTCGGCGGTCAGCCGCCGCTCCGCCTCCTCGGCGCTGCGGCTCACCTGGGTGGTGACCAGCACCGCGAAGCTGACCATGGCCCCGCCGACGTGCGCCAGCAGTTCCTCCAGGCCCACCGCGACGTCCGGCGGGAACAGCCGCTCGCCGGGCGCGCGCCGCTTGGCCAGGTCGGTCAGCGAGCGCGCCAGCACCCGGATCACCACCACGCAGATCTCCAGGGTGTCCAGCCCGGTGCGCAGCACCAGCCGGGACAGCAGCCCGTCGTTGATCCGCGGATTGAGCCGCAGGCTGTCCTCGGCCTGGCGCAGTGCCACGTCCACGTCGGCGATGGCGTGGTCGAGCCGGCGGGCCTCGTGCAGCTGCTCGGCGGCCCGGGCGACCGGGGTCGGACGGCCCAGTTGCTCGGCGATGTCCAGCAGCAGCTGGCGGGCCCGCCGGGCGAGGTCCTCGATCGACTCCCCGGCGGTGTCCACCCAGACCGGCGGGGCGAACAGCAGGTTGAACAGCAGGCCGACGGCGGCGCCGATCAGCGTCTCCAGCACCCGGTCCCAGGCCTGCGAGGCGAGCCCGCTGACGCCGAGGATCAGCATGGCGCTGATCGCGACCTCCTGGACGAACTCCTCGACCCGGACGAACCGGCCGACGACCAGCGACGCCAGGATGATCAGCCCGAGGCTCCACCAGGAGAGCCCCACCACGGCGCTGAAGCCGGTCGCGATCAGCACGCCGACCACCACCGAGTTGACCCGGCGGATGCTGGTCTTGAGCGTCGAGTAGACGGTGACCTGCACGACCAGCAGCGCGGTGAGCGGGGCCGTCAGCGGGGCCGGCTCGCTGCTGAGGCGGGTGGCCACCGCGAAGGCGAGCGTGGCGGCCACGGTGGCCCGCACGGTCTGGACGACGAAGGGTTCTCGGGCACCGCGGCGGATCAGGGCCGTGAGGGACTCCGGGAGAAGGGGCATGTCGCCCTTCTTTCCCCTTGGTCGCCCTTCACACCGCCGAGCCGCCCGACCGGCACCCGTATGCCCTGGCCCTGCCCTCGACCCGGGCGAGGGCCACGGTCCGGCGGGCCACGCCCTACCGCGGGTCCTGGCGGTTCAGCCGCAGCTTCCAGGGCGCCAGCGCCGACTCGACCTGCACCCCGATGCTCATCTTCGACGCGCCCTCGATCCGCTCCTCGAAGCGGATCGGCACCTCGCGGATCGTCAGGCCGCGCTGGACGACCCGGTAGTTCATCTCGACCTGGAACGAGTACCCGCTGCTCTGCACGGTCGGCAGGTCGATCGCCCGCAGGGTGCTCGCCCGCCAGGCCTTGAAACCGGCGGTGGCGTCCCGGACGCCCAGGCCGAGGATGGTGTTGACGTAGAGGTTGGCCCAGGCGGACAGGGCCTTGCGGTGCCAGGGCCACTCCGCGGCGGTCGAACCGCCGGGCACGTAGCGGGAGCCGAGCACCACGGCGGTGTCGTCGGCCAGCAGGGCCTCGACCATCGCGGGTATCGCCGAGGCCGGGTGCGAGAGGTCGGCGTCCATCTGGACCACGACGTCGGCGTCCTCGTCCAGGGCCCGGGCCATGCCGGCCAGGTAGGCGCGGCCGAGGCCGTCCTTCTCGGTGCGGTGCAGCACGCCGACGGTGCCGCCGGACTCGGCGGCGAGCTTGTCCGCGATCTCGCCGGTGCCGTCCGGCGAGTTGTCGTCGACCACCAGCAGGTGCAGGCCCGGTACCGGGAGGTCCGCGAGAAGACCCGCGAGGACCGGAAGGTTCTCCCGCTCGTTGTACGTGGGGACGACGACAACGACCTTCGGGGAGGCCTCGACCATGTTCTGTTTCCCTCGTGCCCTTTCCGGCCGGCACCCGTGCCACGCCGGACGGTTGTCCTTGACGACCTGCGGTGGATGAGACCGTGTGAGTGTATCGGTGTGGCGGACGGTTCCTCGCCCCGGGTGACGGGCTGGGCACGGCCGGCCACGGTCCGGAAAACCGTTCGACCGCGATGCGTGCCCGGGGCGCCGCGTCACCGCCCGATCCGTCGTCCCGGGAAATTTCTTCGACGGTTCCTCGACCGGTGGGCCCAGGGTGTCTACGCCCCGCCGTAGACGGACGCGAGGTTGTCCCGGGCCGGGTGGGTCGGTCCGGCCGGGCCGGCGGCGAAGGTGCGCAGGACGTTCTCGGTGACCCGGCGGACCAGGTCCCCGGCCCGTGCGTCGATCCCGTGGTCGGCGCTGCCGCCCCCGGGCCCGTGCGCGTCCAGGGCCTCCACCCAGCGCATCGTCCCGGAGGCGAACACCCCGGCGCCGCCCGGCACGGTGTAGTACGCGGTGTCGGAGTGCGAGCGGCGGCCCTCGCAGACCACGGGGGAGTGCGCGATCACCTCGATCGGACGCGGGGTGGGGAAGGCGGTGTCCACCCGGTCGTACTCGACGCCGACCAGGTGCGGGAACGACGCCCCGGCGGCGACACCGGTGCCCTCGAACGCCCAGTGCTCCGGCGAGCCGACCACGTACGGGGCGTCCACCGGGTAGCCGTCGTAGATCACGCCGAGCATCGAGCTCTCCGGGTCGGCGCCCGGGCCGGCCCGGAAGTCGGTGGTCGCCGGGGCGCCGGCCTGGTGGCCCGGGTCCTGCGCCCACGCGTCCTTGTAGCAGACCACCGTCCGGTCCGGGCCCAGTTCCGAGGGCTCGAAGCGGACCCGGCGGAAGCAGCAATTGGCGCCCAGGACCGCCAGGTTGGTGCCGGCGTCCCGGGCCGCGACCACCTGGGCGCGCTGCTCGGGGGACCAGTACTCGTCGTGGCCGAGTGAGAGGACGGCGCTCGCGCCGCGCAGCAGCCCGGGCTCCCGGGCCACGTCGATCCCGGTGGTGTAGGCGAGCGGCAGCCCGAGCCGCTCGGCGAGCGCGACCAGCGGCGCCTCGTACACCAGGAACAGCCCGGCGCCGTGGTCGTAGTCGTAGGGCCGGTCGAAGACCACCCGCAGCGAGCGGGTGGCCAGGCCGCCGGTGGGGCCGTTGTAGAGGCTGTACCCGCCCCACTCGTTGTACGCCTGCCAGGTGGCGGGGGCGCTCATCACGACCGTCCGCCCGGCGGTGGCGGCGGAGCGGACGGTGAGCGGGACGTAGCGCTGGCCGGAGCCGTCCTCGGCGTCCAGACGCAGCAGGTAGGCGCCCTCGGGCCAGCCGGTGGTGTCCACGGCGAGGGTGCGCTGCCAACCGGTCAGCACCGTCCTGGTCGTCGGGTCCACGTGCGGGGCGGGCTGCCGGCCGCCCGGGACGTGCTCACGGCGCCAGACCAGTCGGGCGCGGGCGCCGTCGTACCAGCCGATGCGGTAGGCGGAGACGGTGAAGGCGGCGGCCGGGGTGGAGACGTGCAGGCCGAACTGCTCACCGGGCAGCACGCTGACCCGGTCGGCGAAGCCCTCGACGGCGTCGGCGCGGCCGGGGTCGGTGATCTCCCAGTCGGGCGTGCCGGGCAGGGACTGCTCCGGCGGGACGCCCACGTGCTGGGCGTCGGCGGTCGGGGCGGGGCCGTCGGGGGAGGGGCTCGGTGCCGGGCCGTCGGACGAGGAGTGCGGGGCGGGGTCCGGGTGGCGGGTGCCGCAGGAGGCGGTGGCCGCCGCCAACAGGCCCAGGCCCAGAATCCCCCGCCGACTCGGTTCCGCCACCGCTGCCTCCCTGGTGTCCGTCCACGGCAAACCCGCGCGCATCCGTCGATCGCGCGGACATCCTCGCCGGTTCCGGGCAGTGCGTGCAGCCCGCCGCGCCGGGACGAGCAGCACGGCGGGGCGCCGCCCGCCACCGCTGAGGGCCGTCCGGGGCACCCTGGCGTGTCCGGACGCGCTGCTCCCCGGCGGCACCGATCCGGTCCCCTAGCCTGACCAGGCCCGCCGTCCGGCGGCCTTCGGGGGGCCGGAGCCGAGCGCGGCCGGCCGACTGGTGGACAGGGGTGCACGTGGTGTCGTCGGGTTCGGCCGATCCGGGGGTGGCGCCCGCGACCCTCGGTGCGAGGTTCCGGGCGTGGATGCTGGAAGGCCTGTCCGACATGGCCAAGCAGCACCCCGGCCCGCACGCCGAGGCGCCGCACGTCAAGGGCCAGCGCTGGTGGCGGGTGATGTGCCTGACCGGCCTCGACTACTTCTCCACGCTCGGCTACCAGCCCGGCATCGCCGCCCTCGCCGCCGGCCTGCTCTCGCCGCTGGCGACCATCGTGCTGGTGGTCGTCACCCTGCTCGGCGCCCTGCCCGTCTACCGGCGGGTCGCCCAGGAGAGCCCGCACGGCCAGGGCTCGATCGCGATGCTGGAGCGGCTGCTGTCGTTCTGGCAGGGCAAGCTCTTCGTGCTCACGCTGCTCGGCTTCGCGGCCACCGACTTCATGATCACCATCACCCTGTCCGCCGCCGACGCGACCGCGCACCTGGTGGAGAACCCGCATCTGCACAGCGTGCTGACCGGCAGGCAGGTGACGATCACCCTCATCATGGTGGCCCTGCTCGGCGGGGTCTTCCTCAAGGGCTTCAGCGAGGCGATCGGCATCGCCGTCGTCCTGGTCGCGGTCTACCTCGCGCTGAACGTCGTGGTGGTGGCCAACGGACTCTGGCACGTGCTGAAGGCCCCGCACGTCGTCGGCGACTGGACCGCCGCGCTCACCACCGAGCACGGCAGCGTGATCGCGATGATCGGCGTCGCACTGATCGTCTTTCCGAAGCTCGCGCTCGGCCTGTCCGGCTTCGAGACCGGCGTCGCCGTGATGCCGCACATCGAGGGCGACCCGGACGACACCGAGGAGAAGCCCACCGGCCGGATCCGCGGCGCCCGCAAGCTGCTCACCACCGCGGCCGCGATCATGAGCTGCTTCCTGATCACCACCAGCTTCATCACCACCCTGCTGATCCCCGCGGACGCCTTCAAGGCCGGCGGCCAGGCCAACGGGCGAGCCCTCGCCTACCTCGCCCACCAGAACCTCGGCAACACCTTCGGCAGCGTCTACGACCTGTCCACGATCGCCATCCTCTGGTTCGCGGGCGCCTCCGCGATGGCCGGACTGCTCAACCTGATGCCGCGCTACCTGCCCCGCTACGGCATGGCCCCGCACTGGGCCCGCGCGGTGCGCCCCACCGTGATCGTCCTCACCCTGATCGCCTTCCTGGTCACCTGGCTGTTCGACGCCAACGTGGACGCCCAGGGCGGCGCGTACGCGACCGGCGTGCTGGTGTTGATCAGCTCGGCCGCCATCGCCGTCACCATCGCCGCCCACAAGTCCGGGCAGCGCCGCAGGACGGTCGGCTTCGCCGTGATCGCCGGGGTCTTCCTCTACACCACGGCCGTGAACATCGCCGAGCGGCCGGACGGCGTCAAGATCGGCGGCTGCTTCATCGCCGGCATCATGCTGGTCTCCTTCCTCTCCCGGCTCAAGCGGGCCTTCGAGCTGCGCGTCACCGACGTGGTGCTCGACGTCGTCGCCGAACGCTTCGTCCGGGACTACATGCACCGCCCGCTGCGGCTGATCGCCAACGAGCCGAACAGCCGGGATCTCGCCGAGTACCGCGACAAGATGCGCCAGATCCGCGCCGACAACGACATCCCGCCCGAGGACGACCTGGTCTTCGTCGAGGTCACCGTGCTCGACCCGTCCGACTTCGAGGCCGAACTGACCGTGCGCGGCGAGGTGCTGCACGACCGCTACCGGGTGCTGACGCTGCAGAGCTCCAGCGTGCCGAACGCGCTGGCCGCCCTGCTGCTGCGGGTGCGGGACCTCACCGGGCAGCAGCCGCACATCTACTTCGAGTGGACCGAGGGCAACCCCTTCGCCCAGTTCCTCAGGTTCTTCCTCTTCGGCCAGGGCGAGATCGCCCCCGTCACCCGCGAAGTCCTGCGCGAGGCCGAACCCGACCGCAGCCGCCGCCCGGCCGTGCACGTCGGCTGACGGCACCTCCCCGCCGAACGCGTCGGCCGCCTCCTGCCACCGGGGGCCGGGTCGTCCGGGTCAGCGGCTCGGGTGGGACTTGGTCCAGGCCGGGGCGACGAAGGCCACCAGGGCGACGGCGAAGCCGAGTTGGAGAAGGTGCCGGATCCAGTCGATGCCCGAGGTGTGGCGGACGCCGATCCATCCGGAGACGGCGTTGCCGAGCCACGCCCCGGCGGCGCCGAGCAGCATCGTCAGCCACCAGGGGATCGACTGCGGCCCGCGCAGGATCAGCTTGGCCAGTACGCCCAGCACGAAGCCGATGAGCAGAATCCACAGGAGCTGGAACATCGCAGTCCACCTTCCGGGCGCCGCCGGACTGACACCGGCGCGCCGAATCGCCGAGACGCGGTTCGTCCCATGATCGCCCGGATCGGCCGAACGGGCACGTCGGGAGCTTCTGCGGATCCGGCTGCACCTGCTCGGTCCCGAGCGCGCAGCCCGCCCTGCCCCCGGCTGTCGGCCCGGATCCCGGCGCGGCGGGGGCAGGGCCGGAGGCGTCAGGCGGTGCCCTCGCGGTGGGTGATCAGGGCGGCCAGGCCGTCGAGGATGCGGTCCAGGCCGAAGTCCAGGGCCTGATCGCGTCCGTCCTCCCCGGTCATGGCGGCGGCCAGGGCGGGGTAGCGGTCGGCGTGCTGGTGTACCAGTGTGCCCAGGGCGGTGAGGAGTTCGGCTTCGGGGGAGCCGTCGGGCCCGGCGGCGCGGGACTGCTGGGCGATGCTGCGGACGTGTCCGGCGAGCAGGACGGCGGCGTCCATCCGTTCGGGGCCGGTCAGTCCGTGGCCGTCGAGGGCGGTCACCACCCGTTCCAGCCAGGTGAGTTCCTTCGGGCCCATCACCCGGGGGCCGACGGTGGCGTCGAGCAGCCACGGGTGGCGGCCGAACGACTCGGTCAAGTGGTGTGCCCAGGAGGTCAGTTGGGACCGCCAGTCGTGGGCGTTCCGGTCCTGCGGGGGCTCGCCGACGGCGGCCTCGACCATCAGGGCGACGAGTTCGGCCTTGCCGGGCACGTAGCGGTAGAGCGACATCTTGGTGAAGTCGAGCAGCCCGGCGACCTTCTGCATCGAGACCGCGCCGAGGCCTTCGGCGTCCGCGATCTCGACGCCCGCCGCCGCGATCCGCTCCAGGCTGAGGGCCGGCTTCGGCCCGCGGGTGGGCTTGGCCGGGGGGCCCCAGAGCAGCCGCACCATGTCGTTCGCCGCCTCGCTCACATTCCGCTCCCGTTCTGGGGGTTGCTCGTCCGACCTAACTGCGTCTACCGTACACAGCGGTAAACAGTATCCGCTGGACGCAGTTTCTCGATCCTCTCGGACGGAGTGGTTTCCCTGAGTACCAAGGTCCTGATTTCGGGTGCGAGCATCGCCGGCCCCGCCCTGGCGCACTGGCTCGGCCGGTACGGCTTCGAGGTCACCGTCGTCGAACGCGCCCCGGCGCTGCGCGGCGGCGGCCAGAACGTCGATTTCCGCGGCCGCACCCACCTGACGGTGCTGGAGCGGATGGGCGTCCTCGACGAACTGCGCGCGCTCGACACCGGCGGCAGCCCGATGACCTTCCTCGGCGCCGACGGCCGCCGACTCCTGCACCTGCCCGCCGAGTTCGCGGGCGGCGAGCTGGAGATCCCGCGCGGCGAGCTCGCCCAGCTGTTGTACCGGCACAGCCGCACCCGCGCCGAGTACGTCTTCGGCGACTCGATCACCGCCCTGGAGGAGACCCCGGGCGGTGTGCGGGCCGCCTTCCGGCACGGCGCGCCGCGCGAGTTCGACCTGGTGGTCGGCGCCGACGGGCTGCACTCCAACGTCCGCCGGCTCGCCTTCGGCCCTGAGCAGCGCTACGTCCGCCACCTCGGCTACTACGCGGCCACCTGGCAGTTCCCCAACGACCTCGGCCTGCCGCCCGGTTCGGTCGGCCTCAACGTCCCCGGCCGGCTCGCCTCGATCGGCGCCGACCACCGCGACCCGGCCCGCGCGGGCGCCTTCTGCCTCTTCGCCTCGCCCGAACTGCGCTACGACCGCCACGATCAGGAGCAGCAGAAGGCCCTGGTGCGGGACGCCTTCGCGGGCCTCGGCTGGCAGGTGCCGCGCCTGCTGGAGAGCCTGCGGCACGCCCCCGAGCTCTACTTCGACTCGATCAGCCGCGCCGACGTCCCCACCTGGTCCAGCGGCCGGGTCGCCCTGCTCGGCGACGCGGCCTGCGGGGCCACCATCGGCGGCATGGGCACCGGCACCGCCGTGGTGGCCGCGTACGTCCTGGCCGGTGAACTGGCCCGGGCCCGCGGCGACCACCGCACCGCCTTCGCCCGGTACGAGCAGCTGCTGCGCGGCTACGCCGAGGGCTGCCAGAAGGGCGGGGACCGCACCGGCCCGTTCCTGGCGCCGCGCACCGCCACCGGACTGCGCGTGCGCAACGGGCTGCTGAACCGGCGCTGGGTGCTGAACCGGATGCTGGAGCTGGGCAAGCAGGTCTCCGGCGTCGAGCTGCCGCACTACGAGCTGCCGGAGTACGAGCCGCTTGAGAGCGAGCTGCCGGGCAACGAGCGGTTGGAGGGCGAGCTGCCGGAGTACACGCGCGAGTCGGCCGGTCGGTTCAGTGCGGCGGGCTGATCCGGGCGCCGCCGTCCAGGGCCGCCTCCACCTGGACGGTCGCCCGGGCCGGGCGCTCGACGGCCAGCGTGTGGTCCGGGGCGGGCCGGTCGGTGGACCAGTCCGGGCCCTTGACGGCGAGCCGGGTGATCCGCCGGCTGCCCGCCGCGAGCAGGAACTCCGCCCCCTGCGGGGATCGCCACCAGGCCCAGCCGACGACGTCCTGCTCGAACCGGCTGCACGCCCGCCCCGGGCCGCCGCCGGTGCGCTGCGGGCCGCGGGCGGTCGGCAGCAGGACGGCGGTGGCGGCGCTGCCCTCACCGGTCCAGCGGTCGGCGCGCAGGCAGACCCAGGACGCCGAGCCCGCGTTCTGCGGCAGCGGCTGCACCGCGAAGGCCCACAGGTTGAGCTGCTTGACGCCCGGCGTGCCGTCCGGGACGGCGCAGCCCGCGCGGGCCCAGGCCAGCAGCGCGTCCTGGCCGGTGGCCTCGCGCGGCTCGCGGGCCGGCTGGGTGCGGTCCGGCGGCGGGGAGTAGGTGAGGTGCGCGGGGACGAGCCCGCCGAGGTCGGTCAGCAGGAAGGCGTGCTTCTCCGCGATGGCGGGGGAGGAGTGCAACTGGAGCACCGTGGCGCCGTGGCAGTCCGCGAGCCCGCCGCCCGGGACCGCCGCCGTGACCCCGTCAGGGTGCTCCAACGTCCGCGCGGGGGAGTCGGGTTGGTCGATCCGGCGGGTCTCGGCGGCGTCCACCCAGGGGGCCAGCAGATAGCGCACGGCGGTGCCCTGGCGGCGCAGCACCACCGCGCCCGCCGTGGTCACGTCCGAGTCGTCGGCCCGGGCGAGGTCCAGACCGCCGTCGCGCCCGTCGGTGTAGCGGGCGAGCCGCCGGCCGTCGAACAGCACCACCACGGCGGTGCCGTCGACCGTTCCGGCGAACAGCAGCGTGGGCGGGGCGACGGGCGGCGTGGCGTCCACGCCCGGCTCGGCGCGGGTCTGCGGGCCGGGCCGCTCCCAGGCGGCCAGGGCGCGGCCGAGCAGTGCGCCGTCGTCGCGGCGGTCGCCGCGGGCGGGCCAGGCGGTGAAGTCGACCCGCGCGGTGTGCTGCCACCGGTCCGGCTCGATCCGGGTCAGGCGGGCCGGGTCGGCCGCGGCGCCGGACGGGGCGGGCGCGGGGCGGGCCGCGGGCGCGGCAGGCCCGGAGTCGGCCACCACTGCCGCCGTCGTGCTGAGTCCGAGCAGGACGACCAGCAGCGCGGCGCTCCACGTCCGGCGGCGGCGCAGCAGGTCGGTGGGCTGGACCCGCACCGCGCACGGGTCGAAGGCGGGCGGCTCCGGGTCCGTCCCGGCGGTCACGCCGGCCGCCGCCGCGACGGCCGCCTCGGGGTGCTCGACCCCGGCCTGCCGCAGTGCCTTGGCCGCCTGCTCCGGTGTCAGCCCCTCGACCGCGCGCAGGGCGAAGGCCGCCCGGGCGGGGGCGTCGAGGGCCGCGAGTGCGTGGTTCAGCGCCGCGTCCTCCTCGCCGCCGTGCGGGGTGAACAGCCGCAGTCCCCAGATCCGGGGAGCGGGCAGCCGCCGCGCGGGGTGCGGCCGCAGCGCGGCGTGCAGCACCCGCAGGCGCAGTGCGGCGTACACCGGATCCTCGTCCGCCGCCGACGGGCCGGCCGGGCGGGTCCAGCGGGAGGGCAGGGCGCGCTGGACGGTCGTGTGCGCGGCCAGCACCCGGCTGTGCCGGTCCCGGTCGGCGGGCAGCGCGAGGTACGCCAGCCGGGCCAGCCTGCGGTAGTGGCGCACCAGCGCGGCCTCGGCCTGGGCCACCGGGCGCGGCGCGGCGCCCTGCGCAGGCGATGCCGTGCCCATCGTCCGTCCTGCCAACGTGCCCTCCCCGGATGCCGTGCGTGCTGTCGTGGTGGACGGTCCAACGAGTCGATCATGTGATGGTTGCGCCGTCCGGGTCACCGGGTCGCCGGGTTGCCGGTTCGGAGGTGTCGGTTCGGTGCGGTGTCGGATCCGTGTTCGGCGGGCGGGTCCAAGGTCCCACCCGTTCAGCCCCTTGGCCCCTGGCGGCCGGTGCCGCCGGGCGCGATGCTGCCGGTACCGGCCGGGACGATCCGTGCCCGGCCGCAAGAGTGTCGTGGACGAGGTGAACCGGCGTGCGGCATGCCACCGTCGAATCAGTGATGACCAGCCCCGTGGTCCGGGTCGCGCCCGAGACCGGCTTCCGGGAGATCGTCGCGCTGCTGACCGAGTACGACATCACCGGGGTGCCGGTGGTGGACGCGCAGGGGCGCCCGCTCGGGATCGTCTCCGAGGCCGACCTGCTGCGCACGCTGGCCGCGCAGGAGGATCCGGGCGCGCTGCTGCCCGCCCCCGAGGCGGCCCAGGCCGGTCCGGGCGGTGCCGTGACCGCGGCCGACCTGATGACCGGGCAGCCGGTCTGCACGACCCCCGGGACCAGTGTGGTCGCGGCGGCCCGGCTGATGAGCCGGCACGGGCTGAAGCGGCTGCCGGTGCTGGACGAGGACGGGCGGGTGACCGGCATGGTCAGTCGCGGGGACCTGCTGCGGGTGTTCCTGCGCGAGGACGTGGTGATCCGCCGGGAGATCGTCGAGGAGGTGCTCGGCCGGATCGACGGGGTGAGTCCGGCGGAGATCGGCGTCGAGGTCGATCAGGGCCGGGTGGTGCTCAGCGGTACGGTGCCCGAGCCGTACCTGGTCCCGATCGTGCTCAACCTGTGCCGCTCGGTGGACGGCGTGGTCTCGGTCACCGACCGGCTCGGTGCGGGCGGGGCGGCCGCTCCGGTGGGCTGATCCGGCGATCCTGCGATCTGTCGATCCGTAGATCCGACCGCTGTGCGCTGCTCCGGCCCGAGCGTCCCGCTCCGCATACTGCGGAGCGTAGCGGGTAACTCACCCTGTGTGCCTGGCGGGTCGAACTGCCGGGGCGCCGGAGCACAGGGGAGGCGGCCGTGGCGGTCGTGTTCGACGCGGACTTCACTTCGACCAGACAGTGGACCGCGGGGCGCAGCAGTGCCTACCCGCGGATGGGGCCGACCAACCGGGGCGACCACAAGCTCGACTACCTCGGCCGCGGCTACTGCCCGGGCGGCGTGTTCAGCGCCACCCGGCGGCTCGTCGGCGGGCTCTGGACGTGCAACCTGCTCACCACCGAGGGCAGTCCGGACGGCTTCCAGGCCCGCACCGGCGACCAGCTGTCGGCACGCATCACGCTGCCCGTCGGGCTGGGCGCCTGGCCGGCCCTCTGGACCTGGCGGAACGGCGGCAACGAGGTCGACCTCTTCGAGTACCACCCCGACCATCCGGACCTGTTGGAGTTCTCCAACCACGTACGGGGCGGTTACCGGTACTGGCACGGCGCCGGCTCGGGGATCGCGCCCGGGGCGACCTTCGACCTGCGGGTCGTGCTCGGCGCGAACTCGGTGGACTGGTACGTCGAGGACGAGCTGGTCTACGCGGACCTGCACGGGGTCGGCCCCAGCTGGCAGGCGTACCTGATCGTCAACCTGTCCGTCGCGGACGGCACGTACCACGACCGGCCGCCGCTGCAGGGGCCGGACCGGCTCAGCTGGGTCTGCCACAGCCTTCAGGTCGAGCGCTGAGCGTCCCGCCTCACGGGGCGAAGGTGGCGGTGACCGGGCCGCGCGGACCGGAGCGCTGGAACCAGACCGTCCGGCGGTGCGCGCCGATGTGCGCGGGGTGGGTCACGTACAGGTCGTCGCGCGGGGCGCGTTCGTTGCCGGGGGCCAGGGCCGCGTCCACCGCGCGTGCGGCGATGGCGTGCAGCAGGGCGGTGGCGGTCGCGTCGGCCGCGGGCGGTGCGATGGCGAGCGCGGTGAGTTCGGCCCAGAGCGCGGTGGAGACGTAGCTGATCGGGGAGTGGCCGAGCGCGGGGAGGGGGCGGTGGTCCCCGTGGCGCCGCAGCACCCCGGCCGCGACGAGCTGCTCGGGCGAGCGGTCGTCGGCCGGTGGGTGGTGGTTCATGGGCGTCAACGCTACCCCGGTGGGCCGGGCGCTGAGCGCCGGAACGTTTTCTCAGGCTTTCTTCAGGGCGCTTCGGCCCGGTGCGGGCGCACGATGGTGGTGAGGCGCTGGTCACCTCGGCGGGCCCCGGTTGCGGGGCCGGAGGAGGAGGTCCCGATGAGGTACTGGCACGGACACGGCCACGTCCTGGGTGGCTGGGGCATCGGCGTGATGGCGGTCATGACTCTGCTGGTCCTGCTGGTGCTGGTGCTCGCCGCCATCGCCCTGTTCCGGTACCTGTCGCGGTCGCGCCGACCGCTGCCGCACGGCCCGGCGGGTCCGGGTGCGGGCCCGGGCTCGGCGGCTTCGGGTGCGGCGGCTTCGGGTGCGGCGGGGCCGGGGTGGGGCGCACCGCACGGCGCGGTGGGCGGGCCGACGCCCGAGCAACTGCTCGCGGAGCGGTTCGCGCGCGGCGAGATCGACACCGAGGAGTACCGGCACCGGCTCGACACGCTGCGCTCGGTGAACGGGCCGGGTGACGGCTGAGCCGGGGCGCGGACGGGCCCGCCACACGGTGGTGCGTGTGGCGGGCCTGTCCGCGGTGGCGGCCTGGCCGGCGTTTGCGTAGCCCGTTCGGCCTACCCGGCGTGCGTGGCCTGCCGGGCCTATTCGACGACCAGCTCGACCGGGATGTTGCCGCGGGTGGCGCGCGAGTACGGGCAGACCTCGTGCGCCTGCTTGACCAGCTGCTCGCCGGTCCCGTCCGCGAGTGCCTCGGGCAGCTCGACGCGCAGCACGACGGCCAGGCCGAAACCGGCGCCGTCCTTGCCGATGGACACCTCGGCGGTGACCGAGACCTCACTGGTGTCGACCCGGGCCTGGCGGCCGACCAGGCCGAGGGCGCTGGCGAAGCAGGCCGCGTAGCCGGCCGCGAACAGCTGCTCGGGGTTGGTGCCCTGGCCGCTGCCGCCGAGCGCGGGCGGCATCGCCAGCGCGAGGTCCAGCTGCCCGTCGGAGCTGACGGCGCGGCCCTCCCGGCCGTTGGCGGTGGCGGCTGCGGTGTAGAGCGCGTCCATGGTCGGTTCCCTTCGTGTGTTCCGGCGGCCGCAGGGCCGCCCTCCGGAGATAAGTAGAGCACGCAATTCAATTGCGCACAACTAAATGGCGTGGGGGTGATCGGTACCATGGAGTCATGACCACGCTCCCCGGCATGGCGGACGAGGAACTGCTCCGCCTCGACCAGCAGATCTGCTTCTCGCTGAACGCGGCCTCCCGCGCCTTCGGCGGCGTCTACCGGGTGCTGCTGCGCGACCTCGGGCTCACCTACCCCCAGTACCTCGTCCTGCTCGTGCTCTGGGAGGACGGCGACCTGCCCGTCAAGCGGATCGGCGAGCGCCTGCGGCTCGACTCCGGCACGCTCTCCCCGCTGCTCAAGCGGCTGGAGGCGGCCGGACTGGTGCGGCGCGAGCGCAGTCCGGAGGACGAGCGGTCGGTCACCGTCAGCCTCACCGCCGAGGGCTCCGCCCTGCGCGAGCGGGCCGGACGGGTGCCGCGCCGGCTGTTCGACGCGACCGGGCTGCCGGTCGAGGACCTGGCCGCGCTGCGCGTACTGCTGGAGCGGGTGACCGCCGCGCTGGACTCGGCGGTGGTGGAGCCGGCGCCGTAGTCGCGGCATCCGCCCTGTCAAATCGGACGGCCCGCGACCTGTGACGTGGGTCACGTGCGTCCGGGCCCCGGGCTCCTGTCGGGGCCGAACCGGCAGGTCAGCGCCGGTGTTCGAAAGTGAACGGAAACGGTCGCCAATTGTCCGCCCGATCCGGTCAACAACCCGGGCCGCCCGGACGGTTACACCACGAGCCCCCAGGGGCCGTCGGCGTGCCACCCGGTGGGCCGGCCAGCTGACCCACGAAAGGGGGGCGCGTGTGCTGAACACCCCCGGGCCGGGCGAGAAGCGGGACCTGCGGGCGGACCCGCTCGGCGCGCTGCCGGCCGACTTCGAGGCCTTCTTCACCCGCGAGCACCCGGGCTACCTCCGGTACGCCCAGCAGCGCCTGCGACATCGCGAGGACGCGCAGGACGCCGTCCAGAACGCGGGCGCCACGCTCTACAAGAACTGGCGCCGCGCCCTGGCCAGCGCCGACCCGCAGGCCTTCGCCTTCAAGGTCGTCAAGGACGCGGTGGTGGACCTCCTGCGCGAGCGCCGCCGCGCCGAACGCAAACGGCTGCGCGTCATCGCGCAGCGCCGGCCCGACACCAGCCAGGACGAACTGGACCAGCTCGCCGAACTCGACGCGCTGGACTGGGCGATGGAGGAACTCGCGCGCGCCGCCCCGGTCCAGGCCGACGTCGTCCGGCTGCGCCAGGCGGGCCTGTCCTACCCGGACATCGGCCGCAGCCTCGGCATCGCGCACACCACCGCCCGCACCTACTACAGCCTCGGGCGGCGCCACCTGGAATACCTGCTGGAGCAGCCGGACGACGGGCAGGCCCCGTGAAGGTCACCGAACTGCTGCGGGCGGACGCCGCCCTGCTGGAACGCGAGTTCCGCGACCACGACCCGGCCGCCTTCACCCGCCGGCTGGCCGAGCGGCTCGCCGCCGGCCGCCGGCCCGCGCCGCCCGCCCGCGAACGCCCGGCCCGCCCGCCCGCGAACGCCCGGCCGCCGCACGCCTGCGGCGAGCCCCCGTGGGCCGGCGGCCGGACGGAGCTCCGACGCGACCTGCGGCACCTGTGCGCCACCGTGGCGGGCGCGGTGGAACCGGGCGAACTGGCGCTGGACCTCGAACTCGCCGAGAAGACGGCCTTCCGCACCCTCGGCTGCCTGCTCTACGGGATGGGCCGCACCGCGGACGGCGTCTTCTGGTGGCGGATCGCGACGCAGTACGGCGACCGGCTGGCCGTGCACTGCCTGGCCGTCCACTACGCGGCCGAGGGCGAGACCCGGGACGCGGCCCGCTGGGCCGCCCAGGCCGAGGACCTCAGCGCCCCCGGCCACCTGCCCGCCCTGGCCCCGGACGCCGGGCCGGGCGGCGCCGCGCAACTGGCGCGGGAACTGGCCGAGCGCTACGACGGCGAGATCCTGCTGACGCTCAGGGACGTGCTGGCGGTGCGCCCGGGGGCGGACGGCGGACGGCTGGGCCTGCGGTCGGTGCGGGGGAGAGGGGTGGTGCGCATCCGGTGAGCCGGGCGGTGGGGCGGTGGTGGGGGGAGAGCGTCGGCGGCTGCGGGGCGGCGACCGAGGTCCGGCTCACGCGAGCCCGGTGATGGCGTCGCCGACGTACCCGGCCCCGACCACGGCCAGCACGGTGGTCGTGATCGCCGTGCTGTGCGTGGCCAGCCAGGCCTTCCACTCCCCGAGGGTCCGCGCCGAGCGGTCCCCGCGGAGCAGGTGGACCACGAGCGGAAGCAGCGTGCACAGCGAACCGATCAGCACCATCAGCGCGGCGGCCGCCACCCTGCCCCCGACCCCGGCCGTACTGGCGGCGATCGAGGCCGCGCCGCCGACGGCCAGCGCCAGGTTCTTGGGGCCGGCGGTGACCAGGGCCACCGCGAGACCGGCCGACCGGCCCGCGCTGAAGCGGCCCACCTCCCGCATCCACCTCGGCGGCGCGGTGACGTGCCCCGCGCGGGGCCGGTCGCGCCACTGCTTCCAGGTCATCAGGACGAACAGGACGCCCAGCGCGAGCTCCAGCCAGTACGGCCAGGCCGGTCGGCCGCCACCCGAGGCCAGTGCGCTGCCCGCCGCCACCACGACCGCCACCACCGCCGCCAGGCCGGCCGCCCAGCCGGCCGCGAAGGCGAGCCCGATGGTCCGCCCGCGCGGTGCGGCCAGCATCAGGACCACCGCGACCAGCGCCGGCGGGCTGATCGCGATGCCCACCGCCGACGCCAGCATCGAACCGACCGCCTCGCCCATCCCGCTCCCGCCTCCTCGCCGTCGCCCGGGCCCGCCCGGCGGGGCCGCCGCCCGGGCCCGCGTCCGGTGGAGCCGCTGCCCGGGGCCGTCCGGTGAAGCCGTCGCCCGGGCCTGCTCCCGCCGGGCACACGTCTGCCCCATTCAGCTACGCCCGGGGCCGCCGCGCACGGCCGGGGCCGCTGTGCGGGTGAGGTCCGGAGGGCTGGGGCGTGTCTCATCATTCGCGTCGGATCAGCGCCCAACGCCGCGCGCCCGGCGGGAATGATGAAACACGCCCTCGGGCCCGGAACGGACGCGGTTCGCCCGGAACCGCCGAGGGCCGCCGCACCGGTGTGGTGCGGCGGCCCTCGGCGGTGATGACGGCAGCGGATCAGTCGGTGCCCGACTCGATCGCGGCGCTGTCGAGCGCGGTGGACTTGGCCGCCAGCGCCTCGGCGTCCGGGCCGGCGGCGGCGATCGGCGCAGCCCCGCCGGGCGCCAGCTCGCCGATCAGGCCGCTCCACGGCGCCAGCTGGCCGTGCACCGCGTACTGCTCCAGCTTGTCGCGCGAGTCGGCGATGTCGAGGTTGCGCATGGTCAGCTGGCCGATGCGGTCGTCCGGGACGAACGCGGCGTCGACGCTGCGCTCCATGGACAGCTTCTCGGGGTGGTAGCTGAGGTTCGGGCCCTGGGTGTCGAGCACCGAGTAGTCCTGGCCGCGGCGCAGCCGAAGCGTGACGCTGCCGGTGACCGGCTGGCCGACCCAGCGCTGCAGGCTGTCGCGGAGCATCAGCGACTGCGGGTCGAACCAGCGGCCCTCGTACAGCAGCCGCCCGAGCCGACGGCCCTGGGTGTGGTAGGTGGCGACGGTGTCCTCGTTGTGGATCGCGTTGAGCAGCCGCTCGTAGGCGGTGTGCAGCAGCGCCATGCCAGGGGCCTCGTAGATGCCGCGGCTCTTGGCCTCGATGATGCGGTTCTCGATCTGGTCCGACATGCCCAGGCCGTGGCGCCCGCCGATCCGGTTGGCCTCGTGCACCAGCTCGACGGCGTCGGCGAACGCCCGGCCGTTGATGCGGACCGGACGGCCGAACTCGAACTCGATCGTCACGTCCTCGGTCTGGATCTCGACCGCCGGGTCCCAGAAGGCCACGCCCATGATCGGGCTGACGATCTCCATCGAGGTGTCCAGGTACTCCAGCCGCTTGGCCTCGTGGGTGGCGCCCCAGATGTTGGCGTCGGTGGAGTAGGCCTTCTCGGCGGAGTCGCGGTACGGCAGGTCGCGCTCGGAGAGCCAGGCGGACATCTCCTTGCGGCCGCCGAGCTCGGTGACGAACCGCTGGTCCAGCCACGGCTTGTAGATCCGCAGGCTGGGGTTGGCGAGCAGACCGTAGCGGTAGAACCGCTCGATGTCGTTGCCCTTGTAGGTGGAGCCGTCGCCCCAGATGGAGACCTCGTCCTCGTGCATCGCGCGGACCAGCAGGGTGCCGGTCACGGCGCGGCCGAGCGGGGTGGTGTTGAAGTACGTCTGCCCGGCGGAGCGGATGTGGAAGGCGCCGCAGGCGAGGGCGGCCAGGCCCTCCTCGACCAGCGCCGCCCGGCAGTCGACCAGCCGGGCCTGCTCGGCGCCGTAGGCGCGGCCGCGAGCCGGGACGTCGGCGAGGTTCGGCTCGTCGTACTGGCCGATGTCGGCCGTGTAGGCGTAGGGGACGGCGCCGTGCTCGCGCATCCACGCGACGGCGACGGAGGTGTCCAATCCACCGGAGAATGCGATGCCGATCCGTTCACCGACCGGCAGCTTGCTCAAGACCTTCGACATGCATGCACCCTTGACCCGCGAGGCGCGGGCTCCTGACTTAGCGACGTGTGAGGGGATTCGGCGTATCCGATGCCCGCACTCTGGCATAGGTTTGCAGAGTACCGCAAGAGCATACGATCGGCTCGGCGAGGGGTGGCCGCTCCTGATGCCGCCCCCCGCCGTGGCCGCTCGGTGGTCGCATGGCGTCAACCCGGTCCTCTCCCAGGCGCGTTGGGTGAGGTTGGGTGAGGGGGGTCAGGAGGTGCTGTCGGCGTCCGGCCCCTGGGCGCGCAGGCGGCGGACGTTCTCCAGCGACTCGCGCAGTTCGGTGAGCCAGGTGTCGGAGTGGCGCTGCACCAGGCGGACGCACCAGGCGAGCGCCTCGCTGCGGCTGCGGGCGACGCCCGCCTCCACCAGGGTGTCGAGCACCTGCCGTTCGGGCTGGCGCAGCCGGGTCATGACGGGGGCGGAGAGGGTGGTGAACATGCCCCTCAGGTCGCCGCACTCGGCGCCCCAGGAGACCTTGCGGCCGTAACGGTGCTCGGCCTCCCGGGCGACGGCGATCCGGGCGTCCCTGGTCCGGTCGCGGAACTCGGCGATCCGGCCCTCGAACGCCGCTTCGCGCTCGGCGTCCGAGGCCGTCCGGTCGAGGGTGGGCTCGGTGATGCGGCCGACGATGATGATCTCTTCGCGGTCCGCGGTGATCTCGACGAGATCGGTGAACAGGTCGGCGGGGAGGCGGCCGGTGAACCACCCCCGGAGCTCTTCGGGCGAGGTTGTAATCATGTAATCAGCATTACTCGGGGCGGGGGTGATCGCAAGACCCCGGGAGGAGCGAGGGGAGGAACATCGGAGGGCCGTCAGCGCGTGGCGGAGACCGGCAGTCGGGCCCGGGCCCGCGCCCGGCTGCGCAGCCAGGGCGTCCGCGCGGCCAGCGCGCCGAGGCCGAGCGCCACCAGGTGCCCGGCGTCGGCCAGTTGCTGGTCCAGCGCCCAGGTCACGGCCAGCCCCAGCCCGAGCGCGGGCAACCCGAACCGGCGCAGCGGAGCCGGGCCCAGGGCCAGCAGGCAGCCGGCGGTGCCGACCAGCCCGTAGCTGATGCCGACGTCACGCGCCCGGGACAGCGCCCCCGGGATCCGGGCGGTGAGCATCACCCACATGGCGCCCTCGGTGAGCAGGGTGGCGCCCAGGTGCCCGAAGACGAAGACCGCGCCGGCCCGGGCCGGGCCCCAGCGCCACTCGGCCAGGCCCAGCACCACGGCCACCGCCGCGATGCCCGCCCAGGCTGGCACCCCGTCGACCACCAGCCCGCTGGTGAACATCGTCCACCACTTGCCGACCTCCATGTGGTGGACGTTGCTGCTGTTGTGCCGGACGAACCGGGCGCGGGCGCCGTGGCTCTGGCCGGCCAGCCAGCAGGCCGTCGCGGTCAGCAGCAGCACGTACACCGTGGTCAGCCGCAGTCGGTCCACCACGCGCAACGCCGGGTGCCGCGCTCCGGGGCCGGCGTCGATACCCGCAGGTGCGATCGTCGTGCCGCGCTCGCTCATCGTGCCCGTCGCCCTCGCTGTGCGGTCCCGGTGGTGCCGCCCGGCAGCCCCCGGCGGCCCGTTCCGGGCGGTCAGAGCGCCAGCGTACGCCAGCCCCGGGTGATCTCCTCGCGGACCGAACTCGCGTTCGGCGCCGGGACGCCCGGGGCCGGAGCGGCCGTCAGCAGCTCCAGCAGCGCCGCGCCGTCCGCCGGGCGCCCGGCCGGGTCGGCGTTCAGCGCGCGGACCACCACGGCGGCCAGCGCCGGGTCCAGGGCGTGGACGGCGGCCAGCGCGGCGGGCTCGGGCCCGGTGTCCACGATCCGGCGGATCACCGCGCCCGTGCTGGTCGCCGCGAACGGGCTGGCGCCGTGCGCCGCGCAGACCACGCAGCAGGCCCAGGCCCAGATGTCCGCGGCCGTGCCGACCCGGTCCTCGCCGAACTGCTCGGGTGCCATGTAGGTGAGGGTGCCGGGGCCGCCGCCCGTCATGGTGAGCCGGGTGCCGTCGACCAGCGCCGCGATGCCGAAGTCGAGCAGCCGCGGGCCCGCGGTGGTCAGCATGATGTTGGCCGGCTTGAGGTCCCGGTGGATCAGGCCGAGCCGGTGCACCCCGGACAGGGCCACCGCCAGCGCCAGCGCCAGGGCCCGCAGTGCCTCCGGCGAGCGGACCGGCCCCTGCTCGCGCAGATGGGCGTCCAGCGGGCGACCGTCCAGCAGCTCCATCGCCAGGTACGGTCGGCCGTCGTCCACCCCGCCGTCGAGCACCCGGGCGGTGTAGGCACCGGAGACCATGGCCAGCACCTCGGCCTCGCGCTCGAAGCGGAGCAGCAGCTCGGCGTTGTCGAGGAGTTCGACGTTGATGGTCTTCAGTGCCACCTGCGTCGCCGCGCCCTCGCGCCGGGCCAGGTACACGGTGCCCATTCCGCCGGAACCGATCCGGCCGAGCAGGTGGTAGCCGCCGATGGTGCGCGGTTCGCCCGCGCGCAGGGGCTGGTGCGGGACGGCGCCGACGGGCGCCGGGGCGTACGGGGAGCCCGGTGCGTACGGGGAAGCCGGGGCGTACGGGGCCGTCGGTGCGAACGGTCCGGGTTGTACGGGTTGTGCGGGTTGTGCGGGCGGGAACGCGGGCGTCGTCGTGGGCGGGACCGCCGCTGTGGACGGGGCGGTGGAGCGGTGGCGCCCGGCGGCCACCACGGCGACGATCTGGAACACCAGGGCGGCCAGCAGCAGTCCGACCGGCAGCACGAACACCCCGAGCACCCCGCGCAGGACGAACCAGCCGGCCACCCGGAGCCGGGTCGAGCCGCTCGACCACACCGCCGGAGGCATGCCGGTGCGCAGCAGGCTGCGCTGGGTCAGGAACCAGAGCAGCAGCCAGAGCACCAGGACGGTCAGCACCGACCCGAGGTAGTAGTACCTCGCGCCGTCGCGCGGAAGGTGCAGTCCGACGGCCAGGTAGTGGGAATTCGAATCGTCGATCGGCATCTGCAGCACATGGGAGGTGACGGTGCCCTGGGGGCTCATCAGGGCCGTCAGCCCGCCGGCGCAGACGAGCCCCACCGCGACCTCGCCGAACAGCGTGGCGAGGCCCTTCGCGCCGGTGCCGCCGCTCAGGGCCGCCAAGGCCCGCTGCCGCACGTCCCGCTGAAAGCGCAGCAGCAGCGGCAGGCTCACCAGCCGGACCGCCACCGCCACGCCGATCACGATCAGTAACGCTGTGCTGAGCGTCGTGTTCACGCGTCCCGCCCTTCCCCCTGCTGTCGGCAGACGGAGTGTAGCCGTCCCGTACTATCACCCGATCGTGGCGACGGGCCCGGCCCGGGCGCCGTACCGAAGGCGAAGGGGTACCGCGGGAGACCGTCCGCGAGACCCGCTCACCCGAAGGGCGCAGCGCGCCGGCGCGCCGGGGGCCGCCCCGGGTGAGGGTGAAGGGAACCGTCGAGGAGGCGCCGATGACCGGTGGCACCACCAACGCGCCCGGACACCGGCGCCCCTGGTGGGCACGCCTCGCGCGCGCGGTCCGGACCTATGTCCGCCGGGCCCCGGGCACCTACGTCTGGCTGGCGATCCTGCTCGCCACCACGCAGGTGATCCGCCACGTCGACAGCGCGACCGCCGACCGGATCCTGGAACGGCGCTCGACCAACCTGCACCACCTCCAGGTCTCACCGGTGCGGGTGCTGATCACCAGCGCACTGTGGATCGCGGGCGCCGGGTGGCTGGGCTACTTCCTGCTCTACAACCTCTTCCACGTGCCCGCCGAACGCTGGCTCGGCACCCTGCGCTGGATCTCGGTGGCGATGATCGCGCACGTCGGCGCGACCTACCTCAGCGAGGGCCTGCTCGGGTGGGCGATCCACCGCGGCATCGCCCCGCCGAGGGCCGTCTACACGCTCGACTACGGCGTCAGCTACGCGCTCGCCGGGGTGGTCGCGGTGCTCACCTATCTGATCGTGCGGCCCTGGCGGTACCTGTATGTGGCCGGTGTGCTGGTCTTCTACGGCCTGGGCGTCGCGCAGAGCCGGGACTACACCAGCATCGGCCACTTCAGCGCCGTGCTGATCGGCTTGGCCTGCTATCCGCTGACCCGGGACCGCCCGGGCTCCTGGGACCCGGTCGCCACGGGCCGGCTCGTCCGACGGCGGCTGCGCCGGCGTTGACGGTGGCGTTGACGGTGGCGGTGGCGGTGGCGGTGGCGGCGGTGGCGTTGGGGGGTTGGTGGTGGCTGATCAGCCGGTGGTGCGCGGGGGCCCCGGGGCGGGCGCGCCCAGGTAGACGTTCAGCGGGGGCCCCTGGGCCAGTACCGCCCCCGCCGTGACGGAGAAGGTGATGGCGGCGCAGAGCGCGATCAGCCAGGACAGCAGTATCAGCACCAGCCCCAGCGAACCGTACTGGGCCAGACTGCGGTTCAGCGCGCCCGGCATGTAGACATGAGCGGTCAGCGACATCGCGGTGGCCGCGGCGGCCGTCAGCAGCGCGCCGGGCAGCAGCGGCAGCCAGCCGACCCGGGCGCTCAACAGCAGGTGGGTGGTCCACCACCAGACCACGAAGGACGCCGCGAAGGTGAGCGGCAGGCCCAGCCAGAAGCCGACGCCGAAGCCGTCCCGGAGCGAGCCCTGGAAGACCAGCACCGTCAGCCAGGCCACGATCCACAGCAGCCACCGCCAGGCCGCCGTCCGGGTACCGGCCTTCGGCAGCCGCCAGGCGTGCTCGCAGACCCGGGCCACCGCGCGGCTGCAACTGGTCGCCGACAGCAGTGCCATCAGCACGCCGATGATTCCGGTGGTGCCTCGCAGGTCCCCGTTGCCGTACAGCGCCTGGCGCAGCTCCTGGTCCGAGGCGCCGGAGACGCCGAACAGCGCGCGGAGCGAGGCCACCAGTTGGTCCCGCACGTCGGCCGGGGCGAACGCGGCCACCGCGAACAGCAGCGGTACGGAGGTCAGGAAGATCTGGGAGGCCATCCGGGTGGCGGCGTCCAGCAGTCCGGGGGAGAGCAGCCGGGCCGTCAGCTCGGTGATCACGGGGAAGCGCCGCTCGGCCTCGGCCCGCTCCCGCTCCCACCGCCCGCGCCCCCTGGCCAGCCGTTCCCGCCAACGGCCGGCGGCCTCCCTCACCGACCTCATCCCTCGGTCCTCCCGCAGTGGGGCAACGATCCGCCCCAGTCAAGGCCAGCCCGGCCCGCCCCGCCACCGGAGCTGTCCGTCCGCAGGCGGGGTGGGCGGCGTCGGGGGTCGGGTATGGGGAACGGGCGTGGTGCGGTGTGGTGTGGTGTGGTCGTGGGCCTACCGTCGGGGCGGCAGGATCGTGGGGCTCGTGGGACTCCGCCCGATGAGGGTGTTGAGCACGTTGAGGGCCGCCTTCTTGCGCGGGGCCTTGCGCGACCAGACCGCCGGGCAGACGACCCCGAAGAAGAACAGCAGCACCACGACGAGGCTCGGGGCCGCCGAGATGATCGCGATGGTGTTGTTGCTCTGGAACCCGGCCGCGACCGGGCCTGCGCCGGTCGCGGCGACTCCGGCCGGAGCGAGCCAGCGGGGGCCCGGTGCGGGCGGTGCGGTGCCCGTGGCCTGGGCGCTTCCGCCCGACGCGGGAATCCCCGTACCCTCGTGCATGTAGTTCTCCGGGTGTTGGTGGGGCTACGAGTGATGACGGCTTCCTGTTGACGCAGGGAGCCGTCGCTCCGTTGTGGGGCGTACGGCTCGTACCGACAGTGGCTACGATGACAGAGCTGCGGAAGGCTGAAAAACCGCAGAAAACATCGCGGGACTTGAGGAAGTGGATGTTGGTCCAGGTCAGGGGCGCACTGGTGTCACCGATGTGACTCACACCACAGGAAACGGGAGAGGGAATGTGAGGAATATCACGGTGGGGATATGGCGCGCAGGCTCCCGCTGAGTGGAACGGGCCCGCTGGTCTCCTTTGCCCGCGAGCTCCGCGAACTCAAGGAACGGTCCCGGGGCACGGTCGAGACGGTCGTCGCGCGAGGCGCCTCGCGGACGGCGGTCTACGCCGCCCTGAACGGATCCCGCCTGCCGAGCGCCAAGAACCTGGACGCCATGGTCGAGGCGTGGGGCAGCGGCAGCGAGCTCGAACGGCGGCAGTGGCACGACCGGCGACGTACCGCCGAGGAAGGCCTCGCGGAGGCGGCCCGGCGGCAGGGCGCGGCGACGGCGGGCCGCACGCCCGAGGAGGAGGACTTCACCCGCGCGCTGCGCGGACTGTGGAGCAAGGTCGGCGACCCGTCGACCGAACGGGTGGCGCGCCACTGCGGCCTGAGCGCGCGAACCCTCGACTCCTACCTGGACGGACGGACCATTCCGACGGAGTCGCGGCTTCGCGAACTCTTCGACGGGCTGTCCGCGCTGCGCGCCGATGACAGCGCCTGGCTGGCGGCCACCCGGGACACCTTCCTCGGGGAGGTGCTCTTCCGCGCCCAGACGGCGCGGCAGGAGGAGCGGGCGAGGGTGAGGGAACTGGCCACGGCCCTCCCGGAAGGGCAGGCTCCCGTCGAGTTCGGCCCGTTCCCCGACGGCATCGGGCCGGTGCCGGGCGTACGACTGGGCCAGGAGTTCGACAACCGCCGGACGCTCTCGCTCGCCGGCGTGCACCGGCCGCTCCAGGCCGGTATCTGCGGTCTGCGAGAACTCGGCGCGGAATCGATCGTGGTCTCCGGTGGGTACGAGGAGGACGAGGATCTCGGTGATGTGATCCTCTACACCGGGGAGGGCGGGCGGAGCCCGCAGACGGGGCAGCCGGCCCGGAACCAGCAGCTGACGCGCGGCAACGCGGCCCTGGCGACGAGCGCGGCGACCGGGGCCCCGGTCCGCGTGGTCCGGGGAGTCACCACCGCGACCCGCTCCTTGTACCGCTACGACGGGCTCTTCCGGGTCGAGGACCTCTGGTCCGAGACCTCCTCCGGCGGTTTCCTCGTGTGGCGGTTCCGCCTGGTCGCCTTTCCCCCGGCCGAACAGGCTGCGGCAGTCGCCCGGGTATCGGATCGGGTGACGGCTCCGGTAGCGGCATCGGTGACGGAGCGGGTGACCGAGCGGGTGGCGGATCGGGTGACGGCTTCGACGGATGAGGACGGTCGGGAGGCGGGGCCGGTCCGATCCGCGACATCGGTCGAGCGCGTCGTCCGGAACACCGCGATCGCCACCCACGTGAAACGTGCGCACGACTACACCTGTCAGGTGTGCGACGTCCGCATCATGGTCCCGGGCGGCGCCTACGCCGAGGCCGCACACATCACGCCCCTGGGGAGACCGCACCACGGATCGGACACCGTCGACAACGTTCTCTGCCTGTGTCCCAACCACCACGTGATGTTCGACTTCGGGATGCTGATCGTCAACGACGACCTCACGGTGGTGAGCCGCGACGACAGCTCCGTGGTGGGCCGACTGCGAGAGACGGCGGATCACGTCGTCGACCGGAAGCGCCTCGCGGAGCACCGGCTGCGGCACGGGGTTCCCCGCAACGAGGGCATGCGCTGACCCCTGTCCGGGCCGGGCAGGAGCAGAACCGGTCGTACTGGCCCGGCCGTTGCGGGTGGGGGCCGGTCGTCCGGCGGTCCCGGGGCCGCTGCCCCGTCTGCTCGTGGTGAGCGGGCGGGGCAGCGGATCGGGCCCGGGGGCGCTAACGGCCGACGGACTGGGCCAGGCAGAGGATGTTGCCCTCGCTGTCCTTGAACCAGGCAGCGCGCAGATTGTCGCGTTCGGCGATGCCGTTGACGGTCTTCAGCCCGGGGAAGTCGTACTCCTCGAACGTGATGCCGCGCTCACGCAGAGCGGACATCGCGTCGTCGAGGTCGGTGACCTTGAAGCTGGCGAGGGTGTGGGCGGCCTGTCCGCCGCTGGGGGTGTGGTAGATCGTGAACTGGGTGCCGCCGCAGTCGCAGACCAGTTCCTCGTCGGTCTCCTCGGCGAGCTTGAGGCCGAGGGTGTCGGTGTAGAAACTCCTCGCGCGGGCGAGGTCGGCGGCGGGGATGACGGCTTGCAGTGGTGCGTCTCCAAGCATGGCGCTTCGCCTCCTCCTGCTTCCAGGCTAGGGACGTCGGCGGGCGGGCGCCCACGGTGCGGTGGGTGGCGGCGGGGCGTGTGCGGGCGACTGCCGGGTGTTGCCGCGTCCCGCCGCCCGGTCTCAGCCGCGCTGTGGCCAGTCGTGTGGCACCCGCTCCAGCACGCCGGCGCCGAACAGCTCGTACAGCGGCAGGGTCTCCAGGTGGACGTAGCCGATGTGGCAGTCGCAGATCGGCAACGGGCAGCCGCGCGACCGTAGTCGGGTGCGGTAGGAGCCGTCGTACAGGTTGCCGAGGACGTCCCGGACGAAGTGGCAGCGGCGGACGGTGCCGTCGCCGTCCACGGAGAGCACGGACTCGCCGGTGCGGCAGGGACGGTCGGCGCTGGGGTGGGCGTGCCGGCTGTAGCCGAAGTGCGGGTCGACGGCCGCCCAGTCTGCGGCCTCGGCGTCGGTGTAGGTACGGCCCTCGGCGGCGTTGACCCAGAGGTAGACGCCTGCGGCGAGCTCGGCGCGCAGCCGGCGGGCCTCGGCCAGGTGCTCGGGCTGGCCGACCACGCCGACGCTGTAGCGCACGCCCAGGGCGTCCAGCTCCCGGCACTTGGCGAGGAAGCGTTCCCGGGTGACCTGGCCGGGGTGGTACGTCACCCAGAGCGCGAGGGTGTCGGGATCGGCCTCGGCGAGCCAGTCGGTCCGGCAGCTGAGGTTGGTCTGGATCGCCACCCGGCGTACGTGCGGGAGCTTGCTCAGCTGGACCAGCGTTCGTCGGTACCACGACCGCACCAAGCCCTCGCCCCAGGGCGTGAACAGCACGGCGAGGGTGTCGCCGCTGCCCGTCCGTCCGGCCGCCCAGCCGGTGAACCGCTCCAAGGCCGCGCGGTCGGCGCGCAGTTGATCGGGTGTGTCGCGGCGCTTGGCGAACGGGCAGTAGGGGCAGTCGTAGTCGCAGGAGGCGAGCGGGCCACGGTAGAGCAGGGTGAGGTCGCGCCCACGGTCGGCCGCGCCGGTCTCGCCGGCCGGTGCGCTCTCGGCGCTCGGTGTGCGCGGTGCGGGCGGGGTGGTGGACGGCAGCCCGAGGAAGGTCATTTCGCCTCGTACGCCGTCATCAGGGCCCGGACGTCGGGCGAGAACAGCATCGGCCCGACCGCGTCCGAGTGCGCCAGGCCCTCCGGGCTGAGCACCAGGCGGTCCTGGTCATCGGC
This sequence comes from Kitasatospora sp. NPDC098663, assembly GCF_044760075.1. Taxonomy (NCBI): domain Bacteria; kingdom Bacillati; phylum Actinomycetota; class Actinomycetes; order Kitasatosporales; family Streptomycetaceae; genus Kitasatospora; species Kitasatospora sp. NPDC098663. The sequence goes on along the minus strand of NZ_JBIWAP010000024.1, from coordinate 68,234 downwards.
GAGCCAGCCGCGGGCGGTGAACTCGGCCAGTTCCGCCGGGAAGTCGGCGGCCGGTGTGCTGCCGAAGCGGGCCCGGTAGTTGGCCAGTGGCATGCCCTCGGCCTGGAGCAGGGACTGCACCAGGTGCCGCCGGCGTGGCTCCTCGCCGCTCATCCGGTGGCCCACCTCGGCGTGGTGGAAGTCCTCGGTGGCGACGAAGTCGTCGATGATTCCGCGCACCTCGGTGGCGTTCACCGCGTAGTCGAAGGAGTAGTGCAGCCGCGAGGTGTAGGAGCGGGCGCCGCAGCCCAGGCCGACCATGCCGTCCGTCTGGCAGGCGTACTCGCTCGCCCCGGCCTGCGGGGAAGCGGCGCGGCGGAACATCCGCATCGACACCTGCTGGTAGCCGTGGGCCAGCAGGTGGTCGCGGCCGGCGCGGTAGAGCGCGAGCCGGCGGGTGTCCCAGGAGGAGTGGCTCTCCTGCTCGCCGCGCCGGGCCAGGCCGGTGAGCGGGCGCACGTAGAGCGGGTAGAGGTACAGCTCCTCGGGCTGCCAGGCGAGCGCGGCGTCCAGCGAGTGGAGCCAACTGGCCTCGGACTGGCCGTCGATGCCGTAGATGAGGTCGATGTTGAGCACCGGGAACCCGGCGGCACGGATCCGGTCGAGGGCGGCCTCCACCTCGGCCCGCTTCTGCGGGCGCACGGCGGAGCGGGCCTCGGCGTCGACGAAGGACTGTATGCCCAGGCTCAGCCGAGTGGTGCCCCGGGCGGCCAGGACCTCCAGCCGGTCGGCGGTCGCGGTGGCGGGAGAGGCCTCCACCGAGAGCGGTATCGCCCGCAGGTCGGCGCCCATCCGCCGCTCGGCGATGTCGCACAGCCGCTCCAGCTCGCGGGCCGTGAGATAGGTGGGTGTGCCGCCGCCGAAGGCGGCCAGCGCGAAGCGCGCGCCCTCGTCCAGCGCGGTGCGGACGGCCACCGCCTGGCGCTCCAGGGCGTCCAGGTACGCGGTGGTCAGGCCCTCGGGGCTGCCGATCCTGGTGAACAGGTTGCAGAAGCCGCACCGGACCTCGCAGAACGGGATGTGCAGGTAGAGCGAGAGTGCGTCCTGCGCCTCGCCCGCCCACAGCTCGCGCAGCCCCGGGCGCTCGGGCAGCGGGCGGTAGGCGGTCTTGTGCGGGTAGGCGTAGACGTAGGACTGGTAGGGCGAGTCGGGCCGCGGGGGTGCGGTGGTCATGCGCGCTCCTCGACGGTGGCGGTGGCGGTGGCGGTGGCGGTGGCGGTGGCAGGGACGGCAGCGGCGGTTGCGGCGGCGGCATCGGGGACGGCTGTGGGGATGGTGAAGTGGGCGTACGGGACGGTCCAGACCACCTCGTGGCCGATCCGGTGCCCGGTGTAGCCGTCCTCGCCGTACGCCGTGCCGTGGTCGGAGCAGACGATCGCGAAGCAGGGGCGGCGGGCGCTCATCGCCGCGAAGAGCCGACCGATGTGGGCGTCGACGTACTCCAGGGCGGCGGCGTGGCTGGCCCGGGAATCGCCGTGCTCACGGGTGGCGCCGGGCAGGTGGAACCAGTTGGGCTGGTGCAGTGCCGAGACGTTCAGGAACAGGAACAGCGGTTGCCCGGCGGGCTGTTCGGCGGCGATCCGCTCCGCCCGGGCGACCTGCTCCTCGAAGGACGTCGGGGACGGCACGCCCATCCCGGGCTCCCAGTGGCTCTCCTGGAACAGGCCGGGCAGCACCGAGCCGAGCGGGCCCTGCTTGTTGAAGAAGCCCACGCCGCCGATGCAGACCGTCCGGTAGCCGGCGGCGGCGAGGGCGGTCGGCAGATCCGGCGCGTCGAACACCCAGGTACGCGGGGCGGTGCTCTCGGAGCCGGCGAAGCGGGCCGCGAACAGGCGCGGGTGGGGGCCGTCGGGGGAGGCCGGGGTGGGTAGGAAACCGGCCAGGATCGCCTGGTGGGAGGCGTAGGTGAAGCTGCCGGGCGCGTGCCGGCGCTCCCAACGGCCGCCAGGGAGGAAGGCGGCGAGGTGCGGGATCCGGCCTGCGGCGGCCAGTTCCTCGGCGACGTCGAAGCGGAGCGTGTCGAGTGTGACGAGCAGCAGCTCGTGTGTGCCGACGACCGCGTTCATGTCGGGGGTCGGAGCGGGAGCCTGGGTGTGGGGGGAGGTCTGGTGGTTCATCGGGAGGGTTCCGTGATCTGGTGGTCCGTCGGAGCGGGGAGGGGCGCTCCGGTGGTGCGGTCGGTGGCCCCGGTGAGGGCGGCGAGCTGGGCGCCGTAGGTGTCGAGGCCCTCGCCGGGGCCACCGGGCAGGCCGGTGAGGTTGGGGAGCAGGTCGCCGAAGGCGTTGACCTCGCCGACCAGGGCGCGCCGCCAGCCGGCCGTGGGCAGGACGTCGACCCCGACCATCAACGAGCCGGGGAAGCAGGCCGCCGCGCGCTCGGCCGTCTCCAGTAGGGCCGACCATGCGGGCCCGGCGGCCTCCCGGGCCAGGTCGAGGCTGCCCCGGGCGCCGCCGAGGTGCAGGTTGGTCATCGGTTGCGCGCTCGTGCGCACCACCGCGTGGGTGGCCCGGCCGGCGACCACCACCACGCGCAGGTCGGCCGAGCGGCCGGACTGCGCGGCCTTCGGGATCCACTGCTCGACGTGCAGCCCGTCCGGTGCCAGCCGGTCGATGATCTCGGCCACCTCCCGCTCGCTGCGGTAGTGGCGGACCCGCAGCGAGTTGTGCAGCAGCCCGTCGGCCAGCTCGACCGAAGTGGTGGCCAGGACCTGCCCGCGCGGCCCGAACTGCAGGGCCGTCACCCCGGAGGCGGAGGAGCCGTGCGCGGGCTTGACGAAGACCCGGCGCAGGCCGGCCGCGGCCAGCCGCCCGCGCAACTGCTCCCAGCCGGTGACCTCGCCGCCCAGCGCCCGGGGTACCGGCACCCCGGCGGCGGCGAGGAGTGCGTGTGCCCGCCGTTTGTCGAACATCACGGCGATCTCCTCCGGATCGCCCAGCAGCCGTACGCCGGGGCGCCCGGCCAGCTCGCGCAGTGCGGCCGTCACCCCCGCGTACCAGGCGGCCGTGCCCTCGACCCGGGTCGGTGCGTAGGACGGGCCGAGCGCCGGGCCGCGCAGCAGTTCGTCGACCAGGGCTTCCTCGCCGGGCGACTCGATCCGCAGCAGGCCGTCCTCGGGCAGCCGGTAGTCGCCGCGCAGCACGTCCAGCCAGGGCAGGACGGCGGGCTCGGGCAGCCCGGTGGCCCGGGCGGCGGCGGCGAACAGCGTCACCCGCCGGTGTCCGGGATTGCCGAGAACGGTCAGCCGCGGTGTCATCGTGCCGTCACCCGCCTACTCGGCGACCGCGACGTAGCGGTCCCCGTCGTCCTCGTCCTCGTCGGGGTCCTCGGCCTCGGAGAGGTCGAGCGCGACCCCGGGCAGGGACTCGGTGAGGCGCTGCTGCAGTTCCTCGCTGACGTAGTGGTGGTGCAGGTCGAGGGCGCGCAGGTGGGTGAGCGGCTGGCCCTCCAGCAGGGCGGCGGCGCCCTCGTCGGAGAGCACGCCCATGGACAGGTCGAGCGACTCCAGCCTGGCCACCACGGGCGCGTGCGCGACGGCCGAGGCGATCTCGTCCTGGAACTCGCTGTTGGCCAGCCCGAGGTGGCGCAGGCTCGGGAGGCGGGCGCCGCCCAGGAAGGGGCCGAGGTCGTCGATCGTGGCGTCACCGCCGTACTCGTCCACACCGAGCCAGAGCGTCAGGCGCTCCAGCGCCGGCAGCTCGGAACCCGCCACCGCCCGCACCACCCGGGCCGGCAGGCCGCCGGCCTCGAAGCGCAGCGCGGCCAGCCGGTCGTGCCGCACCGGCTGGAGGCTCAGGCCCGTGCCGCCTCGGACGGTCAGCTCGGTCAGCCCGGGGAAGGCCGTCAGCAGCGGGGTGACGTCCCCCATCTCCATCCAGGAGATCTCGCACTCGTCGTAGGTCACGTCCCCGAGGAAGAGCGCCTCCAGGGCGGGCAGGCGCTCCGCGTCCGCGGCGATGGCGGCGACGGTGGCGGCTACGGAGACGTAGTCGCCGCGCCACCAGGGCCCGATCACCAGGGCGCGGACCCCGGCAGGGTCGACGGCGTCGAGGAAGGTCTGCCAGAGCTGCGCGAAGTCGTGCTTCGCGTCGTAGTCCAGGGCGAGCCGCCAGGCGACCGAGCCGACGACGGGCGGCGTGCGGGTGCCGTCGTCGGGGGTGAAGTCGCGGATCGGCAGGTCGTGGAAGCGGTCGGGGTGGAGGGAGACGGTCATGTCGGCTCCAGACGGATGGGCGTGGTGGGCTGGCTGGTCGGTGCGGCGGTGTCGGGCGCGCGGTCGGTGACGGCTACTCGGCCACGGCGACGTAACGCCACCGGTCGTCGGGCTTTCCGGCCTCGGAGAGGTCGATCTCGACACCCGGCAGGGACTCGGTGAGGCGCTGCTGCACCTCCCCGGTGAGGAAGTGGTGGTGCAGGTCGAGGGCGCGCAGGTGGGTGAGGGGCTGGCCCTCCAGCAGGGCGGTGGCGCCCTGGTCGGTCAGTACGCCCATGGCGAGGCTGAGCGACTCCAGCCGGGCCACCACCGGCGCGTGCGCCACGGCGGCCGCGATGGCGTCCTCGAACTCGCTGTTCTGCAGGCCCAGATGGCGCACCGCGGGGAAGCGTGTGCCGTCCAGGAAGGGGGCGAGGTCGTTCAGCGTGGCGTCGCCGCCGTAGTTGTCGACGCCGAGCCAGAGTTCGAGCCGCTCCAGGGTGGGGAAGTCGCAGCCGGCCACTGCCCGCACGACTGCGGCCGGCAGGCCGCCGGCCTCGAAGCGCAGTGCTCGAAGCGCCTCGTGGCGCACGGGTGTCAGCTTCAAGTCGTTGCCGCCGCGCACCACCAGCTCGGTCAGCTCGGGATAGGCCGTCAGCAGCGGGGTGACGTCGCACATCTCCAACCAGGAGATCTCGCTCTCCTCGTACGTGACGTCGCCGACGAAGAGCCCTCGCAGTGCGGGCAGCCGGCCCGCCGCCTCGACGATCGCGGCCAGGGCGGCGTCGAGCTCCTCCGGCTCGTCGGAGAACCACGGGCCGATCACCACGGCCGTCACGCGCTCGGTGTCGACCGTGTCGAGGAACTGCCGCCAGCGCTCGGTGAAGGCCTCCTCGGAGTCGTAGTGCAGGCCGATCCGCCAGGCGGCCGCCGCCGGCTCCGGCAGGGTCACGGCTGCCGCGTCGCCGGCGTCGGCGGCCTCGTCCAGGGCCTGGACGAAGTCGAAGACCGGGAGACCGTGGAACTGCTCGATGTGGTGGTTGACGGTCATGCGCTGCTCCTCAGGGGTCGGGGCCGAACACGTGTCTACCAGTCGGGTCCGACAATCCGGTGGCCGGGTGGTCGGCCGGGCGCGTTGTCAGACCCTTGCTCTACGTTCTGGTCGTGGCTCCGGAACGTGACCGCGAACAACGCGGTGGAGCCCGGGGTTCCGGCTGCCGCCGGGGCCCGACCGTACGGCGAGGGAGGACTGATGTACCGCCAGGGCGATGTGCTGATCGTGCCGGTCGAGGAGGGCGCCGTGCCGCCCCGGGTGGCCACGCTGGCCGTCCGGCCCCGGGACGGCCGGGGCCGGATGGTGCTGGCCCTCGGGGAGGTCACCGGCCACGCGCACGCCGTGGTCGGTCCCGGGGAACTGCGCCGGGAGGCCGGTCCGTTCGGCGCGGGCTGGCTGCACCTGCCCGAGGGCGGCCGGGTGGTGCACGAGGAGCATGCGGCGATACCGCTGCCGAAGAGCTGGTACCGGGTGGTGCGCCAGCGCGAGTACACCCCGGGTGCAGTACGGGTGGTCGCGGACTGACGCGGAGCCCGACGAGCGGACGGGCGGCTGACGGGCGGCTGACGGACGGGTGGCCGGGCGTCGGGCGACGGCCGACGGTGCGTAGACGGGTGGGCGGGCGCGGCGTGCGACGCGGAATCTGCGGCGTGGAACACGCAGTGCCGAACGGAACGGAAGCAGGCGGCCGGGCGGGGAGCCCGGCCGGGAACGGAGCAGACGATGGAGACGACGATTCCCGACCGCCCGGCGGGCGCGGTGACGGCCGGGCCCGCCGAGGTGACGGCCCGCTGGCGGGCCGCTGCGGCGGCCACCGGTCCGGCCGACCGGCCGGCGGCCGAGCACGCGGTCCGGGCCGCCTACCGGGCGGCCGGGCTGCCCGAGCCCACGGCCGTCCGCTGGTTCGGCTCGCCGTTCGCCGCCGCCGAGGCTGCGCTGCAGCTGCGGGCCGCCGGCGCGGTGAGCGTGCGCGAGGCCGTGCGCACCGGGCCCTGGGAACAGGCCCGGCGGCGGGCCGTCGAGGAGGTCGGCGCGGCCGGGTGGGCGGCGCACTGGGCACTCACCGGCGGCGAGCTCGGCCCGGTCACCACCCCGCTCGCCGACCGCATCCGTACGGCGGTCCTCGACCGGCTCGCCCCCGAGGCCGACCGTGAGGAGGCCCCGGACGACGCGGCCGCCGCCGCCCGCGCCCGGCGCACCACCGTCCGGCTCGCCCTGCTCGACGCCGTGCGCGGCCAGCACGACGCTCCCTGGTTCGCCGCCTTCGAGGCCGCCTCCGCCGAGGCCGGGGGCAGCGCCGAGGCAGTCGCGCCGCTCGCCGGGGTGGCCCGCGAGGCCGGCTGGTGGTGGCCGTACCAGGACGTCGCGCTGGTCAGCGAGCGCCCCGTCGCGCTGCACCGCGACGAGGCCGGGCGCCTCGACCGGGCGGACGGCCCCGCCCTGGAGTACGCCGACGGCTTCGCCCTGCACGCCTGGCGCGGCATGCCCGTGCCCGCCGAGTTCCTGGCCGGGCTGGCCGACGTCACCGTCGAGCGGATCCGTACCGAGGAGAACGCCGAACTGCGCCGCGTCCTGCTGGAGCACTACGGCTACGAGCGCTACCTGGCCGACTCCGGAGCCGAGCCCATCCACCGCGACGAGACCGGGGTGCTCTGGCGGATCACCCTGCCCGACGACGAACCGGTGGTCATGGTCGAGGTCGTCAACTCGACCGCCGAGCCCGACGGCACCTTCCGCACCTACTGGCTGCGCGTCCCGCCGAGCACCCGCACCGCCCGCGCCGGGGTCGCCTGGACCTTCGGCATACCCGAGTCCGAGTACCACCCGCAGCGCGAGACCTGACCGGCCCAGCCCCCGGCGCAGGCCGCTGAGCCGCGAATCCCGGCCGGCCGCTCCCGGCGCTTCCTCGGCGGGCTGCGGAACAGGACAGCCCGCCCCCGGCGCGCCCGCCCCCGCGCAGCGCGGAGCGCTTCCGGCCGCCATGGCAGCCACCGAGTCCTGGCCGCCGAACGTCCCGCGCGTCACCGGCCTGCTGCACCCGCTGGGCGTGGTGGTGGCCGCGGACCCGGACGAGCCGCCGCCGCCGTTCGGCGACGGGGCCTTCGACCTGGTCACCGGCCGTCATCCGGTGAAGGCCTGGTGGTCGGAGATCCCGGGTACCGCGGCCCGGCGGCATCCACTGCGCCCAGCACGTGGGGCCGGCGTCCGCCTTCGAACCGGTCGAGTACTTCCTCGGCCCGCAGCCCGAGGCACGCCGGGCCCGCCGCCCGGAGGACGAGAGCGCCGCCGCGCGGGATGCCGGGCCGACAGGTGGCGTTGTCACGCGCCGGCGTCAGGCGGCGCCGCTCACGCCAGGGCGACCAGCTCCAGGTAGGAGTCGTGCCACAGGTCCTCGTCGCCGTCCGGGAGGAGCAGGACGCGGTCGGGCCGCAGGGCCTCGATGGCACCCGGGTCGTGGGTGACCATCACGATCGCGCCCGGGTAGGTGCCGACCGCCGCCAGCACCTCCGCCCGGGAGGCCGGGTCGAGGTTGTTGGTGGGCTCGTCGAGCAGCAGGACGTTGGCGCCGGAGTGGACCAGGCCGGCCAGCGCCAGCCGGGTCTTCTCACCGCCCGAGAGGACCCCGGCCGACTTGTCGGCGTCGTCGCCCCGGAACAGGAACGCGCCGAGGACGTGCCGCAGTTCGCCGTCGCTCAGGTGCGGCGCGGCCTGGGCGAGGTTGTCGCGGACACTGCGCGCCGGGTCGAGGGTGTCGTGCTCCTGCGCGAAGTAGCCGAGCCGCAGGCCCGGGCCGGGCACCACCCGTCCGGTGTCGGGGCTCTCGTGGCCGGCCAGGATGCGCAGCAGGGTGGTCTTGCCGGCGCCGTTCAGGCCGAGCACGACCATCCGACTGCCCCGGTCGACGGCCAGGTCGAGGCCGCTGAGCACCGGGCGGCCGGCGTAGGCCTTGGCGAGACTGATCGCGCCGAGCGGCATCCGGCCGCAGGGGGCGGGTTCGGGCAGCCGGATCCGGGCCGTCCGTTCGGCCTGCCGGGCGGGTTCGAGGTCGGCGAGCATCCGGTCGGCGCGGCGGGCCATGCTGCGGGCGCTGGTGGCGGTGGCGACGTTGGCCCGCATCCGGTCGGCCTGGGCGTGCAGGGCGGCGGCCTTGCGTTCGGCGTTGGCCCGTTCCCTGGTGCGGCGGCGCTCGTCGGCCGCGCGCTGGTCGAGGTAGGCCCGCCAGCCGGTGTTGTGGACGTCGATCGCGGCGCGCTGCGGGTCGAGGTGGAAGACCCGGTTGACGGTGTCGGCGAGCAGGCCGAGGTCGTGGCTGATCAGGACCAGCCCGCCCTGGTGGGCCGCGAGGAAGCCGCGCAGCCAGGCGACGGAGTCGGCGTCGAGGTGGTTGGTGGGTTCGTCGAGCAGCAGGGTGCCGTGGTCGGCGAAGAGGATCCGGGCCAGCTCGACCCGGCGGCGCTGGCCGCCGGAGAGGGTGCCGACCGGGGCGTCCATGACCCGGGTGGGCAGTCCGAGGCCGGCGGCGACCCGGGCGGCCTCGGCCTCGGCCGCGTAACCGCCCCGGGACTGGAACTCGGCCTCGGCGCGGGCGTAGGCGTCCATCGCCCGGCGCTGCTCGTGCGGTCCGTCGGCCCGCGCCATCGCCTCCTCGGCGGCGCGCAGCGCGCGGACGGCGGTGGCCAGGCCACGCGCGGACAGGATGCGGTCGGTGACGGTGGCGGACGGGTCGGCGGCGCGGGAGTCCTGCGGGAGGTAGCCGACGGGGCCGGTGCGGGTGACCGTCCCGGCGGCGGGCGGGAGCTCTCCGGCGAGGGTGGCGAGCAGGGTGGTCTTGCCGGCACCGTTGCGGCCGACCAGGCCGATCCGGTCGCCGGGGGCGATGTGGACGGTGATGTCGGACAGCAGGAGGCGGGCGCCGACGCGCAGGTCGACACCACGAGTGGTGATCATGGGATAACGCTCCGAAACAGCGAACGGACACACGGGTGGCGTGGAAGTGGGTCCGTCGGCTAGGAAATTCGGGGCGTAGACATGCTGGCCAGGGTACGGGGCGGGTGGAGCGTCCGCATCCGAATTACCGGCGTCCGCGCACCGCGTCCGCGCGGGTTTCGGCCAGTGGGGCGGGTGTTGGCTCGTGGGGCCCCCTTGCCGGGGTACGGGCCCCGCGCTTCCATGACCCGCATGGGTCGACGTGAGCTCGTTCTCTTGACTGATCACAGTTCGACCGAAGGAAGCCGGGACGTCCTCGTGGCCGCCGCCCGGGCCCTCACCGGCCGGGCGCCCGTGCTGCTCGACGCCCGGCACTTCATGACCGGCGGTGGCGGCCGGATCCGCCCCGACGACGAGGGCGGGCTGCGCCTGGAGGCGGACGGCCGCAGTGTGGCGGCCGACGCCGTCGTGGTCTACGAGATCCCGCCGCACCGGCGGCGGGACTTCGCGCCCTGCCAGCGGCTGCTGGGCGCGCACGGCGCCCGCTCGCTCGGCACCGGCGTGCAGGCCTGGCGGGCGGCCACCGAGAAGGACCTCACGGTGGCCCGCTTCATCCGCGACGGCGTCGCGCACATGCCGACCGTCTCGCTGTCCCGGCCGAGCCCGCGGGCCGCCGCCGAGGCCTTCGACCGGCTCGGCGGCGATGTCTGGGCCCGGCCCTGCGTCGGGATGGGCGGCGACGACGTCTTCCACGTCACCACCCACGCCCAGCTCGTCTCCGCCGCACGGCACTACGAGCGCGGCGGGGCGGACTGGCTGATCGCCCGGGACGCCCTCAACTTCACCCCGGACGGCCGCCGCCACCAGTACCGGGTGGTGGTGCTCGACGGCCGGGTGGTCCGGGTCGTCGAACACGTGCAGGCGGATCCGGACGCCCCCTGCAACGAGAGCCGTGGCGCCGTCTCCGCCCTGCTCACCGCCGCCGAACTGCCCCGGGGGCTGGCGGACCTGGCGATCCGCGCGGTCGCCTGCCTCGGCCTGCCGTTGGCCGGTGTCGACCTTGCTGTCGAGAGCGGCGGCGTGGTCTTCGAGGTCAACGTCCACCCGGCGTTCGGCCGCGGCGCCCTGGAGCAGGTCGCCGTACCGTACGTGGCCGCGCACCTGGAGTCCGTCTGACGGTTCCGGCCGGGCGCACGGCGTGCGGGCCCCTGGCCGGCGGCCGGTGAAGGGGGCTGGTCGGCTCCGCAGGATGGCGAGGGCGCCGGTCAGCTCCGCAGGATGGCGGCGAGGAGCGACGGGCGGAACAGCAGCGTCGGCGGGGCGACCAGCGACATCACCTCGTGGAACGCGGCGGTGACCGCCGGGTTGTGGGCGGCGCCGGCCAGCACCTTGTCGAGGAAGCGGTGCTGCAACGCGAGCAGGGCGCCGGAGGGGCCGCCGGTGGTGGCGGCGAAGCGGACGTCCTCGGTGCAGGACATCACCCACGGGTTCTTGGAGACGGTCGCGAGCGCGCGCCGGGCGTCCCGGGCCGTGGCGTGGCCGATGCCGCCGTGGCGCAGGGCGATGCGGCGCAGCTCCCGGGCGCAGAACAGGGCGACGGTGACGCCCTGCCCGTACACCGGGTTGAAGGTGCTGGCGGCGTCGCCGACCACCACCAGGCCGTCCGGGGCGCCGCGTTCGTAGTGCCGCCGGATGCCGGGGCCGGGGACGAAGCCGCGCACCTCGCCGGCCGGCTCGGCCTGCTGGAGCGCCTCGCGGATGCTCGGGTCGCGCAGCTGGGCCAGCTGCTTGGTGAACCCGGCTTCGCCGGGCTCGGGTTCGGCGCCGCGCATGCCGGCGACGCTGACGATCCAGCGGTCGCCCTCGACGGGCAGCAGCACGCCCAGGCGGGGCGCGTCGGGGGCCTTGGTCTGCAGGTAGATCGCCTTGTAGCCGATGTCGACGCCGGCCGGGCGGTGGAACAGCCGGGAGGAGTACGCGACGCCCGCGTCCACCCGCTCCTCGGGCACCGGCGGGTGGCCCAGTTCCGCCAGCCAGTCCGGCACCGAGGTCGTGCGGCCGGCCGCGTCCACCACCAACTCGGCCGGGATCTCCTGGACTTCGCCGCGCTCGGGCCCGCGGGCGCGGACCTTGACGCCCGTCACCGCGCGGGCCGACCCGAGCAGGCCGACCACGTCGGTGCCCTCCAGGAACTCGATCGTGGGATCGGCGCGGACCCGGTCCAGCACCGCCTTGTCCAGCACCGGCCGGGTGCAGGAGAGGAAGGCGAGCTGCGCCGGGTACTGCGCCATCCACCCGGCCGAGCTGAGCCACTTCAGATCGCCCGAGACGGCGATCCGCGCCGCGCCCGCCTCCGTGAGCTCCTTGTTTATGCCGGGCATCATCTCCTCCAGTGCCCGGTGCCCGGCCTCCAGCACCAGGTGCGCGTGCCGGCCCTGCGGCACCCCGGCCCGGAACGTGGGCTCCGCCGGGTAGTGGTCCCGCTCCACCACCACGATCCGTTCGGCGAACCCGCGCAGGGCCCAGGCCGCCACCGTGCCGGCCAGTCCGCCGCCGATCACCACCGCCGTGCCCCGCCCGGGGGCCGTTCCCGAAGAAGTCATGACACGTAGCGTAGTCGGGCGGTAGCGGCCCCGTAATCGCATCGGCGGGACGAACGGGCAGGGTTCGGGCGGCCGTTGGTGCCCGAACGCGCCGGGCGCACGACCAGCCCGGAGCACTGCCGCGCGGGCTCCCCGGGGGCGGGCGGTGGGAGGCACTCGGGAGCGGGTACTACACTCGGCGGGAGTTGTGCAGGCCCCCCTTCCGGTGCGCGGGCGCGCGGAGCCGAGGAGGTGAGAGCCGTGGAGTGCAGTAGTCCGGGTCGAAGTCGGCCCCGCCCCCGGTTGTCCCGCACCATTCGCGGCACCCGGCGTTCCTCCTCCCGTACGGCTCCCGCGCGGCGCTGACCTCGTCCTCGACGAGGTGCCGCCGGTCGCGCCGTGCGCGTGGTGGCCGGCCGGGCGCCTCCGGCCCGCCGTCCCCGGACGGTGGCCGGGCACCCACCGTGGAGGTATCCGCCATGTCCGACTGGCGTGTGCGCGCCGTGCGCGCGAGCAAGCGTCCGTTCTCCCGCCCCGCCGGAGGCCCCGGCCCCACCGACGCGCAGCCGGCTCCGGAGCACTCGATGGATCCGCGGCCCGACCAGCCCGTCGAGCCGGTCACCCTGGAGCGCTCCGTGGTGGACGCGGCGGTCTACCGGGACGGGCGGCGGATCGATGCACCGGCGAACCTCGCCGACATCTACCGCGAACTGCCCGACCGGCCCGGCGCGATGGCCTGGATCGGCCTGTACCGCCCGGCCGAGGCGCAGCTGCTGGAGGCGGCGGACCGGTTCAACCTGCACGAACTGGCCGTCGAGGACGCCATCGTCGCCCACCAGCGGCCGAAGCTGGAGCGCTACGGCGACACGCTGTTCGTGGTGCTGCGCGCCGCGCGCTACCTGGACGAGGCGGAGGAGGTCGACTTCGGCGAGATCCACCTCTTCGTGGGCCCCGACTTCGTGCTCACCGTCCGCCACTCCCAGGCGCCGGACCTGTCCGCGGTGCGCCGCCGCCTGGAGACGGACCCGGACCTGCTCGCGCTCGGCCCGGAAGCGGTGCTGTACGCGGTGCTGGACGCCGTGGTGGACGGCTACGCGCCGGTGATCGCCGGGCTCCAGCACGACATCGACGAGATCGAGACGGAGGTGTTCGGCGGCGACCCGCAGGTCTCCCGGCGCATCTACGAGCTGTCCCGCGAGGTGATCGAGCTCCAGCGGGCCACCCGGCCGCTGCTGGAGATCATGAGGAGCCTGGAGGCGGGCTTCGGCAAGTACGGCACCGACGACGAGCTGCAGCGCTACCTGCGCGATGTCGCCGACCACGCCACCTACGCCGCCGAGCGGGTGGACGGCTTCCGGCAGATGCTGCAGAACATCCTGACCGTGAACGCGACGCTGGTCTCGCAGCGGCAGAACGAGGAGATGAAGCAGCTCGCCGAGGCCGGGCACGTGCAGAACGACGAGATCAAGAAGATCTCCTCCTGGGCGGCGATCCTCTTCGCGCCGACGCTGATCGGCACCGTCTACGGGATGAACTTCGAGATCATGCCGGAGCTCAAGTGGGCGTTCGGCTACCCGTTCGCGGTCGGGCTGATGGCGCTGGTCTGCACCGGGCTGTACGTGGTCTTCAAGCGCCGCAACTGGCTCTGACGTCGGGGCGGGGCGGGGCGCGGTCGGCTCGGGCGCGGTGCTCGCGACCGGCTCCGCCGTGCCGCCGAAGACCGGTGAGGGTTGACCGGTCGCCGCAACCGGCGCCGACCGCACGGCTGTTCGCCCGGCGTCAGGGATTCGTCAGGGCGGCGGCGCGGCGCTTGCCCCGGTCCGCGCCCGCCGGTTGGATGAGGAGCATGAACCGCCCGGCACGCCACCACGACCGCCCGCCGCATCCGCGGCCGCCGGTCCGCGTCGCCGCGGCCGCCATCGCCGTGCGCTGATCCGAGCCTCCCCGCCGGAAGGCACGGCACGTGCCGCGCCCCGCCCCGTCGCCTGATCGGCGCGGGGTGCGGGCGGGCGCGCGAGTTCCGCAACTCATCAGGTCTTTTGAGCCCGCACCCCGGCCCGGACAGGGCCGGCGGTGCCCCGCACCCTGGGAACGGTCATGTCCGAATCCGTCCTGTCCGCTCGTACCGCCCTCGTCACCGGCGCCTCCTCCGGCATCGGCTGGGAGACCGCCCGGCTGCTCGCGGGGCTGGGTGCCACCGTGCTGGTGCACGCCCGGACCACCCCGGAGGCCGAGACGGCCGTTGCCAGGCTGGTCGACGCCGGCGCCCGCCGGGACCAACTCGTCGAGCTGGCAGCCGACTTCACCCGCCTCTCGGAGGTCGCGGTGCTGGCCGGCACGGTCGTCAAGCACTACCCGGCGCTGGACCTGCTGGTCAACAACGCCGCCGCGATGGCGCCCGAACGCTGCACGCTGACCGACGACGGCAACGAGGTCTCGCTGCAGGTCAACTTCCTGGCCGCGCACCTGCTGGCCAGGCTGCTGCGGGCGCCGCTCTCGGCATCCGGCGAGGCCCGGATCGTCAACGTCTCGTCCTCGTTGCACCGGACCGCGTCGATGAACTGGTCGGACCCGCACCGGGTGAAGAGGTACTCACGGGTGGCCGCGTACGCGCAGTCGCAGCTCGCGCTCACCATGGCGACCGCCGACATGGCCCCGGCCGGCTCCGGCATCACCGCCGTCAGCCTCAACCCGGGCCTGTGCGACACGGCGTTGCTGCCGCTGTACGGGCGGGCCGGCGCGCCGGCGGCGGAGGGTGCGGCGGCCGTCGTCCGGCTCTGCCTGCCGGACGTTGCGGTCGCCAACGGCGCCTACTATGACGGCGGTTCGGTGGCGCCCGTGGCGCAGGCCGCCCAGGAGGAGCGTTCGCTGAAGCGCCTGGTCAAGCTGGCGGACCAGTTGGTCGGCCAGGCCGCTTGAAGCCCTTCCCCGGAATCGGAGAGCACACGATGTCCAAGCGCGCCCGCAAGAAGAGGGCCCGGCGGAAGAACACGGCGAACCGCGGCCGCCGGGCCGGGCAGGGCTGATCCGCCCACCACCGCAGGCCACCACCCATCACCACTCACCACTCACCACCGCCGAGAACCGCCGCGAACCGCCGCGAACCGGCGGACACCGCCGGGCGCCGGGGACGGTCGCCAAGGATGCGTCAAGAACGGCGCCCGGCGGCGTCAAGGAGCCGTCAGGGGGGGCTTTCCACAGGTGGCGCGGCACTAGCGTCGCCCGGCGGAGAGAAACGGTTCTGCGCCGGTTTCAGCAGGAAACCCCGGCGGACCGTGCCACGGGGGAGAGGAACGTGCGGCCATGACCACCTCGGCAGCGGGCACGACGGCCACCACGGGGGAGACGGCCCCGGGGACGGAAGCCGATCCGGCGGGGGAACCGGCCCCAGCCGGACCAGCGGCCACGACAACGGCCCCGACAACGGCCGCCCCGACCCCCCGCCCGAGCACCCTGGCCCGGCTCCGGCACGGCGCGCGGACGGTCGGCGGCCGCGCCTACTGGACCACCCCGCGCCTGGTCCGCGGCCTCACCGCGCTCAGCCTGGCCGCCCTGATCGGCCTCGGCGCGGCCGCCACCACCGTCCTCGGCGGGGCCCGCGACGGCACCGACACCATCGGCCACCGGGCCGCCCCGCAGGCCACCCGCGCCGCCGACCTCTACTTCGCGCTCAGCGACATGGACGCCCAGGCCGCCAACCTGCTGCTGGTCGGCGCCGACCCCGACTACACGACGCTGCGCAAGCAGACCCTCGACACCTACGAGCAGCGCCGCGCGCAGGCCGACGGCGACCTCCAACAGGCCGCCCAGGCCGCGGCCGCCGACCCGGCCGGCCAGCGCGCCGTCCAGCAGGTGCTCGGCCGGCTGGGCAGTTACGAGGCACTGGTGGCCCGCTCCCAGTTGCTGGAGGAGCAGGCCAAGGCCCCGGCCGGCCAGCCCTCGCCCGCCGCCCTGGACGCCTACCGCCAGGCCACGGACCTGCTGCGCCAGCAACTGCTGCCCGCCGCCGACCAGGTCACCGCCGCCAACGAGGCCACCGTCGAACAGGTCTACACCGAGCGCCGTGACGCCCTCGGCAGCGGCTGGTGGTGGCTGCTCGCGGTCGGCCTGCTCGCGCTCGCCGCGCTGCTCGGGCTCCAGCGCGTCCTGGCGGTGCGCTACCACCGCGTCGTCAACCCGGCGCTGGCCGCGGTCACGCTGCTCACCGGCGTCGTGCTGGCGATCGGCCTGCACCTGGTCGGCCGTGCCGACGACCACCTGGTGACCGCCAAGAGCAACGCCTACGACTCGGTGATCGCGCTCAGCCGCGCCCGTGCCGTCGCGTTCGACCTGAACGCCGACGAGAGCCGCTACCTCACCGACCCGTCCCGCGCGGCCGCCTACGAGCAGAGCTTCCTCGACAAGACGCAGGCGATCGCCCGCCTGGACGGCGCCACCCTCGCCGACTACAACGCCCGACTGGCGGACGCCGCCGCCCGGCACCGCGCCGACCACACGGCCGTCCCCTTCGGCGGCTACCTCGGCACCGAACTGCACAACATCACGTTCCCCGGTGAGCAGGACGCCGCCGAGCGGGTGCTGGCCGCCTTCCAGCAGTACCAGCAGGACGACCGGAAGATCCGCGCGCTGCGCGACGAGGGCCGGCTCAAGGAGGCGGTGACGCTCAACACCGGCCTCTCCCAGGGGCAGTCCAACTACGACTTCGACCAGTTGAGCACGGCCATCGGGGACACCATCGCGGTCAACGCCAGGGCGATGGACTCGGCGGTCGCCGCGACCGACGGCGACCTCGACGCCGGCACGGCGGCCTTGGCGGCGGGGGCGCTGGTGGCGGCGCTCGCCCTCACCGCGCTGGGCGTCCGGCCGCGCCTGCGCGAGTACCGGTAGCCGCCGGCCCCGCGCCGCGGGTCGGCCGGTCGCGCACCGGGTGGGCGTCGGCGAAGCCCCGGCGGGCTCCGGCGCCCCCGGCCTCAGCCGGTGGCGAGCCGGTCGTACTCGGCGTCCGGGTCCAGCTGGCGCCGGTACTCGGCGTGCAGCCGGACGTCGCCGTCCGGGCCGGCCAGGCGGGCGAGCGGGCCCCGGACGCCCGGGAGCGGCCGGGCGCGCGGCCACTGCTGGGCGAGTACGGCGAGCGGGGTGCCGTCGCCGGTGCGCAGGATCCAGCTGGCGCGGCCGCCGCCGATCAGGGGCAGGTACGGCCGGGGGAGCCCGAGGGCGGCGAGCGCTTCCTGCAGATCGAGGCCGTCGGGCAGGTCGAGGCCGTCGGGGAGGGCGGGCGACGCGGCGTGCGGGGCGTCGGCGTCGTCGCCGGCCGCGACGCTGTCCCGGGTGAGGTGGATGCGCATGGCCGGACAGCATAGGGCGCGCCGACGGGCCCGCGCGCCCGTGCACCGGTGTGCCGGTTTGACAAACACCCTTGCCGTCCCGGCGAATGGCAGGCATGGCCGACGAAGACTTCGAGAACGTCCTCACCACGGTGGGCCCCCGGCTGCGTGCCCTGCGACGCGAGCGCGGCACCACCCTCGCCAAACTGGCCGCCGCCACCGGGATCTCGCTCAGCACGCTGTCCCGGCTGGAGTCCGGGCAGCGCAAGCCGACCCTGGAGCTGCTGCTGCCGCTGGCCCGGGAGTACCGGGTGCCGCTGGACGAACTGGTCGGCGCCCCGGCCACCGGCGACCCCCGGGTCCATCCCCGCCCGGTGACCAGGAACGGTCAGACCATCATCCCGCTCACCCGCCACCTCGGCGGTCTGCACGCCTTCAAGCAGATCATGCCGCCCGGCCGGGGCACCGAGCCCGAGTTGGAGCTGAAGGTGCACGAGGGCCACGAGTGGCTGTACGTCCTGTCCGGCCGGCTGCGGCTGGTGCTCGGTTCGCACGACCTGGTGCTGACGGCCGGTGAGGCCGCCGAGTTCGACACCCGGACCCCGCACGCCTTCGGCAACGCCGGGCCGCAGCCGGTGGAGTTCCTCAGTCTGTTCGGTCCTCAGGGTGAGCGGATCCATGTCAGGGCGCGCCCGGGAACCTCCGTTCGGTAGGTTCGTTCCCTGACAGCGGGGGTTTTCCGTTCCGGTCTCCCGCCAGGCCGTCGGGAGGGGCCGAGAAGATGAGTGTCCAGCAGAGCACGGAGTCCGGCGAGAGCGGTGGAACCGGGGAGCGCGGCGCGGTGGGTGCGGCCGAAGTCCCGGGCGCGGCGGGGGCCTTCGAGGCCTCCGGCGGCGGCGCCGGCCGGGCCGGCGGCGGTGGTTCCGGCGGCGACGGGAGCGGCGGCAGCGGTCCGAGCGGTGGGGCCGGCGGCGCCGGCGGCGCGGAGCCGGACGCCAAGAGCGCGCGGAAGAAGCGCCCGTTCTGGCAGGAGCTCCCGATTCTGCTGGTGATCGCCCTGCTGCTCTCGCTCGGCATCAAGACCTTCTTCGTCCAGGCCTTCTCGATCCCCTCGGGCTCGATGGAGCAGACCCTGGCGATCGGCGACCGGGTGCTGGTCGACAAGTTGACGCCGTGGTTCGGCGCCGAGCCCGAGCGCGGCGAGGTGGTGGTCTTCCGTGATCCGGGCGGCTGGCTGGAGAGCGTGCCGACGCACGCGGACGGCTCGGTGATGAGCTCGGTCCAGAAGGTGCTGAGCACCGTCGGCCTGATGCCCTCGGCGGACGAGAAGGACCTGATCAAGCGGGTGATCGCGGTCGGCGGGGACACCGTCGAGTGCAAGGCGGGCAGCCCGCTGAAGGTGAACGGCGTCGCGCTGGACGAGCCGTACCTGTTCCCCGGCTCGGCGCCCTGCGATCAGGACCCGGTGGGCACCGTCACCGTCCCCAAGGGCAAGCTCTGGGTGATGGGCGACCACCGCAACAACTCGCGGGACTCCCGCCCGCACCACAACGAGACCGGTGACGGCTTCGTGCCGGTGGGGAACGTGATCGGCCGGGCCTTCGTCGTCGCGTGGCCGCTCACGGACTGGTCCACCCTGCCCGTCCCGGACACCTTCGGCAAGGTGCCGGCGGGCGCGGGCGCGGCCGCGCCGGTGCAGGCGCCGTCGGCGCCGGACGCGCTCGGGCTGGCCGCCGTCGTGCCGTTCGCCCTGTGGCGCCGCCGCCGTGGCGCGCGCCGAAACCGCCGCTGAGCCGGGTGAGGGCTTCGGCGGAACTCCTCCCGTCTTTCTCTACACGCCTGTAGAGTTTCCGGGGTGAGCTGCACGCCTGGTCGCGTGGCCGCCCGACCGGGGAGGCCGCGCACCGGGGCCGGGTCGGGAGGCGGAACCGTGGTGGAGAGTCGGCGCAGTCCTGTGGCCGTCGGGGAGCCGGCGGACCCGGACGTCCAGTGGGTGTACCAGCCGGTCGAGGTGGACCTCGGCGACGGCACCTGGGCGTCCGGGCGGATCAGCGGCTGGTGGCAGGACTCCGCCGGGCAGCGGTGGTGCCGGTTGCGGGTGAGCCGCAGCGGGCAGCCGGCCGGCTGGGAGCGGTTCGACCCGGCGCGGGTCCTGCTGCTGCCGGTCGCCGGGCTCTGAGGAGGCGTCGGCCCTTCCTGCGGGACCGGTTCCGATCGGACCGGTACCGGCCTGATCGGAACCGGTCCGGTGGGTCCGGACGTCCCTCGGTGCGGCGGTCACGAGGCGTTGTCCATAAGAGATTCACAAAATATGACGGCATGTGCGATTCTGTGCAGCGCCCCCGTGACCCGCCCCATCCGTGTCGGCACCTTGGGGGGCCCGGGGCCGCCGACATGCCACCTCATCGACCGGGGACGACGTGAGTTCCGAGATCTACTTCAGCAGCAACTACCGCGACCTGTGTGAGCAGCACGGCACCGGCGCGGGCTTCCAGTTCGAGTTCTCCTGCCACCGCTGCTCCGACACCTGGCGCTCGCCGTTCGAGGCGTTCACCACCGGCCAGGTGGCGGGCTGGATCGGCAAGGGCGTCAGCGCCGCCTGGAACCTCATCGGCGGCAACGCCAACACCATCAGCAACGCCGCCGACGGTCTGGCCGGCCACACCTGGGGCAACGCGCGCGACGCCGCCTTCCAGCGCGCGATCACCAACGCCCAGGTGCACTTCAACCGCTGCGCCCGCTGCACCTACTACGCGTGCGGCCGCTGCTTCGACCCGGGCCAGGGCCTGTGCCACAACTGCGCCCCGGACACGGCGGCCGAGGCGATGGCGGCGCAGCGACGCGGCCTCAACGACATGGTGTCCGACCGCTCCTACCAGCAGGGCCAGCAGTCCGGCGCCGAGTTCGACGTGCGGACGCCGCGCCAACTCGTCTGCCCGCAGTGCTCGGCGGAGACGCACGGCACGCCGTTCTGCCCGGGCTGCGGCCACCGGCTCGCCCAGCCGACCCAGTGCGGCCAGTGCCACCAGGACATCCCGGAGGGCGCCGCGTTCTGCCCGTCCTGCGGCGCCAGGCGCTGACACCGCGGGCCTTGTAGACCTCACAGGCCCACCCCGTGCACCCCACGCACCTCGCGACGGCGGGGCGCCTGCGGATCAGGATCCGCAGGCGCCCCGCCGTCGTCGTACGTCCCGACCGGGTCAGCCGTACGACACGTTGGCGCACGGGTCGTCGTCGGCCGACCGGGCGGCGTTGGCGACGCTGCTGGGCACCGGGGCCGGAGCGGCCGGGGCCCCGCCGGGCGACGCGGAGGCGGACGGGTCGGCGGCACCGGCCGGATTGGCGGCGGCGAAGTCGTGGCCGAGCACCACGCTGACGCCCTTGCCGCCGGCCTGGACGGTGGCGCCCGGGAACAGCTTGGCGACCGCGTCGGCCGCGGCGCGCTCGCCCGCGCCGTACTCGACGACCGTGGTGGCGCGCGGCTTGCCGGTCGCGTTGCCGACGCTGGTCACGGTGTAGCCGGCGCCCTTGACCGCCTCCGCGGCCTTGCCGCCGAGCCCGGTCGCGCCGGTGCCGTTGAGCACGGCGACCTTCACGTCGGCGGGCTTGGCCTCGCCGCCCTTGGCGCCCGGCACGGGGGTGGTGGCGGTGGGGCTGGGGGTGGCCTCGGCGGCGGGGGTGCCCGGTGCGGCGGAGTCCGCGGCGGTGGCGCTGGCATCCTGGCCGTCCAGGGTGCGGTCGGCCTTGAGCGCGGCCCAGAGCTGGTCCGAGTCGGGGTGGAGCAGGGCGACCCGCGGGCCCTCGTAGCGCCACGGCGCCGTCACGAACTTGACGTCGTGCAGGTTGACGTCCTTGAGCGACATGGCGAAGGAGAGCAGCTTGGCCGCCGAGCCGAGGCCGGGGTCGACGGTGAGCGACTTGGTCGCGGCGTCGGCGAGCGGCAGCAGGGTGGTCGGGTCCATGCCGCGGGACTTGACCTCCTTGATGAGCGAGGAGAGGAAGGCCTGCTGACGCTTGGTGCGGCCGATGTCGGAGCCGTCGCCGATGCCGTGCCGCACTCGGACGAAGTCGAGCGCGGACTGGCCCTCCACCTTCTGCTTGCCCTTGGGGAAGACCAGCTTGCCCTTCTTGCCCAGGTTCGGGTTGAGATCGCCCTCGTGGATGTCGTTCGGCAGGCAGACCTCGACTCCGCCGACCGCCTTGGTCATCGAGGCGAAGCCGTTGAAGTCCACCACGATGGTGTGGTCGACCCGCAGGTTGGTGAGCTTCTCGACGGCGTTCTGGGTGCAGGCCGGGTTGCCCTGGTCGCTGTTGCCCACCGAGAAGGCGCTGTTGAACATCGCATTGGTCTGTTCCTTGGTCCACTTGCCGTTCGGGAGCTTGCACGGCGGGATGGTGACCAGGGAGTCGCGGGGGATGGAGATGCCGACGGCGTGCTTGTGGTCGGCGTAGACGTGCAGCAGGATCGCGGTGTCCGAGCGGGCGCCGCCGTCCCCGCCGCCGCCCAGGTCGCTGTTGCCGTTGCCGCGGCTGTCCGAGCCGATCAGCAGGACGTTGACCGGGGTGCGGCCCTGGGAGTCCGGCGCCGCGGCGGCCGGGCGGTCCTTGCTGAGGGCGTCGCCGTCGAAGGTGGTGAGGTTGCTGTTCAGGCGGTAGTAGACGGCGCAGCCGCCGAGGACGAGGAGGGCGGTGCAGCCGGCCGTCGCCCAGAGCACCTTCTCCTTGGTGCTGCGCTTGGCCTTGGGCTTCGCCCGGCTCGTGCGGCTCGCCTGACCGGCCCGGCCGGCCTGACTCGTCTGTCCGGCCTGGCTGCCGTCCGCTGGGCGGCCCTGCGCGGTGCGGTCCTCGGGTGTGCGGCCGTCGGATATGCGGCCCTCCGGCGAGCCGCCGGCCGCCCGGCGCGGCGATTTTCCGGCTCCGGGGGAACCTCTGCGACCAGACACGTCGTCATCCTCCACAGTTGCCACGAAACCCCCGTCGGACCGGCGGGCGTGCGTGACCGGGGCCGGAGCCGATCCGGGCAGGCCCGTCGCTAAACTTTTACACCGCTGTAGAAACTCAGTGGAGCATACTAGGCGCAGATGAGAAAACCACCTGGTCAGACCAGCGGATCCGGTCAGCCAGGCTCCTCCGCGCTGCTCAGAACCCGTACGAGGAGCACGATGACTCACCGGATCGCACGTTCGATAGCCGGCGCCCTGGTGGCACTGCTGGCCGCCGTCGGCCTCACCGCCGCGGCGTCGAGCGCGACGGCGACGGCCGCACCCAGGCCCGTCGTGGCCGCCGCCACCACCGTTTCCGTCACCGGCTCCGGCCAGGCCGCCCTGGCGGCGGGCCAGGCCGTCTCCGCCAGCACCCGGAGCGGTCAGACCGCGCCGGCCGCCCACCTCGCGGCCAAGGACGAGAAGAAGAAGTCGGGCTTCTTCGCCAAGCTCGGCAAGTTCCTGATCGTCGTGGTCATCCTGATCATCCTGTTCTTCGTGCTGCTGATCGTCGGCATCGTCTACGCCGCGAAGCGGATCTTCGGCCGCCGCAAGTGAGCCGCGGTGGCCCGCCCCCGTGCCGCAGCGGCGCAGGGGCGGGCCACCTGGGTGCGATTGGCCCTGGGCGCGGCGTGCGACCGGCCCGACGATGGGGCACATGAGCGACTACCTCGGCCACCAGGCCCCCGACGGACAGCAGACCCCCGACGGACACCGGGCCCCCGACGTGCTGCGCCCCGAGAGCCGGATCGTCCACCCGCCCCTGGCGGACACCACCGGCAGCCGTCCGATGGGCGTGCCGCTGCACCAGAGCCACCTCTTCGCCTTCGACACCAGCGACGCGCTCACCCAGGCCTTCAGCGGCCCGGGCGGGGCCTTCTTCTACAACCGCTACGGCAACCCGACCGTCCGCTCGCTGGAGACGGCGGTGGCCGACCTCGAAGGCGGTGCCGGTGCGATCGCCACCGCCTCCGGCATGGGTGCGATCAACACCGTCCTGCTCGCCCTGCTGCGCTCCGGGGACCACGTGATCGCCCAGCGAAGCCTGTACGGCGGCACCTTCGCCGTGCTCGCCGACCTCGCCGACCGCTGGGGGGTGGAGGTCACCCACGTCGGGGGCGACGACCCGGCCGAGGTCGAGGCGGCCCTGCGGCCCGCCACGCGGCTGCTGCACCTGGAGACCATCTCCAACCCCACCACCAGGGTCACCGACCTGCCGGGGCTGATCGGCGTCGCCAAGCGGGCCGGGGTGGTCAGCGTCGTGGACAACACCTTCGCGACGCCGCTGCTCTGCCGGCCGATCGAGTACGGCGCGGACGTCGTCATCCACTCGGCGACCAAGTACCTCGGCGGCCACTCGGACGTCCTGGCCGGCGTCGCCGTTCTCGCGGACGCCGAACTGCACCGCAAGGTCTGGCACTACGCCATCGAACTCGGCGCCGCCGCCGACCCGTTCGCCGCCTGGCTGACCCTGCGAGGCCTCCAGACCCTCGCCCTGCGGGTCCGCCGGCACTGCGAGACGGCCCTCGACCTGGCCGGCCGCCTCGCCGCCCACCCCGCGGTCGAAGCCGTCCACTACCCGGGCCTGCCCGGACACCCCGACCACGACCTCGCCCGCCGGCTCCTGCCCGACGGCCACGGCGGCGTCCTGGCCTTCGACCTCGTCGGCGGCCGCGAGGCGGCCCGCACCTTCACGGAATCCGTCCGCCTGGCCGCCCTCGCCCCCTCCCTCGGCGGCGTGCACACCCTCGTGCTCCACCCGGCCAGCACCTCCCACCGCCAGCTCGACGACGTCGAGTTGGCCGCCGCCGGGATCGGTCCGGGGACGGTGCGGGTGTCGGTGGGCATCGAGCACCCCGAGGACCTGTGGGCGGACGTGGAGGGCGCGCTGGCGAAGGTGTGACGGCCGCCCGACCGGCGCTACCGGGCTGTCGATCGGTTGCGTGCGCGTGCACCTAAATGTATGGTGCGTGTGCACGCACATACTTTTCCCCGGAGAAGCCGGGGAGATCCGAGGAGAGACTTCCATGGACACCGACGCCGCCCCGATCGTCCTCATCACCGGCACCTCCTCCGGGATCGGCCTCGCCGCCGCCGTGGCCGCCGCCCGCGCCGGGTACGGCGTCGTCGCCACCATGCGCGACACCGGACGGGCCGAGGCCCTGCGGCGCGCCGCCGCCGAGGCGGGCGTTGATGGGCGGATCGAGGTCGAGCAACTGGACGTCACCGACCCGGCCTCCGTCACCGCCTGCCTGGAGACCGTCCTCGCCCGGCACGGCCGGCTCGACGCGGTGGTCAACAACGCGGGCGCCGGCCACGTCGGCACGATCGAGCAGGACGGGACGGCGCCGGTGCGGGCCGCCATGGAGGTGAACTTCTTCGGTGTGGTCGAGGTCACCCGGGCCGCACTGCCGCACCTGCGGGCCTCCGGCGGCCGGGTCGTCACCGTGACCAGCGTCGGCGGCGTGGTCGGACAGCCCTTCAACGAGGCGTACTGCGCCGCCAAGTTCGCCGTCGAGGGCTTCATGGAGTCGCTGGCGCCGGTCGCCGCCACCGTCGGCGTGCACGTCACCGTCGTCGAACCGGGCGCCGTCGCCAGCGAGTTCATCGGCAACCAGGCCATCGACCTGCCCGCGCTGACCGCCGCGGCCGGCCCGTACGCCCCCGCCCTGCGAGCCTACGTCGACCGCACGCTGAAGGCCTTCTCCCAGGCCCAGACCCCGGAGCAGGCGGCCGCCCCGATCGTCGCGGCCCTCACCGCCGAGCGGCCGCCGCTGCGGGTGCAGACCTCCGAGGCGGCCCGGGCCTTCGCCGGCACCAAGCTGGCCGACCTGGACGGCTCGGCGGTGCGGCGGATGACGGGCGGCTGGGTGGTCTGACGAGTCCGGCCCGGGTCTGACACGCCTGACGGGCCCGACAGGTCCGACAGGTCCGACGAGCCTGGTGGTCCTGACGGGTCCGAGGGTCCCGCTCGGGGCGGCTCGGCGCGGCGCGGGGCCGGCCGCCGGGGTGGGAACGGAATGATCACCGGTCATACTTGGGCGGCGGCACCCGACACCGGAGGCCGCGGGCCGTGCCGGCACCACCCGGCGCGGCTCGCCCGCCAGCCGTCCCGCCCAGACCGGAGGAACCGATGAGCAGCCACCTGCCGACCCACCGCCCGGCGGCCGGGGCCCCGGCAGTGCCGTGGAACCGGCAGCGGCTGCGCAGCAACAACGAATGGCTGCTGCTCGAACTGCTGCGCACCGGCGGCGGCTCCTCGCGCGCCCAACTCGCCCGGGACACCGGCCTGTCCAAGCCCACCGTGTCCGCCGCCCTGGCCGCCCTGGAGCAGGCCGGGCTGGTCCGCGAGGCCGGTCGGCTGGCCCCCGAGCGCGGCCGCACCGCGGTGCTGTACGAGGTCGACCCGGCCGCCGGGCACGTGCTCGGCGTGGACATCGGGCGGGCCAGGCTGCGGGTCGCCGTCGCGGACCTCGCCGGGACGGTCGTCGCCCGCCGCGACGTGGCCAACCGGGGCCGCTCGGCGAACGCCGTCGCCGACGCCGTGGTCGGCGCCGCCCACGAGGCCGTCGCCGAGGCGGGCCTGGCCGCCGGCGACATCGTGCACGCGGTGATCGGCACCCCGGGCGTGTGGGACGAGCAGCGGCGCGGCGTGCGCTACGCCACCAGCCTGCCCGGCTGGGGCCGGCCCGGTCTGTTCGACCGGATCGGGGAGGGCCTGGGGGTGGCCGTCACCGTCGCCAACGACGCCAACCTGGCCGCGCTCGGCGAGTACACCCTCGGCGCCGGCCGGGGCAGCCGGATGTTCGCCTACCTGCTGGTCGGCACCGGCCTGGGCGTCGGCGTGGTCAAGGACGGCGAACTGCTGCTCGGCGCGCACGGCGCGCTGGGCGAGATCGGCCTGGTGCCGCTGCCCGCCCGCCCCGGTGAGCCTCCGGCGACCATCGAGCAGGAGGCCGCCGCGGACGCCGTGGTGCGCACCGCCCAGGACCTCGGGCTGGGCGGTGCGCCCACGGCCAAGCAGGTCTTCGAACGGGCCCGGGCCGGCGACCCGGCGGCGGTCCGGGCCGTCGACCGCGAGGCCGGCCAACTCGCCTACGCCGTAGCGGTGTTGTCCGCCGTACTGGACCCGGACCTGGTGGTCCTCGGTGGCGGCATAGGCAACAGTGCGGACCTGCTCCTGGAACCGCTGGAGCAGACCCTGCACCGGATCGCCCCGATGCGTCCGACGCTCGCGCCGAGCCTGCTGGGGGAGGAGGCGGTCCTCCTCGGCGCGGTCGCCACTGCCCTGGAGACCGCGCGCCCCGAGGTGTTCGAGCGCCGGACGGCGGGGCTGCCGTAGGTCCTGTCCTCACGGCGGCCCGTGGCTCGGCGAGCGGCTCGGCCGGGCCCCCGGCCGCTCAGCCGCTCAGCCGGTGGCCAGGGTGAGGCCGTAGGCGCTCAGGATCGGGTTGACGGGCTGGAAGTAGGTCTCGCCGCCCGAGGTGCAGTCGCCGGAGCCGCCGGAGGTGACGCCCTGCGCCTGGTTGCCGGAGATGAACGACCCGCCCGAGTCGCCGGGTTCGGCGCACACGCTGGTGCGGGTGACGCCGTAGACGCTGCCCTCCTGGTAGGTGACGGTGGCGTTGACCTCCTCGACGGTGCCGCAGTGCCAGCCCGTCGTGGAGCCGGAACGGCAGACCGAGGACCCGACGGGCTGCTCGGTCGAGCCGGCGACCGTCACCGCGCCGCCCGCGTAGTCGTTCACCTGCGGCTGCGCCGTCCAGCCCGGGCCCGCCTGCACCCAGGAGTAGTCGTTGCCGGGGAAGGTCGAGCCCTGGAAGGTGCCGATCGAACTGCCGTCGGAGGCCGTCGCGTTGGAACCGGGCTGCCCGCAGTGGCCGGCGCTGACGAAGCCGGGCCGGCCGTTCTGGGTGACGGGGAAGCCGATCGAACAGCGGGCGGCGCTGTCGATGTAGTACGCGTCGCCGCCGTGCAGGTCGGCCAGCGGCCGGGGCGTGGCGGTGGCCCGTTCGACCCGGACCAGCGCGCGGTCCACCCCGGAGCGGCGCAGGAAGTCCTCGGTCCGGGCGGCGTCGGAGGACCGGACCACGACGGCGTTGGTGCGGACGTCCACGGACCAGAACGGCGTGGCGGTGGGTGTGGCGGCCCGGGACGCCCGGTCGAGCGCGGCCTTCGCCCCGTCGAGGGCGGCCAGGGCGTTGCGGACGACGATGGCCCGGCCGCCGTGCGCGGTGATCGTCCGGGCGGCGGAGGCGTCGGTGGTGGCGACCACCAGGGTGGCGTCCGGCCCCTCGACCCAGGCCCCGGCCCAGCGGGAGCCCAGGGCGCCGGCGAGCGCGGTCCGAACCCGGGCGGCCCGGCTCTCCCCGGCCAGCCGGTCGGCGGCGGCTTGCGGCGAGAGGCCGAGGTCGCGCTGGAGTGCGGGGAGCAGCGCGGACGGGGCCGGGGCCGTCCGGGCCGCGGGGGAAGCGAGGGCGGTGACTATGGACGGGTCGTCAGCGGGCGCGCTGACGGCGGGGGCGGCGGTGAGGGCGACGCCCGCGAGCGCGGTGGCGACCGCGAGCACACGGATGCGGAGCATGGGGGATCTCCTCGTTCGGCGTGGGGGTTGCCGGAACGGTAGCGATCCGCTGGCCATGTCAGGAACATGCTAAATTCCCCTGCGCTCCGGCGCTATACCCCTGTCGGGCCGGCCGGCGGTTCGGCGCAGTGTGACGGCGGACCGGAGGGCGGCGACGCTCGGTGGCCGGCAGATCTCGATCTGCCAACGAGTGGGAGATCCGTGCACGGATCGTGTGCGGGCTCTGCTTGAATCGCACACCTCATCCAAACGGAACGGAGCGTTCTCCACCCATGCCTTCACGCATACGCGGGCGTCGGTGCGCCGGCCTGGCCGGCTTCGCCGGACTCGTCCTCACCGTCGGTCTGGCGCTGACCGGTTGCGACCCGTCGGCCGCCGACGGCGGAGCCAAGGCCTCGCCCCCGGTGACCGCCCCGGCGGCCGCCACCACCCAGTCGACCCCGCCGGCCGCACCGCCTGCGGCGCCGCCCGCCGCGTCCCCGGCCGACACGCCGCCGCCCGCGTCGGACCCCGCGCCGAGCACGCCGGCCGCCCCCGCCCCGGCGGCCCCCGGCACCCACGCGCCGTCGCCCACCCCGAAGGCGCCGCAGCCGAAGACCACCACGGCCCAGCCGCCGGCCGCCCCGGAGCCGCAGCACACCGCGGCGGCCGGCGGCGCGGAGTGCGAGCTCCGCTCGAACGCCGGGAACTGCTACGCGGCCGGGCAGTTCTGCCGCAACGCCGATCTCGGCAAGAGCACCCATGACGCCAACGGGGGAATGATCTACTGCCGGATGGTCAGCGGCAAGCCGCACTGGCAGGCCTGAGCGAGGCCGATCGGGCGCGGGGGACGAACGCCTCGGCCCCCCACGCCCGTTCGGCCCGTCGGCGTGACCCGGGAGACCCTGGACCCTAGTTGCGCTGGTGGAGAAGAAGAGGGCGTTCGCGCGGCAAGACGGACGCGCTCGACGCAGACACAGCGGCCCGCGCAGTTCTGTCGGGCCGGGCCACGGCCAGGGGGCCGCTTCCGAGGCATGCGCGGACGTCCGGCGCTGGCTGCAACCGCAGGTCTGGCCACACCGATTGCGGTTCGGGTTCCCCGACGACGACCAGCGGTGAGGCCGGCGCGCTGCTTGCTGTGCGCAATGAGGTCGGCGTGGTCGAGTACCGGGACGGAGGCCGGTACCCGGTCGCCGTGTCCACCCGTACCGAGGACACCCGTTCCCGGTGACCGAGCGCCCCACATTCACCGCCGTCGCCGCGGCGACGGCGGTGGAACCGCTGTGTACTGCCTGATTCGTCTGGGCGGAGGAACTTTCCCCGCACTCTCCTCGGTCCGGACGAACAAGTGACGCAGGCCACCGACCTAGCATTCCGGAAACGTCGGACCATCCTCACGAGGACAGAAGGTGCGCATGTCGAAAGTCCATGAAATCCGGACTTGGCTCCAGGAGAACTTCGCCGCTCTGTTGGCCGAGCATCAGGTTCCTGGCGCCGCGATCGCGGTGCTCGCCGACGGCGAGGTGATCGATCACGCGGCGGGCGTCCTGAACAAGGCCACCGGGGTGGAGTCCACTGTGGACTCGCTGTTCCAGATCGGGTCGATCACCAAGGTGTGGACGACCACCCTGATCATGCAACTGGTCGACGAGGGCCGCCTCGACCTCGACCGGCCGGTGCGCGACTACCTGCCGGAGTTCGCGCTCGGCGACGAAACGGCCGCGGCCGCGATCACCGTCCGGCAGCTGACCTGCCACACTGCCGGCTTCGAGGGCGACGTCTTCACCGACACCGGGCGCGGCGCCGACGCGGTGGAGAAGCTCATCGCGACGCTGTCCGACGTGCCGCAGCTGTTTCCGCCGGGCGAGCGGTTCTCGTACAACAACGCCGGCTACTGCGTGCTCGGCCGCATCATCGAGGTGCTGCGCGGTAAGTGCTGGGACGACTGCGTGCGCGACCACCTCTTCGTGCCGCTCGGCCTGACCCACGCCGCGACTGGTCCTCACGACGCGATCCGCTACCGCGCCGCGGTCGGCCACGTCGCCCCGAAGCCGGGCGAGGAGCCGGTGCCCGCGCCGATCTGGGCACTCACCGCATCGAACGCCCCGGCCGGTTCGATGCTCGCGATGCGCCCGCGGGACCTTCTGACCTTCGTCCGAATGCACCTGAACGACGGCAAGGCCGACGACGGCGCCCGGGTGCTGTCGCCGGAGTCGCTGGCCGTGATGCGCGAGCCGCAGGTGGAGGTGCCCACGCTCGGAATCATGGCCGGCCGCTGGGGTGTCGGTTGGATGCTCTTCGGCTGGGAGGGCGGCGAGGTGGTCGGCCACGACGGCGGCACGATCGGCCAGTCGGCTTTCCTGCGCGTGGTGCCGGAGCGAAACGTCGCGGTGGCGTTGCTGACCAACGGCGGGCAGCCGGTGCACGTCTACCACCAGGTCTTTGGAAAGCTGCTCGACGAACTCGCCGACGTGAAGCTCCCGCCACTGCCGCAGCCGAACCCCGCGGCCGCCCAGGGCGACCTGTCCCGGTACGTGGGCGAGTACTCGTCGATGGTCGCCGATAACGTCGTCACGGCGGAAGACGGCACGCTGTGGATCGAGCGCACCCCGAAGGGGATCTTCGCCGACCTTGGCGGTGCGCCGCCGGCAAAGCATGAACTGCTGCCCTACCTCGACGACACGTTCGTCGCCATCGCCCCGGAGTTCCCGGGTCTCTACAGGGCGCACGCGTTCGTCGGCGATGACGGCACCGGCCGCGCCCGGTTCCTCCACACCGGGCGCGCCGACCGACGGGTGTCCCCCTGAGCGAGATCCGCGAACGGATCGAAGCCGTCTTCGCCGAAGCCGGCACGGAATCGAAGCAGCGTAACGCCGACCGCCCGAAGGTCGGTCAGGCGTTATTTGGGGCTATGACGGCACACGTCGGCGAAGGAAGCCGGAACGCTCGGAGGGTTGGAGCAACCGGGCCTTGTCAAGCCTTTCAAACCGGCAGTGCTTTTCCCCCCGTGCCAGCAAATGTAGTTGCACCATCGCCGCGAACCGGTCTCCCGGGTTGTCGAGATCGATTCCGCCGACCTCCGCGACCCGGCGCAACCGGTACCGGAATGTGCTCGGATGCACGTACGCGGCGGTGGACGCGACGCCGATGTCGCCGAAAGAATCGAGCCAGCACCGCAGCGTGTGCACGAGCTGCGATTGGTGTTTCGTGTCGTAGGCCAGCAGCCGCGCGATCGGCCCGGTCGCGACATCCCCGCGTGCCGCGGAAAGGTCCGCCAATTCGAGCAGCAGTGCTTCGATATGCGCGTCTTCGGCGGTGATCATTCGCTTTGTGCCGCCGTTGGCGAGCAACACGCGCAACGCGCGGTCGGCCCCGTCGCGGGACGCGCGCAGGCCCGAGCCGTCGAGCGCGAGCGGTCCGACGCCGATCGCGGCGGCGGCCCCGCGGCCGGTGCGTTCCAGGAAGGTCGACGCGACGCGTACCGAGCGTTCGCGCCAATCGCCTTGGTTCCCGGGCATCGGGACGATGCCGTACGCGACATCGCCGACCAGCGCCACCGCCGACCGGGGCTGGACGGCGCTGAGGTGCATGGCGAACGCGTCGGCGACTCGCTGGCGCTCCGCGACGAGCCGGAGGTCGTCGTCGGGGGCCTCGAGGAGTCCCATGGCGAGCACGATGGTGGGCTGCCCCAGCAGTCCCAGGCGGGCGATGGCTTCCGGCGCGCCGGAGCCTCCTTCGAGCGCGGTGCTCACCAGATCGGCCCGTAACCGGCGCCCGACATCGGTACCTGCGCGCAGCCGAAGCATGTGCAGCGCAACAATCTTCGAGGCGTCGACCAACGCGGAGGTACGTTCTTCGCTGAGCTCATTGTCGACTGCGGCCCAAATCGAGCCGAGGACCTCGTCGCCGGCTCGGACCGCGACCGCGACCCTGGGCATCACGATGTTCTCGTCGTAGCCGTCCGGGTAGACGTAAACCGGCCGCTGGTCCCGGTAGAGGCGTTCGAAAACGCCTTCCTTCTCCAGCTGGCGGGTGAAGCGTTCGGGCACCTGGCGGCCGAGAATCGTTTCGACGCGGGAAGGATCGGCCTCGTCCTGGCGGCCGGAGAACGCGAGCACGTGCGAGTTGCGGTCCTCGATGGTGACCGGCGCATCCAGCAGTGCGGCGACCGCGTTGGCGAGCGCGAACAAATCGCCGGACGGCATCCCGCCGAGTGACTGCGGGGAAACGTCGCCGACGTCGCCCTCGGCGAGCAACGTGCGGAGTATCGCGGCGAGCTGCGCCCACGACGCTCCGCCGGCCAGCCCGAGCAGCGCGACCCCGGTGGAGTCGGCCGCCCGGACCAGTTCCTTCGACGCGGAGACCGGCGACCGCACGACCAGCGCGGCGCCCCCGCGTTCGCCGACGGTGTGCAGCAGCTTCGCGATCTCGTCGGTTTCGCGCAGGCCGACCCCGAGGACGACCGCCCCGGCTGGGAACTCGGTGTCCTCGTAAGGATCGTGGATCACCACGCCGCCGAGCTGCCGCCGGGTGTCCCGTCCGACAGCGACCGGTTCGAGGAGTACGTCCCCGAGGGCTTCGAGGACGCGTCCCAGACTCGTGTGCGGCTTGTTCGGCACGGGCATCAGCACTCCCCGAGGGTAGATCCAGCCACGGCCCAGCCGGATGGTTCGATCAGGTCAATCTATCCGCGGAATTCGTGCCAGGCTACGAAACGATCCAGGCCTTCGCGGTGGTCACCTCGTCGAGCAGCTCCGGAATCGGCGTCACGCCGAGGCCCGGACCGGTCGGCACCGGCAGGTGCCCGTCGGACACCACGAACGGCTCGGTGATGTCGCTCCGGTAGAACCGGTCGGACCCGGAGGTGTCCCCGGGAAGCGTGAAGCCCGGCAGCGAGGCCAGCGCGACGTTCGCCGCCCGGCCGAGGCCGGTCTCGATCATTCCGCCGCACCACACCGGAACCGCGTGCGCCGCGCAGACGTCGTGCACCCGCCGCGCTTCGAGGTAACCGCCGACCCTGCCGGGCTTGATGTTCACGATCTGGACCGCGCCCAGTTTGATCGCGTCCGCCGCCGCGCGCGCCGACACGATCGATTCGTCCAGGCATATGGGCGTCTTGATCCGGCGCGCCAATTCGGCGTGGCCGAGGACGTCCTCCTCTTCCAGCGGCTGCTCGATCAGCAACAGGCCGAACGGGTCGAGGCGGGCCAGCTGCGGCGTATCGCCCAGGGTGTAGGCGGTGTTGGCGTCCACCTGCAGCAACACGTCGTCGCCGAAGCGTTCGCGGACCGCGCGCACCGGCTCGACGTCCCAGCCCGGTTCGATCTTCAGCTTGATCCGCACATAGCCGTCGTCCAGGTACCCGCCCACGACGTCGAGCAACTGCGGGATCGTGTCCATGATCCCGACCGAAACACCGCACGGCACGGTGTCCCGCACCGACCCCAGCTCGGCCGCGAAGGAGCGCTCGCTCGCGCGGAGTTCGGCGTCGAGCACCGCCATCTCCAGCGCGCCCTTCGCCATCCGGTGGCCCTTGAACCTGGCCAGCAGCGGCGTCACCTTCGCCGCCGTGACGTCCTCCGCGGCCAGCAGCGCCGGGATGAGGTACTGGCGCAGCACGTGCTCGGCGCCGTCGTTGTACTCCGGCGAGTACAACGGGCCGGCCATCGTCACGCACTCGCCCCAGCCCTCGCCCGTCGGCGTCACCGCCCGCAGCAGCAGGAGCTCGCGTACGGACAGTGTGCCGAACGAAGTCCGGAACGGGGCGACGAGTGGCATCTGCACCCGGCGCAGTTCCACACCGCTGAGTTTCACTGCTCCTCCTTGGAAATCACGTAATAACCGGCCCGGTCGAAGCCGGTCACCCGGCCCCCGGAAGACATCAATCCGCCGAGCGTTTCGCGCAGCGCGGCCCGCCACGCAGCTGCTTTGCCGGGGTCGGTGCCGCGCAAGCCTTCGATGTCGGCGGGGACGGCGACGACCACGACCGGGGCATCTGCCGAGCCCGCCGCCGGGCCGCCGTCGGCGTCCACCGAGAGCGCAACCGCGGCGCCGCGGTCGAGCAGGGTCTTCGTGTCGGTCCGGACGGGCTCACCGAACGCGGCGGCCCGTACTGCCGTGCCGGCCAGGTCCCAGGACGCCATCAGCCGATCGGTGTCGCCCGAACCGTTGATGCCGTCCTTCATCGGCCCGTAGAAGTCGCGCAGGTACTGCACAGGCAGCGCGCCGAGTTTGCCGAGGTTGAAATAGGCGTTGCGGCGCACCAGCGGATCGAACGTCCACTTGATGGTCGAAACATCTTGGGTCAATGCCCAGCCGCGCTGGTGCATTTTCAGCGCATACCCGATTCCACGCCCTGCGCCGGCCTGGGCGACCCCTGCGATATGACTGTGCAGACTGCCCTTTCCGGGATTCTCGAAGAACCCGACGCACGCGCCGAGCAGGTCGCCGCCGGAAAACGCGCCGGCCACGTAGTTCCCCGCCGCCGACAGTGCGCGCAGCAGCTCCGTGGTCACCGGCCGAGTGCCCGGCGCCGACCGCCAGATCTTCTCGAAAAGCACTCCGACCGCGGCCAGTTCGGCGATCTCATGGATCTCCCGCACCTCGACCCCTGACGCGGTGGCCGCCGCCCGCGCGGCCGCGACCGCCTCACCACAGGCCTCCGATGTGATTGGTCGTTGTGAATTCATCGAAAGATCCGTCACGGGATGCTCCTTTCTCGGTGGCCCCGGAAGGTCACCGTCGGGCTCGACCGGAACAGTCCGCCGCATTCTTCGGAGTCGACGGACTCCCCTTCGCCAACACGTTTTCCACCAGTGCGAACAGCAATTCTGTCCGCCCTGGCAATTCTTCGATCAGGACATGTTCGTGATCCGCGTGTGCCCCGCCACCGACCGCTCCGAGACCGTCGAGAGTCGGAACTCCCAGCCCCGCGGTGTAGTTGCCGTCCGAAGCACCGCCGACGGGCGCCTCGGTCAATTCCGGCAGCCCTATGCCCGCGGACAGTTCCCGCGCCAGCCCGAACAAGGCGGCCGAGGAAGCGGCATCCAGCGGCGGACGGTTGACGCCGCCGCTGATCCGCACCTGTGTGCCCGCCAGCACCGGTCGCAACGCCCGCACCGCCCGGTCGACGCGGAGCTGTTCGTCCTCGTCCCATACCCGCACGTCGACCTGGACCATGGCCGTCGCCGGCACGGTGTTGACCGTCGTGCCGGCCGCCAGCAGTGTCGGCACCACGCTGGTCCCGCGCTCCGGATCGGCGAGCGCGGCGACCGCGAGGGTCTGGTGGGCGATCTCGATCCCGGCGTTGATCCCCTTCTCCGGTTCGAGACCGGCGTGCGCGGCGCGGCCGGTCACGTCGATCCGGTACTGCGAAACGCCCTTGCGTCGGGTTTTGATCGCGCCGCCGTCCGCCGAAGCCTCCAGCACCAACGCCGCCTCGCAGCCGCGGGCCTCTGCCTCGATCAGCCCTCGCGACGACGGCGAGCCCAGTTCCTCGTCGCCAGTGATCAGAATGGACAATCCGGCCCGGCACGGCAACGCGGCGGCCGCGTGAAGCGCCATCACGACGCCCGCCTTCATGTCGAAGCAGCCCGGTCCCCGCAAGACCCCGTCGGCCACGGAGAAAGG
This sequence comes from Kitasatospora sp. NPDC098663, assembly GCF_044760075.1. Classification (NCBI taxonomy): domain Bacteria; kingdom Bacillati; phylum Actinomycetota; class Actinomycetes; order Kitasatosporales; family Streptomycetaceae; genus Kitasatospora; species Kitasatospora sp. NPDC098663. Next base: position 32,945 of record NZ_JBIWAP010000024.1, on the reverse strand, counting down.
GTGCGTCTCCAGCGAACCCATCGGCCAGACCGTGTCGTGGTGGCCGAGCAGCAGCACGCGCGCCGGGCCGTTGCCGAACCGCCAGCGCAGATGCGTCCGGCCGTCGAGGACGATCCGCTCCGGCTCCACGCCGAGCAACTTCCTGCCGAGGCCCGCGAGCACCTCGGCGCTGCGCGCCACCGCGTCGAGGTCGCATGACGGGGATTCGCAGCACACCAGTGCTTCGATGTCGGTGAGCAGAGCTTCCAAGCTGAATTCCACTACCGTGGCTCCCCCCGCAGCGGCTGGCCAGGGTATGCGTCGGCGAGCAGCTGCCCGTCGCGGACCACCTGGGTACCCGCGACGAACAGGTGCCGGACGCCGATCGCGGGCCGGGTCGAATCGAAGTACGTGGCCGTGTCGGTGATGGTGGCGGGGTCGAGGACGACGATGTCCGCGTCCGCGCCGACGTTCAGCCTGCCCTTGGTCCGCGCGCCGGGCGCGACCTGATCCAGCACCCGCGCGGGCAGGTAGGAGCAGCGCCGGAACGCCTCCAGCCATGTCCAGACCCCGGCCTCGCGCACCATCAACCGCAGCGACTTGGAGAACGTGCCCGCCGTGCGCGGGTGCGTCACACCGCCAGGGGGCAGCGGCCATTCGGTGGATTCGTTGCCGGCGCCATGCCAGTACACCGGCATGGCGTCGCTCGCGACGATCGAATCCGGGAAAGCGAGCGTCCGGTGCAGCAGGTCCCGGTCCTTCGGGTTCTCCTCGTCGAGGAACTCGAGGATGCACGGCGCACCCGGCTCCTCGGCGCGGACCTGCAGCAGCCGGGCCTCGTCGGCGATCCGCTCGCCGGTCTCCAGCATCAGCACGCGCGTCGGGTCGAGACCCTTCATCTTGAGCCGCTCGGGCGAAAGGAACGCCGCGCTGATGCCGGTGCTGCCCGCACCGTAGGGATAGGCCTCGACCGTCACCCGCGAGCCGGCCGAACGGGCCGACTCCAGCGCGGCGAGCACCCGGTCGACGTGCCGTCCGGACGTGCTGTTGACGTGACAGTGATGCATCGCGGCACCGGTCTCGGCCGCGACGATCGCGATCTCCTGCGTCCCGTCGACCGGCGTGGCCGGGTCCGTCTCGACCAGCTCGCGGACGTGCGTATACGTGGGCGCTTCGGCCTGCTTGGCCAGCTTCGCCAACGCCAGGAACTCGGCCGGATCACTCGCCGGGGCGTACCCGAGCAGTACGCCGACGCCGAGCGCGCCCGCCGCCAGCTCACCCTCCACAAGGGAGAGCCAGGCGGTCAGCTCGGCCCGCGACGAGGACCGCTGCCAGGCCGGATTGCCGAGTACGGCAAGCCCGCTGTTGATGTCCGCGTCCGGCTCGATACCGGCGAGCACCTTGGCCCGCGCCGAGCCCCAGGAAGCCGAGAAGCCGTAGTGGAGCGGGCGTCCCGCCGCGGCCGCCTCGGTATAGGCCCGTTCGACGGGCATCAGCCCGGCTTCCAGGTCGAGCGCCGTCGTGACACCGTCCATCGCCTGCAGCCGCTGGCCCGCGATGGAGTGCACGTGGCTGTGCAGATCGATGAATCCGGGCCCGACGATGTACCCGCCGACATCGATTTCGACCTGGTCGTCGGATGCTGGCAGCCCTGGTCCGACGGCAACGACCTTGCCATCGGAGACCAGCACGTCAGCCGTGCCGTCAAAGCCCGTAGCCGGGTCGATGACGCGACCGCCTCGCAACAGTGTTCGCATAGTTCGCCTCCTGGCCTCGCTGCTGGCGACCCTATGAGGTCTGCCGTACGGTCCGTTCGTCTGGTGCGACGAATCCGGCGCGCCAGATCCACCCGACTGCACGAACTTTGCTGTGCCGAGGCCCCCGATCTGCCGGAGCCGTCATCGGCTCGCAGGAGCCGCGATGGCGTTGTTCGTGTTGATCTCCCACCGTGCCGGCCGCGAAGATCACCGGGCGCGTCGGCGACGTCACCCGCTTCCCGACCGAGCACCACTTCACCAACCGAGTTCAGGGCCCGGTGTGGTCAAGGACAGCACTGGCCGCGACCGGCACCACGCGCACCCGGCTGCCAGCCTGGGCCCCTGCACACGATCGCGATCCGCCGGATCCGTGACGGGGCCGCGGCCAGGATTACCACCACCGCAAGACGGGGTTGAGGTCGGGCGAGTAGGCGGGAAGCAGGAAGACGGTCAGCCTGGCACGTGCGGCGACCAACTCGCGCATGGCGTGGGAGTTGTGGGTGTTCAGGCGGTCCCAGACCAGCACGATCGGTGGGTGGCTGGACGACCAGGGCAATCCGTTCCCACGGACCCCCAAGACGCCGCCGCTCCCGGAGCCCCAGACCTCCGTCAGTGACGGGCTGAGCGCCCGCCCCGCCGACCGCTCGGAAGACCGACGGAGCGGGCCTTCGGGCTCACGCGACGAGCGCGTAGCTGGCGGGCCGTTCGCGTTTCCGCTGGCCAGGACCGAGGTGGAAGTCTGTACATTTACCCCGGGCCGCGAAGTTGGCGACCAGCGCGGCGGCCGCGGCGGCGGGCTCGCCGTTCAGTGCGAGCCAGGCGAGGTAGGCGGGGTAGGCGGGGTAGGCCTGGCAGCCGGGCAGCGGCGGCCGCGCGGTGAGTTCGTCCGGGTCGAGGCCGCAGGCGGCGGCGAGGCCGGGCAGGGTGCGCAGCGCGGCGCTCTCGCCCTCGGCGAGGGTGGCGAACCAGGCGCTCACCGGAAGGTCGGCGCTGCGGGTGGCGAACAGCAGCAGGCCGCGCCGGTCGGAGGCGATGATCCGGTGCTGCTGGGCGGCGAGTTCGGCCAGGGCCGAGCGGGGCGCCGTGCCGTCGGCGAGCGCCGTGACGAGTGCCGGGGCGGCGTCGCCGGGTGCCAACTCGGCCCGTGGGTCTCGGATCTGGTCGAGGATGGGGTGGTTCACCGGTGCTTTCGTGATGCGGTTCGGTCCCGGTGCCATTCCTGCCGCCTGGCGGGGCCCGGTCGGTGGCGACAGGCCGGGGCGGGCCCCGGGTTGCCCCCGGCCCCGCGGGTGCGGGGCCGGGAGCGGGCGGTGCGGTAGGTGGCTCAGGACCCGGCGCAGGCGCTGGTCACGTCGCCGGCGGCGTCGGTGATCGCCCCGATGTCGGGCATCTTGCCCTTGGAGACGTTGTCCTGGGCGCTGGAGACGGCCTTGTTCAACTTGTCGGTGGCCTTGTCGAGCTTGTCCCCGCTGTTGTGGTCGCGGAGCTTCTTGATGTCGTCGCCGACCTTCTTCAGGGCGTCCGAGGTGTGTTTGCGGCGGTCCTGGTCGGTGAGTTGGCCGACGTTGATGGCCGATGAGGCGAGATCCTGGATGTCGCCGGTGATGCTGACGGCCTGTTTGCCGCAGTCGAGTGCCTGGTCGACGTCCTTGCACGCGCTGAGCAGTGGAGCGGTGGCGAGCAGCGCGAGTGCGGCGGCGGCCATTCGGTACGGTTTCCTTGTCATGTCTGTATCCCTCCCGCCGGCAACAACGCCTGATCGCCCGCTCGTGGTTCCGCCCGATCGGGTGAATCATGGGTGAACCTTTACTGTCGGCCAGGAAAGGGAGTTGATGGAATGTCAGATTCCGGGCTCGACGTGACTTCGACCTCGCCGACTTCACGTCAAGGGCGCTGCTCCGTGACGTGAAGTCGGCTGGAAGTGCTACCGGTCGGCCGGGCCGGAGAGGTCGCGCACCAGTGCGGCGAGCGTCGGGGTTTCGACCCCGTGTGCGGCGGCGGCCCGCAGGACGGCGCCGCCGATGGCGTCCAGTTCGATCGGACGGCCGGCCTCCACGTCGCGCTGCATCGAGGACTTCATCGACCCGGGCACCCGGTCGAAGGCGGTGAGCAGTGTCTGTGCGTCCGCCGGGGCGCCCGCCGCGCCGGAGACGGCCGCGATCTCGTCGAGGACGGTGAGCAGTTCGGGCCGGTGCTCGGTGCGCACGACGCCGACCTCGCTGCGGTGGCGGGTGGTGAGCAGCGCGAACGGGGCGAGGAAGGAGAGCTTGCTCCAGAGCATCGCGGTCTCGTCCTCGCGGAGCGTGACATCGAGGCCGGTGCGCCGCAGCTGATCGGCCAAGTCCGCGACCGGCCCGGCGAGTTCGAGCACGGCGAACGGGCTGGTGTGCTCGATCCGCCCGGGCGCGGTCCGAGTGGCCTCGACCCGGATCGTGCCGGCCGCGACCTGCCCGGCCGGGTAGCGCTCGCGCAGCGTCGCGACGTGGTCGAGTCCGTTGAGCAGCGGCACCACGACGGCGGAGCCGAGGGCCTGCGGCGGCATCCGGTCGAGCGCGTCGGCCAGCGCCGTCTCCTTGACGGTCACGAACGCGGCGTCGACCGGCTCGCGCAGTTCGGTGGTGGCTTCGACCCGGGCGGTGAACTCGCCGAACTGCTCGCTGTGGACGTGCAGTCCGTCCCGGTCGAGGACGGTGGCGGTCTCCTCGCCGGCCAGGCAGATCACCCGGTGCCCGGCGCGCGCGAGCAGGGCGCCGATCAGGCCGCCGACGCCGCCCGGCCCGAGGACGGCGATGGTCAAGGGGGTGGTCGCGGGGGTGGTGGTCATGTCGACTCCTGGTGAGGGGGTGAGGGGTGGGCTTCCGGGGAGGAGAGGGAGGCGAGGCCGAAGGTGAACGGCGGTTCGCGGCGCGGCTTCCGCCCGTCGGCCGGGGTCCAGCGCGCGGGGGTGTTCCGGCTGAGGTGCAGCGTGTCGTACCGGACGTCGCCGTGGGCGGGCAGCAGGTCGATGGTCACCCGTTCATGATCCCTTGTCGGATGGGCGGCGCGGGGCCCGGGGGGCGGGGGAGGCTCAGCTCGCGGGCCTACCGCACCGGCGGGCGCCGTGACGGTGGCTCGGGTCGGTCGGTCGCGACGGTGCGGGGGTGGGACCGGACCGCGGCGGCCTCGACCCGGCGTACGCGTCCTGGTCCCGGGGGTTGGACCACCTGCGGGGTTCGGTTTTCCGAACCCCGAATCGGGGGGCCAGCCCAATCGATCATGCGGCCGTTCATGTCCAGGATGGAGGGCATGAACGGGATGACGACAGCCGCCGCGGCGGCGAGCGGTGAGGTGGTGGGCGCGGCCCTGACCGGGGACGGGCTGCACCGGGAGTACGGGCGGGGCACGGCCGCCGTCCGGGCGTTGCGGGGGGTGTCCGTGTCCTTCGCGCCGGGGACGTTCACGGCGGTGATGGGGCCCTCCGGTTCCGGCAAGACGACGCTGCTGCACTGCCTCGCCGGGATGGACCGCCCCACCCGGGGCACCGTCCGCTGGGGCGGGACGGAGGTGTCCCGGCTGCCCGAGCGGCGGCTCGCGCAGCTGCGCCGCACCAGGGTGGGGTTCGTGTTCCAGGCGTTCAACCTGATGCCCGCGATGACCGTCGCGCAGAACGTCGAACTTCCCGGGCGGCTCGCGGGGGCGCGGCCGGACGGGGCGCAGGTGCGGGAGGCGCTCGCCAGGGTCGGCCTGTCCGGGCGGGAGCGGCACCGGCCCGGGCAGCTGTCCGGCGGCCAGCAGCAGCGGGTGGCGATCGCCCGGGCGCTGGTCGCGCGGCCGGCCGTGCTGTTCGCGGACGAGCCGACCGGCGCGCTCGACCGGGCGACCGGGCACGACGTCCTCGGCCTGCTGCGTTCCGGTGTGGACGTGGACGGGCGGACGTGCGTGATGGTCACCCACGACCCGGTGGCCGCCGGCTACGCGGACCGGGTGCTGCTGCTGGCCGACGGGCTGCTGGTGGACGAGCTCGACCGGCCGACCGCCGCACAGGTCGGCGAGCGGCTGAGCCGGCTGGGCGGGGGAGCGCGATGAGCCCCGTCCTCTCCCTGGCGGCCGGCCAGATCCGGCGCCGGCCGGCCGCCTTCGCCGGGCTGGCGGTGGCGCTGTTCCTGGCGGTGGCGACGGTGACGCTGTTCGGCTCGCTGGTCGCCGCCCAGGCCACGGCCCCCGCCGAGGTGGCCCGCCGGGCGGTGGCCGGGCCGGGCCTGCTGCTGATCGCGGGGGCGTTCGGTGAGATCGCCGTCCTGGTCGCGCTGTTCGTCGTGGTCAACACGCTCGGTTTCACCCTCCGCCAGCAGCACCGTGACCTCGCCCTGCTGCGCACGGTCGCCGCGACACCCCGTCAGGTGCGCCGGCTGGTGCGGACGCAGGTCACGGCGACCGTCCTGCTGGCAGCCGTGCCCGGCGGCGCGGCGGGCACCCTCGCCGCCCGGGGCTTCCTCGCCGCGCTCCAACGGCGCGGGCTGGCCGCGCCCGGTCTGCGGAACGCCGGTGCCGATGCTGGTCGCACTGGCGGTGGCGCTGCTGGTCGGCCTGGCCGCCACCGCCCTCGCCGCCCGACGGATCACCCGGCTCACCCCGGCCGCCGCGCTGACCGCCGACACCTCGGGCCAGCGGCGCACGGGCGTGCTGCGGGTGCTGGCCGGACTGGCCGTCCTGGCGGGCGGGGTGCTGCTGCTGCGGCTCGCCGCCACCAGAGGGGCCGGTGAACTGGACAAGGCGGGGCAGGCGGCGATGCTCGGCTCGCTGGTGCTGCTGGTCGCCCTCGCCCTGCTCGGGCCGCTCGCGGCCCGAGCCGTGGCCGCCGTGCTCGGCGCGCCGCTACGGGTGCTGGCCCCCGGGGCGGGCTGGCTCGCCGACGCCAACCTGCGCGGCTACGCGGCCCGGCTCTCCTCGGCCGTGGTGCCGGTCGCGCTCCTGGTCGGGCTGTCGGGCACCATGTCGATCATGACGAGCACCGCCGAGCACGTGGTCCGGACGACCGGTGCCGCGACCAGCGTCACCAAGGCGACGGACGTCTGGCTGCGCGAGGCGGAACTGGGGATGCTGGTCTGCTTCGCGGCCGTCTCCACCGTCAACACGCTGGTCGCCCTGACGGCCGACCGGTGGCGCGAGTTCGCGCTGCTGCGCCTGGTCGGCGCGACCAGGCGGCAACTGCTGCGGATGCTGTCCGTCGAGGCGGCCCTCACCACGGCGGTCGGCGTGCTGCTGGGTGCGGCGGTGGCGGCCGTCGCCTCGGGGGCGTTCGCCCGGGCGGTGACGGGGTCGGTGCTGCCGGTGGTGCCCGGTGCTGCGTGCGGCTGGGTGGTGGCGGGCGCGGCGGTGCTGACGGTACCGGGAATCCTGGGCACCGGTCTGCGGGCGATCCGGGGGCGTGCGGTGGAGGCGGTCGGGGGTGAGCGGGGGTGAGCGCGCCCTTCGCCGGCTGCGGTGGGGCCGGGTCGAAGCCGCCTGGGTGTGTCGTCGAAGCGGTGAGTGCGGTGAGTGCGGTGAGCGTGGTGAGTGGGAGTGGTGAGGTGGACGGTGGCTGAGCGTCGGCGGTATCTGTCGGTGCGCGGTGGCGAGCTGGCCTTCGCGCTGCTCGGGCTGCCGGTCGGCGTGCTCGGCGGGGTCTACGCCGTGGCCGTGCTCTATGCCGGGGCGTTGCTCTCGCTCACCGTGCTCGGGCTGCCGTTCGTGGTGGCGGCTCTGGCCGGGGCGCGCGGGCTGGGCGGGCTGCACCGGCGACTGGTCGCGCGGCTGCTCGGCGAACCGGTGTCGGCCCCGGCGGTTCTGCCCCGGCCGCCCGGGGCGATCGCCCGGGGCCGGGCGGTGCTGACCGACCCGGTGGCCTGGCGGGCGCTGCTCTACCTGCTGCTGCGGCTGCCACTGGGGGTGCTCGGCTTCCTGGTCGCGGTCGGACTGCCGCTCAGCTGCGTCTGGTTGGCGGGCTTCCCGCTGTGGGTGCGGCTGCTGGAGCCCGGGCCCAGACCGGTCGGCTGGCCGGACGTGGCCGGGGCCCCGGCCGGGCTCGCCGTCCTGGCGGCGGTGCCGGCGGCGCTGCGGGCGGTGAGCGCGGCCAATCGGGGCCTCGCCCGGCTGCTGCTCGGCCCGGTGCGGTCGCAGGAGCGGGTGCGCGAGCTGGAGACGGCCCGGGCCACCCTGCTCGCCGGGAACACCGACCGGTTGCGCCGCCTCGAACGCGATCTGCACGACGGGACGCAGGCGCGCCTGGTCGCGCTCGCCATCACCCTCTCGCTGGCCGACGACGCCCTCGGGGCGGTCACCGGCGACGTCACCGGTGCGGCCGTCGGCGACGCCCAGCCCGGGCCGCCCGGGCCGCCCGAGCAGGCCGCCCAGCCCGGCGCTCCGGACACCGAGCGCCTGCGCACCCTGGTCGACCGGGCCCGGCGGCAGACCGACGACACCATCGCGGAACTGCGCCGGCTCACCCGGGGCATCCACCCCGTGGCGCTGGACGGCGGCCTCGCCCAGGCGCTGCCCGGGCTCACCGCCACCGCGCCGGTGCCGGTCACGGTGCGGCTGGACCTGAGGGAGCGGCCGGACGAGGCGATCGAGCAGGCCGTCTACTTCTGTGCGGCCGAGTTGCTGACCAACGTCGCCAAGCACAGTGGCGCGGCGGCGGCGGAGCTCACGGCGAGCGCAGCCGACGGGCGGGTGCGGCTGACGGTGCGGGACGACGGCCGCGGGGGCGCCGCCCAGGGCGAGGGCTCCGGCCGGAGTTCCGGTTCGGGCTCGGGCCTGGCAGGCCTGGCGGAACGGCTCGCTGCGGTGGACGGGGTGCTGCGGGTGGACAGTCCGCCGGGCGGGCCGACGACGGTCACCGCCGAACTGCCGAGCCGCCTGTGAGGGGTGGCCGCGGTACGGCCGTCCGCGAGGCCGCTGCTCCCGGCTCAGCCGCCGTTCTCGGCGAGGTAGGTGAGGACGGCCTTGACGCGCCGGTTGTCGGCTTCGGTCGCCGGCAGGTCGAACTTGGCGAAGACGGCGGCGACGTGCTTCTCCACCGCCCGCTCCGAGACCACGAGCAGCCCGGCGATCGAGCGGTTGGAGTGGCCCTGCGCCATCAGCTCCAGCACCTCCCGTTCGCGCGGGGTGAGCGCGTCGACACGGCTTCGCCGCCCGCCGTGCATCAGGCCGTTCACGATCTCCGGGTCGAGCGCCGTGCCGCCGGCCGCCACCCGGTGCAGCGCGTCCACGAACTCCGAGGTGCGGGCGACGCGTTCCTTGAGCAGATAGCCGGCGCCGGCGGCGCCACCTGCGAGCAACCGGGCCGCCCAGGCGGTCTCGACGTGCTGGGAGAAGACCAGGATGCCGACGTCCGGCGCGGTGGAGCGGAGCTCGACGGCGGCGCGGATGCCCTCGTCGGTGTGGCTGGGCGGCATCCGGATGTCGACCACGGCCACATCGGGCCGGTGCTCGGCGACGGCGGCGATCAGTTCGGGGGCCGTCCCGGCGGTGGCGACCACGGCGCACCCACGCGCGGTGAGGAGTTCGACCATGCCGTCCCGGAGGATCACCGAGTCCTCGGCGAGGACGACGCGGAGCTGCTTCTCGATCATGTCGCCATTATCGGCGGTGGCCGGGCTGCGGCCGGTCGGCGCCCGGCCGCCCGGGGCCGACTGCCGGTCGGCCCCGCCGTCCAGCTCGCCGCCCGTGTCGTGCGGCTGCTCCTCCGCACCCCGCCCGGCGGCTCGCTGCGCCGGGCGTCAGCCCCTTCGTCAGAAAGACATTGACGGTTGGTCAGTGCTCGGCCGTCTGCTGCCCGCGCCAGGCGTGGACGCCGGGGGCGGCCTCGACCACCTCGAACGGGTAGGCGTCCCGGACGAGTTCGAGCAGGGCGCGCTGCTCGTCCAGCCAGCCGGGGGCGGGGGAAAGGACGACCCGGAGGGTGACCCCGGAGTCCTCGGCGTCGGAGACGGTCACCCAGAGCCCGCCCGGTCGCCCCGGCTCGATCCGCAGCTCCGGGCCGTGCTCCTCGTCCAGCCAGCGCACCGCCTCGCGCTGCGCCAGCCGTTCCAGGGCGGCTTCCCAAAGCGCGAGCTGACGTTCCGTCACCAACGTGACGAACTGCCCGCGGACGGAGTCGGCGGTGACGGTGATCTCGCAGTCCAGCCAGTCGTGGCCGAGCAGGGAGCCCGGCGCGTGCCGCCCCAGCACCCGCACCCGTATGCTCCGGCCGCCGGTGCGCCCCTCGTGCCCGGTGGCGTCGTCGGTGCCGGGGCGGTCCGTCAGTCTGATCAACTCGTTCTGGTGCGAAGCGACTTCACGCACGGTGTACTCCCGGTCACTGCGAATCCAAGGGCTGACATCCTCGCGCAGGTGTTCGTCCGGTGCCAGTCCGTGGGAGGGGTTCGTCTCCGACGGGCCGACGGCCCGCCCGACCGGGGAGGTCGGACGGGCCGGGTGGGGCGGTGGGGCGGCCGGCGGTTCGCGCCGGTCAGGGCTGGTCCGCCCGGGCCGGGACTGGTCGGGGCCGCCGGGCGCCCGTCAGCGCCCGGCGGTGCCGGTCATCGCTGGTCGGCGTGGCCGGTCACGACGGTGGTGAAGATCGGCTCGCCGTTCTGGTGGCCGGTGACGGTGGTGGTGAGGGCGTGCGGGTCGTCACCGGGGGTGTGCCGGGCGGTGATCGTGGTGGCGGCGTCGTGCTCGGCGTACCGGTGGTAGGTGGTCGCGGCGGAGGCGGGGATGACGGTGGCCGGTGAGACGAGCGCGTTGGTGGCCTGGCGGGCGGCCTCCAGCAGGACCATGCCGGGGATGTGGTCGTTGGCGTGGTCGAAGAGGATCGGGTGCCAGAGGTCGGGGGTGAGGTGCCAGGTCCCGGGTGCGTCGGCCGGGGTCAGGACGACGTCGCAGGGGCGGATCCGACCCACTCGGCCCGGGGTCAGCGGCTCGCCGGAGACGGCGGGTGCCGGGCCGGCCTCGCGGTGCGCCCCGCGCAGCCTCCGGTAGGTGGAGTCCGGCACGGTGGTGAACCGTGCGTGTCCGGTGGCGGCGAGGTGGGCGCCGCGTCGGATGACGGTGCTGAGGGTGAAGTCGATGGTGGTGCCGGTCCGGCGCGGCTGTGGGACGAGTCTGGCCTCGATGGTGAGGTCGGTGGGCGCCGCACCGATGAGCAGTTGGCGGGGGCGGGTGGTGTAGTCGAGGTTCCACATCATGAACTTGTGGTCGAGTGGGACGCCGAACCGGGTGTGTGCGAGGTAGAGCCCGGCTTGACGGATCGTTTCAGCGGCCTGGATCGGGTCGTGCCGGGTTCCGTCGGGGGTGGTGAAGAAGGTGTGGGCGCGCGGCCACTGCGCGGTGACGGCGAAGGTCGTCTCGTTCAGCTGCTCGCTGCCGGTGAGGAAGACCTCGGCGTGACAGGCCCGGTGGACGTACTCCTTGGCAACGGTGCTGGTCAGGCGCGGTGCCGGTCCGGTCGGCACGGACGGCCCGGCGGTGCGGCCGGGGGTGGTGCCGTGGTCCGCGCCGGCGGCGCGGGAGATGGCGGGGGCGCGGTAGGCAAGCAGGGTCATGGGAGCGCTCCGGAAGGCCGTGGCGGGCGGGGTGGGCTGCTCAGGGCTCGTAAGATACGTACCTTCCGGTTTGGTTTTCAAGGAGCCCGAACGAAGGTTCGTTGGCGGCCGAGCGTGGCCGGTCGGTCGCTCCGGGTGCCGCGTGATGGCCGTCCGGGTGGCCCGAACCTGGAGCGGATGCCGCCTGGCCTGCAAAGGAATCCCCAAGGGTGGGGTGACAGGTGCATTATCACGGCGGGCCGTTTTCGGTGGGATGCGGCCGGAAGTGGGGAGCCGGATTCCGGCTCTGTCGGCCGGGGGAGGGGTGGCGGTCGCTTTCCCGCCCTGTGCCGTCCACGCGGTTTTCCTTCACCCGAAGGCGCTCGAAGGCGGGTGCATACGACCTGGGGAGGAGGGATCTCCGCTTGACCGGCGGGTAAGATACAGGGTGTTTGGTTTTGTTTGCCGAGCGTTTCGGGCGGGGTGGTTACGGTGGTGCGGCAGGAGCGGGCGATCCGGACGCGTCGGCTGATCCTGGAGGCGGCGGCCTCGGTCTTCGACGAGCACGGGTACGAGGGGGCGACGATCGGCGAGGTGGTCGCCCGCGCGGGTGTGACCCGGGGTGCGGTGTACTTCCACTTCGCGTCGAAGCGGGAGCTCGCACAGGGCGTCGTGGAGGAGCAGTTCGGTCAGGACGAGATCCCCGAACGGCATTGCAAGCTCCAGGAGTTCGTCGACCTGGGGATGGTCGTCGCGCATCTCATGCCGCGGGACCGGCTGTTGAGCGCGGGTGCGCGGCTCTCGCTCGGCCAGGACGTGTTCGGTGACCTCAGCGGCGGTGCCACGCCCGGGTGGATCGCCCGGCTGGAGGTGGTGCTGACGGCGGCCGGCGAGCGGGGCGAGCTGCTGCCGCACGTGCTGCCGGCCGAGACGGCGTGGCTGATGACGGGTGCCTGGACGGGTGTGCAGATCCAGTCCCAGAAGATGTCCGGCCGGGCGGATCTGGAGCGCCGGGTGGCCGTGCTGTACCGGCACGTGATGCCGAGCATCACGGTCCCCGGGGTGCTGGCCACGCTGGATCTGGGCTCGGACCGGGGTGGGCGGGTGGTGGCCGAGCTGGCGGCGGCCCGTGCCGGTGGCGCCTGACAGCTTGCGCCCGGGGCTGACGCGGCGGCACTTGCGGCGGCGGTCCGTCCGGTTGGTCACCGCAGTCCGGAGTTCGATGGTCCGTTCAAAAACAAACAGTTCGTTCGGTTTTGTATTGACAAACCGTCCGTCCTGTTTTTGGATGAGCACCTGGTGCTCGGCTGTGCGGTAGTCGCAGCGCCGGCCGGCCGGTGGCCGTCGGGGCCGCCGATCCGTCTGGATTGGGGTGGACGTCATGGAGATCCGGGTGTTGGGGGCCTTGGGGGTCCAGGTGTGCGGGGTGTCGGTGGTGCCCTCGGCGCCGAAACCACGGCAAGTGCTCGCCCTGCTGGCCCTGCGCGCCGACCAGGTCGTCTCGGCGGGCGTCCTCGCCGAGGAACTGTGGTCCGGCCATCCGCCGCGCAGCGCGCGCACCACCGTCCAGACCTATGTCCTCCAACTGCGCGACCTCATCGACCGGGCGCTCGCCCACCGCGGTGACGCCGGAGGAACGTGCGGAGCCAAGGACATCCTGGTGACCTCGCCCGGCGGCTACCGGCTCGACAGCGGCGGCGGACTGGTCGACCTCCAGGAGTTCGACCGTCTCGCGGGCCTCGGCTACCGGGCCATGGACGGCGGCGACTTCCCGCTCGCCGCCCGCCAGTTGGGCGAGGCGCTCGGCCTGTGGCGCGGTCCGGCGTTCGCCGACGTCCCGCTCGGCGGCCAACTCGCCGTCGAGGCCAGGCGGTTGGAGGAGACCCGGCTCTGCGCGCTGGACCAGCGGATCGAGGCCGACCTGCGGCTGGGACGCCACCGCGTCCTGCTCGCCGAACTCACCGTCCTGGTCGACCGCTACCGCACCCACGAGAGCCTGCACGGCCAGTACATGATCGCCCTGCACCGCTCTGGCCGGCGGGGCGAGGCGCTGGAGGCCTACCAGCGCCTGCGCAACACCCTGGTACGGGAGTTGGGCATGGAGCCCTCGGCCGGACTGCGGCGGCTCCAGCGCTCCATCCTGCTCGCCAACCCCGATCGCCCCGAGCCCGACCGTGCCGCCGGTCCCGTCGCCTCCGCCGACCAGGTCCCGCCTCGCACCACCCGGCTCACCCGCGTCGGCTGAGCCCGCCACGGAGGCGGCCCGGAAAGTTCGGCCGGACAGGGCTACGACCCCAGGTCCGGCCGAGGGTGGCCGGTCAGGCCCAGGTAGTGGCCGAGCCGGGCGGCCGCGTCGAGCATGGTCAGGCCCTGCGCGGTGAGCCTGCGCTGCCAGCCGTCGAGGGCGTCGGCCAGGGAGGCCGTGCCGCCGGCCGACCGCACCTGTAGGACCACGGTGGCGATGTGGTCCAGCGGGTAGCCGCCGCGCCGGAGCAGGTGGGCGAGTTCGGCGTCGCGGACGTCGTCGGCGCGGAAGACGCGGTGCCCGGTGGCCTGGTCGCGGGCGGGGGTGAGAATGCCCGCGCCCTCCCAGTTGCGCACGGTCGCCGGGGTGACGCCGAGCCGGTGGGCGAGTTCGCCGATGCTCAGGACGGCGCCGTGCACCGCGGGCTCCGCCGACGGGTCCGCCGCAAGATCCGCTGCGAGGTCCCGCGCCGCGCCGGGTCGCGCCGCGAGGTCCCGTGCCTCAAGGCCCCGTGCCGCGTCGGGCCGCGCCGTCAGGTGGTGCACGGCCTTCCGCACCGCGTCCAGGGTCTCCCGGTCGCGGAGCAGTTGGCCGTGGCCGCGGTCGATGGCCGTCAGGGCGTCGTCGAGCCCGCCCCGGTGGAGCGCGGTCATGATCCGGCCGCCGGTCGCGTGGCCGTACGCCGCGACCAGGGCGCGGTAGGCGTCGAGCGCGGCCGCGTGCACCTCGGTGTAGATCCGGTAGCCGCTGGCGGTGCGTTCGGCGGGCGGGAGGAAGCCGTCCCGCTCGTAGTTGCGCACGGCCTGGGCCGAGAGGCCGTGCGCGCGGGCGAGGTCGGAGGGGCGCATGGTGGTCACCGGTTTGAGACTTCAGTGGAGGATCGGGCGGTCGGGGCAGGAAAAGTCTCAACCGTTCTTTCAAGGATACGCTTGAGGGTCATGAGTCAGGACTTGCGAGACCTCGTCCCTTCGTCGTGCGCACTGCTGGCGCTCGGTGAACCCACCCACCGGGAACCGGCCTTCGCGCGGATCCGCAACGAGCTGTTCGCCCAACTGGTCGACCGGGGATTCCGGTCGATCGCCCTCGAAACCGACCGGGTGGCCGCGCTCACCGTGAACGACTTCGTCCAGGAGGGGGTGGGCACCCTCGACTCGGTGATGGGCGAGGGCTTCTCCCACGGCTTCGGAGAGCTGGACGCCAACCGGCGGCTGGTCGCCTGGATGCGCGAGTACAACCGGAGCCGGCCGCCGGCGGACCGGCTGGCCTTCCACGGCTTCGACGCGCAGACGGAGAACACCAGCGCACCCAGCCCGCGGCGCTACCTCGAACACGCCCGCGACTACCTCGGGCTCGACCTCGACCTCGCCGGCCTGGTCGGCGAGGACCAGCGCTGGAGCCGCCCCGAGGCGGTCCTGGACCCGGAGATGTCGCCCGGCGCCTCCGCCGAGGCGGAGAAGCTGCGGGCGATCGCCGACGACCTGCTCACCCTGCTGTACGCGCGGGCCCCGGAACTGGTCGCGGCGACCTCACGCGCCGAGTGGCTCAGGGCCAGGACGCACCTCACCGCCGGCCTCGGCCTGCTCCGCTACCACCGGCAGTCGGCCGAGCGCCTGGAGCCGGGGGCCCGGCTGTCCGGCCTCCTCGGCACCCGGGACGTGCTGATGGCCCAGAACCTCCTCGACATCCGCAGCGGCGAGGCCCGCCGCGGGGGAACCCTCGTCTTCGCCCACAACCTCCACCTGCAGCGGCAGCCGAGCGCCATGCGCCTGGCGGACCTGAACCTGGCCTGGAGCGGCGTCGGCGCGATCCTGGACTCCCTGGACGAGCCGTACACCTTCGTCCCCGGCAGCCTGGGCCGCAGCGCGGCCGTCGGGCTCCAGGAGCCCGAGCCGGACACCCACGAGGGCGCGCTCCAGCGCGGGGCCGCCGCCTGGGGGCTGGCCGAGCCCGGTGCGGCCGCCGGTGGCCGGACGCGTACCGACACCACGCCCGAGCAGGGCTACTTCCCGCTCGACCGGGCGGTCCTCGACGGGGCCGACGCGATCCTGCACATCGGCGACGGGGCCACCGCCGCGCTCTGACGCGACGGCACCACCGCTGTCGCGTTCCGACGGCGGCCTGCGGAGGACGGACGCCCGGCAGCGTCAGGTACGCGGCCCCGGGCCCGGATAGGTCGTCCGCAAGTGCTCCAGGAGCGCGGCCGTGGGCGGCGCGGTGGGGCGGCCGGTCGGCCAGGCCAGCGCGATCCGCACCAGCGGGACGGGGTCGGTGAGCGGCCGGATCCGCAGCCCGGCGGCGGGCGGCGGATCCGGCAGCACGGCCACGCCCAGCCCGTGCGCGGCGAGTTCGGCCAGCTGCGGCGGGGCGGCCGCCTCGACCGCGACCGTGGGGCGTGCCCCGATCGCGGCCAGGGCCTGCTCCAGCGCCGTCCGCAGGCCGGTGCCGCGCGGGGTGCTCACCAGGGCGTGCCCGGCCAGCGCGGCGACCGGCAGGGGGCCGTCCGGTCCGCCGGCCAGCGGGTGGTGCCCGGTGAAGGCGGCGACCAGCGGGGCTTCCAGCACGGTGTGCAGGGCGAGCCCGGCCAGCGTCCGCCAGCCGTCGTCCTCGTCCCGTCCGCTCGCGGCGGTGGGCAGGCCGATCACGGCGAGGTCCAACCGCCCTTCGCGCAGGGCGCCGAGCATCCGCGCGGTACCGTCCTCGGCCAGCGAGAGGTCGATGCCCGGGTGGTCGCGGCGGAACGCGGCGAGCGTGGTGGCGAGTCCGGGGAGGCCGTCCGCCCCGGCCGGCGGGACAGGACCCAGGGCTGCCCCGGAGACCAGCCCGAGTCGGACGTGTCCGCGCCGCAGTCCGTCGAAGTCCTGCGCCGTCTGCCGCGCCGCCGCGGCGGAGGTGAGCGCCGCCCGCGCGTGCGGGAGCACCGCCTCGCCGACCGGGGTGAGCCGGACGCCGCGCCCGCCGCGGTCCAACAGCCGGTGGCCCAACTCCTTCTCCAGCTGCCGGATCTGTGCGCTGACCCCGGGCTGGGTGAGGTGCAGCAGTTCGGCGGCGCGGGTGAAGCTGCCCTGCTGGGCCACGGTGACGAAGTACTGGAGCTGCCGGAGTTCCATAACTTCCGATGATAGGTGGAAGAACTTCCCGGTCTTGGACGTACGGAGGGCCCCGGCCGCAGGCTGGAGGCATGGGAACCGTGCAGCACGACCAGGCCGTCGACTGGGTCCGCGAGCAGATCGCGGCCGAACGCCGAGAACTCGCCGAGGTGTTCACCACCTTCTCCCGGGGCCAGTGGAACTCCCCTTCGCTGTGCGCGGGTTGGCGCGTTCGCGAGGTCGCCGCCCACATGAGCACCGGCTTCCGCCACTCCACCGCCCGCAACCTCGCGGACCTCGTGCGGGCCGGCGGCTCCCTCCACCGGATGACCGACCGGGTGGCGCGCCGCGACGCCGCCGCCCTCACCGACCGCCAACTCGCCGCCGCCCTCGCCGACCACGCCGAACACCCCTGGCGCCCTCCGGTCGGCGGCCGGATCGCCGCCCTCGCCCACGACGTCGTCCACGGCCTCGACATCACCACCGCGCTCGGCCTGCCCTCGCGCCTCCCGCCGCCTCGGGTCACCGCCCTGCTCGCCACCGTCTCCCGCCGCAGCCTGCGCTTCTTCGGCGCCCGACTCGACGGCGTCCACCTGCGGGCCACCGACACCGCCTGGGCGTACGGCGAGGGCCCGGCCGTGGTGGAGGGCCGGGCCGAACACCTCCTGCTGCTCACCTACGGGCGCCGGCTGCCGCCCGGCCTCCTCGCGGGCCCGGGCGCGGGGCGGTTCACCCTGGACGGGTAGCGGGCGCGCCCCGCCCCCGGCCCCGGTGGCCGAGGGGCGCCACCGCGCGGTTCGCTTCCCCCGGCGCAGTCGGGCGCGCGCGGGGGCGCGCAGGGGTGGCTAGGATCGGAATCGCCCATTCCGGATAGGTGGTGAGACGGGAAGCAAGGTCTCCGATGGCCCCGAGGTCCGAGCAGTGGCCGCCGTACGTGCGGTTCGCGCCGTGGTTGCTGATCGTCGCCGGGCTCGTCTGGAACTCCCTGGATCCCGCCGACTACTGGGGCGACCCGCTCCTCGCGGCCGCCGCCGTCCTGACCGGCGCCCTGCTGACCCTGCGGGACACCCTCGCGGTGGGTGTCGCCAACGTGACCGGCATCCTCGTGCTGGCCGTGCGGGACGGCTCGATCGGCACCCAGGACGGCTACCTGGAGCTGGTGAACACGGCCTTCGCCGCGCTACTCGGCGTCTGGGTCAACCGCGTCGTCGCCCGGCACGGGGAGCGGCTGGCGCAGGTCCGGTCGGTGGCCGAGGCCGCCCAGCGGGCGGTGCTGCCCGAGCCGCCCGCGCGGGTGGGCCGGCTGTCGGTCGCGGCCTGCTACCGGGCGGCGCAGACCGAGGCGCTGATCGGCG
Source organism: Kitasatospora sp. NPDC098663 (assembly GCF_044760075.1). NCBI lineage: Bacteria > Bacillati > Actinomycetota > Actinomycetes > Kitasatosporales > Streptomycetaceae > Kitasatospora > Kitasatospora sp. NPDC098663. Next base: position 14,999 of record NZ_JBIWAP010000024.1, on the reverse strand, counting down.
GCGACGCGTACGCGCTGCAGGCGACCCCGTACGGCGTACGGGTGCTGATCGCGGACGTGCGGGGCAAGGGGCTGCAGGCGGTCGGCGCGGTGTCGGTGCTGCTCGGCGCGTTCCGGGAGGACGCCCACCGGGCGCCGGACCTCGCGGCGCTGGCCGACGGGCTGGAGCGGGCGCTGACCCGGGAGAGCACGCTGCTGGCCGAGGAGGTGCGGCTGGAGGGGTTCATCACGGCGCTGCTGGTCGAGTTCCCGCCGGGTGAGGACGTCGTGCGCACGCTCGACTGCGGGCACCCGGGGCCGTACCTGCTGGGCGGCCCGGAGGCGGTGCGCCGGCTGGACGCCCCCGACCCGGGGCTGCCGCTCGGGATGGGCTCGCTGGGCGTGGCCCGGCCGGCGCCGGAGACCCGGCCGTTCCCGCCGGGGTGCACGCTGCTGCTGGTGACCGACGGGGTGACGGAGGCCCGGGACGCGGCCGGGGAGTTCTACGATCCGCTGCTCGCCCTGGGCCCGCTCGGCCCGTTCGACGGCCCCCGGGAGGCCGTCGACGCGCTGGTGGCGGACGTGGAGCGGTGGACGGGCGGGCCGCGGGACGACGACATGGCGGTGCTGGCGGTGACCTGCCGGGAGGCGGACTGAGCGGCGGGGCCCGGTCCGGCCCGTTCGGCGGCGCGGGTGCTTCTTCCCACGGTCTCCCGCGGCGCGGCCGATATCACGATCAGGTGACGGGCAGTCAGTGTTTCGCATGATCCAGCCAAGTTGAGTGATGGCGTCCGGTGGCCGGAATGCGAATGCCCGCATAGCGGACGGCGAATTGGACGTGCGGGGCCCGCCGTGCGCCGGGTGGCCGCACGAGTGGTCCGCCCCTGGTCGGCGGCCTGCGCGGACGTCCCGGCGGGAGCGCGCTCGGCCGTATGGGGGCCGTAAGGGCAGGTCGCGGGAGTGGCGCGATAGGGCCGACCCGTGGTTCGTCCGGAAACGGACGCGATGCTTGCCCAGTAGCGAAGTGGTGACCGAAAGTCGCACTGATGAACGAGACGCCAAGCCCCCGCCGCGACCGACTGCTCGGCCACCGCGACTTCCGACTCCTGCTCACCGGAGCCGCGACGGCCCAGACGGGCAGCCAGGTGACCCTGGTCGCGCTCCCGTTGGTGGCGGTGGTGGTGCTCGATGCCACACCCTTCGAGGTCGGCCTGCTGACCGCCGCCGAGACCGCCGCGTTCCTGCTGGTCGGCCTGCCGGCCGGCGCCTGGCTGGACCGGATGCGCAAGCTCCCGGTGCTGATCCGCGCCGACGTGGTGCGCTGCCTCGCCGTCGGGTCGATCCCGCCGGCCGCCGCGCTCGGCGTGCTGACCATGGCCCAGCTCTACCTGGTGGCGCTGGTCACCGGGGTGGCGACGGTCTTCTTCGACGTCGCCCACCAGTCCTTCCTGCCGTCCGTCCTGCCGCGCGAGCAACTGGTCGGGGGCAACGGCGCGATCGAGACGGTCCGCTCCTCGGCGCAGATCGTCGGGCCAGGGCTCGGCGGCGGCCTGGTCCAACTGCTCGGCGCGTCGCTCGCCATCGTGGCCGACGCCGTCGGCTACCTCGCCTCCGCCCTGCTGCTCGCCCGGATCAAGGTCGAGGAGCCCCGCCCGGAGCCGGCGCCCGGACGGTCGCTGCGCGCCGAGGTCGCCGAGGGCGTGCGCTTCGTGCTCAAGCACCCGCTGCTGCGCTCGATCGCCGCCGCGACCGCCGTGTCCAACCTGTTCGCCGCCGTGCTGGCGGCCGTGCAGACGGTGTTCTGGGTGCGGGTGCTCGACCTCGCGCCGGGCGCCATCGGCCTGCTGCTGTCGGCCTCCGCCGTCGGCGGCCTGGCCGGGGCGCTGTGCGCGGGGCGGCTGGCGGCGTGGCTCGGCCAGGCCCGGCTGATCTGGCTCGCCACCGTGGTGACGGCGCCGTTCGCGCTGCTGTGGCCGCTGTCCGGCCGGGGCGCGGGCGTGGTGCTGTTCGGGATCGCCTCGGCGGTGGTGCTGTTCGGCGCGGTGGCCTACAACGTCGCCCAGGTGAGCTTCCGGCAGAGCCTGTGCCCGCCGGAGCTGCTCGGCCGGATGAACGCCACCATGCGCTTCCTGGTCTGGGGCACGCTGCCGATCGGCGCGCTCGTCGGCGGCACCGTCGCCGACGCGGCCGGACCGCGCGCCGCGCTGTGGCTGTGCGCGGCGGGCTTCCTGCTCGTCCCGGTGCCGCTGCTGCTGTCGCCGCTGCGCCGGCTGCGGGACCTCCCGGCGGACACCGCCGCCACGGCCGGGGAGGAGCCCGTCGCGAGCCCCGCGGCCTGACGCACCCGGCCGCCCGACGAGCCCCGCCGCCTGACGTCCGAACCGAACCGAGACCGGAAACCGGAGACCGTTCCGTGCACGCCAGCATCACCGCCGCCTACCTCGCCCGGTACCGTTCCGCCGCCGCCGACTCCCCGATGGACCTGCTCCCGCTCACCGGCGCCCAGCGGCGCTTCCTGATCACCCGCAGGCTCGCGCCGCAGGGCCGGCCCGAGGTCGTCCCGCTGTTCCACGCCTACCCGGGCGGCACCCTCGACCTGCCCCGGCTGGCCCGCGCCGCCGCCGCCACCGCCGCCCGGCACCCGGCGCTGTGCGGCGGCTTCGGGACGGTGCGCGGCACGCCCGTCCTGCGGGTCGGCGCCCCCTCGGCCGAAGCCGCCCGGATCGCCGTCCCGCCCGGCGGCACCGCCCGCTCCGCCCTGCGCGAGGCCCTGCTGGACTGGCCCGCCGACGGGCCCGCGCTGCGCCTGCTGGTGGCCCGGGAGCCGGACGGCGAGGAGGAACTGCTCGCCCTCGCGGTGGACCACGCGGCCTGTGACGAGCAGTCGCTCGGCATCCTGACCGCCGACCTCACCGACGCCTACGCCCGGGACGACCACGCCCAGGAGGCCGTCGCCGCCCCCGACCAGGACGCCCTGGCGGCCTACCGGGAGGCCGTCGAACGGCAACTGGCCGCCGAGGACGCCGCCGGCGGCCCCGCCGCACAGGCCCACTGGGGCCGCCGGCTCGGCGGCGTCACCGGGACGGGCGGGGGAGCGGCCGGCTCCACCGGCATGCTCAGCCACCGGCTGCCCGCCGCCGAGGGGGCTGCCCGCACCGCCATCTTCCCCGCCCTGCTGGACGCCACCGCGGCCGCCGCCCACCGGCTGCACCGGACCGACGGGCAGCTCGCCCTCGGCTACCCGTGGGGCGGCCGCCCGCCCGGCGCGCCCGCCGCGCTCGGCTGCTTCCTCAACACCCTGGTGCACCCCGCCGCACCCGGCGCGGCCGCCGACCTGGAGGACCTCGCCGACGCCTGGTGGGACGACCTCGACCACGCCGACACCCCGTTCGACGAGGTGGTCCGGGCCGCCCGCACCGCCGGCGCCCCGTGGACGGGAGCCCTGGACGGCATGCTCACCCTGGAGGACCTGCACCGCCGCCCGCCGCTGGTGTTCGGCGGCGTGCCCGGTCGGGAGGTCCACCTGGCCGGGCGCCCGCTCGCCGCGCCGTTCGCGGTCGCCGCCTCGCACGGCGACGACCTGCTGGTGCGCCTCGCCTGGGACCGCGAACGGTTCCCCGAGGACGCCGCCACCGCCGCCTTCGACGACCTGCTCGCCACGCTGCGCCGCCACCTGCGGACGGCCTGACCCGCCCCGGCCTGACCCCGCGTCGGACGCCTGATCCGCACGCCCGCTCCGGACGCCTGATCCGCACCCGACCCGAAGCCGTACCGGACCTGCACCGGACGTCCGCATCAGGACGCCCGCCCCGGACGCCTGACCCGCCCCGGACCGAAGCCGCCACCGAGCCCCCACCACCGACCGCCGGGCCGCGCCACCACCCCGGCGCGCTCGGAACCAGGGCCGGGCCATCCACGCCCGCCCCGCCACCGCAGGGCCAACACGCCCACCACACAAGGGAGTCACCGATGTTTGCGCTCTCCTCCTCGCAGGAGATCGTCTGGCTGCACGAGCAGATGCTGCCCGGCAGTCGTGCGTACAACTTCACCGCCGTGCTCGACCTCTGGGGCACCCTCGACGAGGACGCGCTGCACGCCGGACTCGCCGCCGTCCTCGCACACCACCCGGGCCTGCGCCTGGAACTGGTCGCCCGCCCGGAGGGCCTGCCCGGCCAGCGGGTCGCCGAGCACTGCGAACCGACGCTGCGCCGCAGCGACTTCGCCGCCGAGGCCGACCCGGAGGCCACCTTCCGCGAGCTGCTGGCCGCCGAGGCCGAGGAGCCGGTGGACACCGAGAAGGCGCCGGTGCTGCGCTGGCACCTGGTGCGCCTCGGCACGGACCACCACCGGCTGATCCACGTCGAGCACCACCTCGTCCACGACGGCCACTCCTTCGCGATCCTGCTGCGCGACCTGTTCACCGTCTACCGCGCCCACGTCCTCGGCGAGCCCTACCAGCTGCCGGAGGCGCCCTCGTACGAGCAGCACGCCCGCACGGCCGTCGACCCGGACGCCCGCGAGCGCGCGCTCGCCTTCTGGCTGCGGGAGCTGGCCGACGCCCCGCGCGAGGTCACCCTGCCCGGGCTGGCCAACCCCGGCGCGGTGCGCCGCCACCGCGGCGGCCAGATGCGCCAGGCGATCGGCGCCGACCTCGCCGAGCGGCTGCGCACCCGCAGCAAGGAGGACGGGCACACCCCGTTCAGCACCCTGCTCACGCTCTTCGCCGAACTGCTGCGCCGGCACTCCGGGCACCGCGAACTCGTCGTCGGCACCGCCGTCGGCAACCGCCCGGAGGGCTTCGAGGGCACCGTCGGCATGTTCGTGAACACCGTGCCGCTGCACCTGCGGCTGGACCCGGCCGCCCCCGGCACCGAGGCCGTCGACGAGGTGACCGACGTCCTGCTGCGCGCCCTGCCCTACCAGGACCTGCCCGTCCAGGAGCTGACCCGCCGACTCGGCCTGCACACCGGCGGCGCCGACAACCCGCTGTTCAACGTGATGTTCAGCGCGCACGACGCCGCGCTGCCGGACGTCCAGGCGCCCGGTCTCGAAGTCTCGCTCTACGAGGGCTTCAACACCGGCACCACCCGCTTCGACCTCGACCTGGTGCTGCTGCCCGACGACCGTCGGGTGGTCGGCGAGAAGCACGGCGGCGCCGGGATGACCCTGGTCTGGGACTACGACGCCGACCTGTTCGGCGAGGCCGAGGCCACCCTGCTGGCCGACCGCCTGCTCCAGCTGCTGCGCTGCTACCTCGACCGGCCCGAGGCCACGCTGGCCGCGCTCGACCCGGCCCCGGCCGCCGAACCCGCCACCGCCGTCGCCCGGGCCGGTCTCGACCCGGCCGCCGCCCACGACCCCACGGCCATCGCGATGATCGCCGGCACCGAGCGCCTCAGCTACGGCGAGCTCGACCGCCGCGTCACCCAGCTGGCCGAACGCCTGCGCGCCGCCGGCGTCACCCCCGGCCAGCCGGTCGCCGCCGTGCTGCCGCGCGGCGTGGACAGCGTCGTCGCCCTGCTCGCCTGCCTGCGGTACGGCGCCGTGTACGCGCCGCTGTCCGCCGAGGACCCGGCGGCCCGGCTCGGCCTGCTGCTGGACCGGCTGGCCCCGGCCCTGGTGCTGGCCACCCGGCAGAGCGCGCTCGCCCTGCCCGCCGAAGGCGTCACCCCCGCGCTGCTGGACGGTCCGGCCTTCCCCAAGGCCGAGCCCGCCGCAGTGGTGGACGGCGCCGCCTACCTGATCCACACCTCCGGCTCCACCGGCGTGCCCAAGCCCGTCCTGGTCGGCCGCGACGCGCTCGCCGGGTACGTCGCCGCGATCGCCGCCCGGTACGAACTGACCCCCGCCGACCGGGTGCTGCTGTTCGCCCGCCCGTCCTTCGACGTGGCGCTGGAGGAGGTGCTGCCCGCGCTCGCCGCCGGCGCCGCCCTGGTCGTGCCGCAGCGCGAGGTGCCCACCGGGCCCGAGCTCGTCGCCGTGCTCGCCGCCCGCGGCGTCACCGTCGCCAACCTGCCGACCAGCTACCTGCTCGCCGTCCGCGAGGACCTGCGCGAGGCGCTGCGCGACGGCCGCTGGGCGCCCCGGCTGCTCGTCCTCGGCGGCGAGCGCCTGCCCGCCCGCGCGCTGACCGGCCTGATCGAGGCCACCACCGTGCTGAACGCCTACGGCGTCACCGAGGCCACCGTCACCTCCACCGTGTACGAGGTCACCGCCGCCGACGTGGCCGAGGACGGCGAGATCCCGCTCGGCGCCGAACTGGACGGCGTGCGCGTGCACGTCCTGGACGAGGCGCTGCGCCCGCTCCCGGCCGGCTGCGTCGGCGAACTCGCCGTCAGCGGAGCCCTGTTGGCCGATGGCTACCTCGGCCTGCCGGAGCCGACCGCGGCCCGCTTCGTCACCGTGCCCGCCCTCGGCGGCGAGCGCGTCTACCGCACCGGCGACCGCGGCTACCGCGACCTGCGCGGCCGGCTGAGCTTCCTCGGCCGCGCCGACAACCAGGTCAAGCTGCGCGGACACCGGATCGAACTGGAGGAGATCGAGGCCGCGGCCTCCGCCGAACTCGGCGGCCGCTCCTGCGCGGTGGTGCTGCACACCGACCCGCAGGCCGGTCCGCGCCTGATCGGCTTCCTGGAGGGCGCCGACCGCCCCGACCAGGCCGCCCTGCACGCGGCGCTCGCCCAGCGGCTGCCCGGCGGGCTCGTCCCGGCCACCTGGACGGCCGTCGAGACGATGCCCACCCTGCCCGGCGGCAAGCCCGACCGCGCCGCCCTCGCCCGGCTCGCCGACGAGGCCCCCGCCCAGGAGGCCGCCCCGGCCGCCGAGAGCGCCTTCGCCGACCCCGGCCAGGAACTGATCGCCGCCGCCTGGCGCGAGGTGCTCGGCCACGACCGCTTCACCGCCGACTCCCACTTCTTCGAGGTCGGCGGCCACTCGCTGCTCGCCGCCCAGCTCGCCGCCTGGCTGGAGCCGCACCTCGGCAGCCGCCCGCCGCTGCGCACCCTGTTCCGCCACGCCGTCCTGGCCGACCAGGCCAGCGCCCTCACCGGCCAGCACCCCGGAAAGGCAGACCGCGCATGAGCGCCCCCTCCGCCGTCCTCGAAGACGCCCACCGCGAACTCGTCGACGCCTTCGAGAGCTTCGTCCGCCGCGAGCTCGTCCCGCTGGCCGCCGAACTGCCCGAGACCGCCGACGAGGTGCCCGCCGAACTGCGCGCCTACGTCCGCAAGCGCTCCGCCGCCCTCGGCTTCTACGCCGGCGACTACCCCGAGGAACTCGGCGGCGCCGACATGCCGTTCACCGCCGTCGTCCTGCTGCACCACGCCGCCGGGCGCAGCGGCTGCCCGCTCGCGCCGTACGCCCTGGCCGGCTCCGACGGCCCCAGCCCGCTGCTGCGGCACGGCACCCCCGAGCAGATCGAGCAGCACCTCGTGCCGCTGGTGCGCGGCGAGCAGACCCGCTGCCTCGCCCTCACCGAGCCGCACGCCGGCTCCGACGCGTTCCGGCTCACCACCACCGCCGTGCGCACCGCCGACGGCTGGGTGCTGAACGGCCGCAAGACCTTCGTCAGCAACGCCGACCGGGCCGGCCTGGTGCTCGTCGTCACCGCCACCGACCTCGGCGAGGGAGCCGGGCCCACCGCCGGCGCCACCGCCTTCGTCCTCCCGATCGACCAGCCCGGCCTGCGGATCGGCCAGCGCTACGAGGGCATGTCCGGCGAACCGCTGTTCGAGCTGCTGCTCGACCAGGTCACCGTCTCCACCGACGCCGTGATCGGCGGCGAGGAGGGCGTCGGCGCGGCCACCGCCCTCGCCATGGACAGCCTCTCCCGGGGCCGCCTGGTCGTCGCCGCGATGTGCAACGGCATCGCCGAGTACGCGCTGCGCATGGGCGTCGAGTACGCCCGCGAGCGGCGCGCCTTCGGCAAGGTGATCGGCGAGTACCAGCACGTCCAGGAACACCTGGTGGCCACCCGGGCCGAGGTGGAGTGCTCCAAGCTGCTCACCCTCGCCTGCGCCCGGCTGGTCGACGACGGCACCGAGGCGCCGGAGAACGCGGCGCTCGCCAAGCTCACCGCCTCCGAGACCGCCGTGCGCGCGGTGGACCGCTCGCTCCAGGTGCACGGCGCCACCGGCTGGGTGCGCGGCCACCCGCTGGAGTTCCTGTACCGCTACGTGCGGATGACCACGATCATCGAGGGGACCTCCGAGGTCCAGAAGGTGATCATCGCCCGCTCCATGGGCCTGAACTGACGGTCCGTCAACGGCCTGTCAACAGCCTGTCGACGGCCTGAACCACCTGGAGACGATGATGGAAACCCTGAGCATCGAATACGGCCGCCCGCACCAGGACGGCGCGGTCCTCGACCTGTTCGCCACCTGGGTGCACCGGACCCCGGACGCGCCCGCCCTGATCGACGGCGCCCGCACCTACAGCTACGCCGAACTCGACCGCCTCGCCGACACGGTGGCCGCGGCACTGCGCGACCGGATCCGCCCCGGCGACCTGGTCGGCGTCTGCCTCGGCCACTCCGCCGCCCTGGCCGCCGTCACCCTCGCCACCGCCAAGCTCGGCGCCGTCCACCTGCCGCTCGGCCCGCGCCCCGGCGAGCGCCGGCTCCAGGCCGTCGCCGAGCAGCTGCGGCCCGCCTGCCTGGTCGGCGACCCGGCCCGACTTCCCCAGAGCGGCGAGCAGTTGGCGCTCGACCTGGACCCGACCGGCGACGTGGTCGCCGCGTTCGTTCCCGGCGAGCAGGTCCACGTGCCCGCCGGCACCCACTACGCGGTACTCACCTCCGGCTCGACCGGCACCCCCAAGGCCGTCGCCGTCGGCGAACCCGCCCTCGGCGCGCTGCTCCACTGGTACCGCGAGCTGACCGGCCTCGGCCCCGGCGAGCGGCACAGCCTGCTGATCGGCGTGTCCTTCGACCCGCACGTCCTGGAGCTGTGGGCCACCCTCACCTCCGGCGCCGCGCTCACCCTCGCCCCCGAGGCCGTCCGCTGGGACCCGGGCGCGCTCACCGACTGGTGGCGCGAGGCCGGCGTCACCGTCAGCATCCTGCCCACCCCGCTCGCCGAACCGATCCTGGCGCGCGCGTGGCCCGACGGGCTGGCACTGCGCCACCTCACCATCGGCGGCGACCGGCTGCGCCGCGCCCCCGGCCCGGACGTCACCGCGACCGTCCACAACGCCTACGGTCCCGCCGAGGCCACCGTCACCACCACCGTGCACACCATGGCGCCCGGCCTCGACCACGGCGCCGGCGCGCCGCCGATCGGGCTGCCCGTCCCGGGCGCCGTCGTCCTGGTCACCGACGAGGAGGGCCGGCCGGTGCCGCGCGGCCAGGCCGGCGAACTGCGCATCGGCGGCCGGGGCCTGGCCGCCGGCTACCTCGACCCCGAGCTGACCGCCCGGCGCTTCGTCGGCGTGCCGCCCGGCGTGGACGGCATCGACCGGGTCTACCGCAGCGGCGACCGGGTGGTGATGCGCGCCGACGGCGTGCTGGAGTTCCACGGCCGGCTCGATGACCAGGTCAAGGTCAGCGGCGTCCGGGTCGAACCCGCCGAGGTCGAGGCCGCGTTCGAGCGCGACCCGCGGGTGCACCGGGCCGTGGTGGCCGCGGCCCCGGCGCCGACCGGCGGCGTCCGGCTGCTCGCCTTCGTCCAGACCGCCGAGGGATCCTCGGCCGCCGGCGCCGACGAGCTGCTGGCGGCGGTCCGCCCGTGGCTGCCCGAGCAGGCCGTCCCGGCGGCCGTCCGCCTGGTCGACACCTTCCCGCTGGACGCCAACGGCAAGGTCGACCGCGCCGCCCTGCTCCTCGCCCCGGCCGCGGACGAGCCGGTCGCGGCGGAGGAGGGCGCCACGCCCACCGAGCGCACCGTGCTGCGCCTGTGCCGCGACCTGCTCGGCCGCGCCGACCTCGGGCCCGGCGACAACTTCCTCGCCTCGGGCGGCAACTCGCTCGCCGCCGCACGGCTGCTGGAGGCCCTGGAGGAGGAGTGCGGGGTGCGGCTGCGCGCGCCCCTGGTGCTGCGCCAGCCCGACCTGCGGGCCGTCGCCCGGCTGGTGGCGGAGCGGCAGCCGACCGCCGCCGCCGTCTGACCGCCCGCCCGCCCGTACGACCTGCGCAGGGCGCCCCGGCCGTTCGCGGCCGGGGCGCCCGGAAGGGAACCACCATGCCCACCGCGACCCTCCCGGACCTGATCGCCCGGCACGCCCAGGAGCGCCCCGACGCCCTCGCCGTGACCGACGGCTCCACCGTCCTGACGTACCGCCAGCTGCTCGACTCCTCGGCCCGGCTGGCCGCGACCCTGACCGCCCGGGGGATCGGCCCCGGCAGCGCGGTCGGCCTGCTCTGCGCCCGCTCCACCCGCCTGGTCGTCGCCCAGCTCGCGATCTGGCGGACCGGCGCCCACGTCGTCCCGCTCGACCCGGCCTACCCGCGCCAGCGCATCGCCGAGATGACCGGGGACGCCGGAGTCCGGCTCGTCCTCGGCGACAAGACGCTCCTCGCCGAGGCCGAACTCGCCGAGGAGCAGACCCTCGCGCTGACCTCGACCCTCGTCCTGGCCGAGCCCACCGCCCCGGCCGGGCACGGCCCCGACGCCGTCGCCGCGGCCGCACCCGACGCCGCCGACCCGGCCGCGACCGCCCTGCTCTTCTACACCTCGGGCTCCACCGGCCGGCCCAAGGGCGTCATCGTCCCGCACAGCGCCGTCGCCGACCTGGTCACCGCCCAGGACGCGTTCACGCTCGGCCCCCGCGACCGGGTCCTGTTCCACTCCACGATCAGCTTCGACGCCTCCACCTTCGAACTGTGGGCCCCGCTGGCGCGCGGCGCCGCCGTCGCCGTCTCGCCGGCCGACCGGCCCACCGCCGAGGAACTCGTCCGCGACATCGAGCGGTTCGGCGTCACCACCGTGTTCATCACCACCGCCCTGTTCCACCACCTGGCGGCCCGGCAGTCCCGGATCTTCGGCGTGCTGCGCACCCTGGCCGTCGGCGGCGAGGCCCTGTCGCCCGAGTACGCGGGGGCGGTGCTGCGCGCCTTCCCCTGGCTCGAACTCTTCAACGTCTACGGGCCGACCGAGGCCACCACCTTCACCACCCTGCACCGGATCACCCCGGCCGACTGCACCACCGGCCCGGTCCCGATCGGCCGGCCCTTCGGCGGCGCCCGCACCCTCGTCCTCGACCAGGAACTCGCACCGGTGCCGCCCGGCACCGTCGGCGAACTGTGGATCGCCGGCGGCCGGCTCGCCCAGGGCTACCTGGACCGGCCGGAACTGACCGCCGAGCGCTTCCGCGACCTGCCCGGCACCGGCCGCGCCTACCGCAGCGGCGACCTCGTCCGCGAACGCCACGACGGCGCACTGGAGTTCCACGGCCGCACCGACGATCAGGTGAAGGTCCGCGGCTTCCGGATCGAACCCGGCGAGGTCGAGCACGCGCTGCTGCAGTTCCCCGAGGTCGCCGAAGCGGCCGTCGTGGTCCGCCGGCCCGGCCGGACCGACGCCGCTCTCGCCGCCTGCCTGGTCCTCGCCGACGGCAGCCGACCGGCCGTCGAGACCCTCCGCGCCCGGCTCTCCGACCGGCTGCCCGCCCACCTGGTGCCCACCGCCTGGACCGTACTCGCCGCCCTGCCGCTGACCAGCACCGGCAAGATCGACCGCCGCGCCCTCGCCGCCGCCGACGAGACGGCCGCCGACGGTCCGGGCACCGCCGCCGCCCTCACCCCGATCCAGCAGGCCGTCGCCGCCGCCTGGACCCGCGCCCTGGAACGCCCGATCACCGACCCGGCCGCCGACTTCCTCGCCGAGGGCGGCCACTCGCTGCTCGCCATGTGGGTCGTCGACGACCTCCGCGAGGACCTCGGCGTCGAACTCTCGCTCGCCGACTTCCTCGGCCACCCCACCGTCGCCGGCCAGGCCGACCTGCTCGAACGAGCCCTGCGCGCCGCGCACGACGACACCCCGCAAGGAGCCACCCGATGACCGCCGAGCACCCGGCCGTCGACCAGACCGCCGACCAGGCCGACCTGCTGCGCCGCGCCCGCCGCAACCGCCCCGCCGCGGGCGGGCGCCCGGCGGCCCCGCAGAGCGCGCCGGCCGGACAGGGCGACGGCCCGACCGGCCCCGCCCCGCTCTCGCACGCCCAGCAGCGGATGTGGCTGATGGACCACCTCGGCCAGGGCGGCGCCCTCTACAACGTCCCGCTCGCCACCCGCCTGCGCGGACCGCTCGACCCCGACGCCCTCGCGACCGCCCTCACCGGCCTCACCGAGCGCCACGCCGTCCTGCGCACCCGCTACGGCCGCCAGGGCGACCAGCCCCACCAGCAGACCGACCCGGTCACCCCGGTGCCGCTGCGCACGGTGGACGCCACCTGGGAGAACGGCGCCGGGAACAACGCCCCCGCCCTGCTCGCCGCCGAGGCCGCCCGCCCCTTCGACCTCGCCACCGGTCCGGTCCTGCGCGCCCTGCTGCTGAAGCACGGCCCGCAGGACCACACCCTGCTCCTGAACATCCACCACATCGCCGTCGACGGCGGCTCGCTGCCCGTCCTCGCCGCCGACCTGGCCGCCCTCTACGCCGCCGCCCGCGACGGCGTGGCGCCCCAACTCCCGCCGCCCGGACCGTCGTACGCCGAGTACGCCCGCGAGGAGCGCACCCGCGACGCCGAACTCACCAGCGCCGCCGACGCCCGCGCCCGGCACCTGGCCGGCGCCCGCCCGCTGCCGCTGCTGCGACCCACCCCGCCCGGGGCGCGCGAGCGCCGGGCCACCCTGCACACCGCCCCGCTCGCCCCCGCCACCGTGGAGGGCCTGCGCCGGCTCGGGGCCCGGCACGGCGCCACCCTGTTCGCCGTCGTCCTGGCCGCCGCCTTCGCCACCCTGCGCACCGCCGCCGACCAGGCCGACCTCACCCTCGGCTGCGCCAGCGGCCAGCGCCTGCGGCCCGAACTGCGCCGCACCGTCGGCCTCGGCGTCAACACCCTCGCGGTCCGCGCCGACCTGGCCGGCGACCCCACCTTCACCGAGGTGCTCGGACGGACCCGGACCGCGCTGCTCGACGCGCAGCAGCACCACGAGATCCCGTTCGACCTGATCGTCGAGCGGCTCGGCGCGGCGGCCCGCGGCGCCGACGGCACCCCGCTGCTCTCCGTCAGCTGCGACCTCGTCCACCCCGCCGAGCCGCTCACGCTGCCCGGCCTCACCGCCGAGGACGTCGAACTCGACCTGGGCCTGGCCAAGTTCGGCCTCGCCCTGCTGGTCGAGGACGGCCCGCAGCCGCGCTGCCTGGTCCAGCACGACCGGGACGCCCTCGACGAGACCACCGCCGAGCACCTGCTCACCGCCTTCGCGGACCTGCTCGCCGCCGTCGCCGCCGACCCCGACCAGCCCCTCTCCGCGCTCCCCGGCACCCGCCTGGCCACCGCCCAGCACCCGGCCCTCGCCGCACTGTCGGCCGACCCCCGGGTGGTCGAGGCGGCCGTCGTCGAGACCGCCGACGGCCCGCCGCTCGCCTACGCCGTGGTGCGCGGCCCGGTCGCCCCGACCGGCGTCGAACTGCGCGCCGCCCTGCGCCGCCACCTCGCCCCCGCCCAGCTGCCGGCCGCCGTCACCCTGCTGGACCGGCTGCCCCGGCACGCCGACGGGACCCCGGACCGCGGCCGGCTGCCCGGCGCGGCCCCGACCGCCCCCGAGCGGTCCGGCCCGCTCGACACCGTCCGGACGGCCTTCGGCGAACTGCTCGGCACCACCCCGCCCGCCGACGGCGACTTCTTCGCCCTCGGCGGCCACTCCCTGATCGCCGTCCAACTCGCCGAACGCCTGCGCACCCGCACCGGCCTGCCGCTCACCGGCCTGGACGTGCTGGAACAGCGCACCCCGCGCGCCCTCGCCGCCCTGCTCGCCACCCGCGAGGACGAGCGCCGCGCCGCCCCCGCCCGCACCGGCTCCCGCCCGGGCGCCCGCACCCGCGCGGGCACCGTGCTGCTCACCGGCGCCACCGGCGGTGTCGGCGCGGCCGTCCTCCAGGAACTGATGGCCCAGGGCCGCCCGGTCCGGGCCCTGGTCCGGCCCGAGTCCGCCCACCTGCCCGCCCTGCACGGCGCCGAACTGGCCGAGGGCGACCTCGCCGACCTCGACAGCCTGCGCCGCGCGGTCGAGGGCGTCGACGCCGTCATCCACTCCGCCTGCACCTTCACCGAGCACGCCGTCGACCTCGCCGCGATGCGCGCCCTGGTCGAGGGCTGGCGCGGCGGCCCGTTCGTCTTCGTCAGCAGCATCGACGCCTACGGCCGCCCGTCCGGCACCGACATCCCCGAAGGCGGCCCGACCGGCGAACCGGTCAGCCCCTACGGACAGGCCAAGCTGGACTGCGAGCGCATCCTGTTCGAGGCGGCCGCCGGCGGCCGGGGCCCGGCCACCGTGGTCCGCGCCCCGATCGTCTGGGGCCCGCACCAGCGCCTGCGCGACCAGCTCCGCTGGGGCTCCACCGGCGACCTCTACCAGGCCGCCCTGGCCGGCCGACCGATCGCCCTGCCCGCCCCCGCCCCCGGCGACCGCTCCACCTGGTACGGCGCCGCCTGGGTGCACTCCGCCGCCCTGGCCCGCGCGCTCGCCGCCTGCGTCGCGGACGGCAACCCGGCGGCCGGCCGGATCGTCAACGCCGTCAACGGGCACGTCTCCTGGGCGGACTTCACCGGCGAGCTCGTGCGCCTGCTCGACTCCGGCAGCCCGCTGGACCTGCGCCCCGACGCCGATCCCGAACTCCGGCGCCCCTGGCACTACCGCGCCGAGACCCTCGCCGCCCCGCTGAGCCCCGAGCCTGGCGAGGACTGGCGCACCGTCCTGGCGGCGATGGTCGGCTGACCTGCACCGCTCCGCGTCGTGGCGGCCGGCCGCAGGCCGGCCCCCCCCGCCGGTGGAGGGCGCCCCCGCGGCGATATTAACACCCCGCCCAGAAAACCTCAACGGGGGCACCAGAACAGCGATGGGCGGGGCGGGAGTACACGCCC